>JBKOWM010000017.1:0-2798 GCA_046724395.1 Actinomycetota bacterium
CCCTACGTCATCTCCTGGAATCTCACCTACCGCTGCAACCTCGCCTGCGAGCACTGCTATCTCGACGCCGGCGGCACGCCTCTGGTCGCCACGGAGAACTTCGCCGATCGGAGCGAGCTTGGCACCGAGGAATGCTTCAGGGTTATCGACGAAATCGCCGCGTTCGCGCCTGAATGCCTGACGATCCTGACGGGCGGCGAGCCGCTCTTACGGCGCGACATCCTCGAGATCGTCCGGCGCGCGGCGGAGCGTGGACTCTGGGTCGTCGTCGGCACCAACGGCGTTTGTATTACGGAGAACGTGGCGCAGCGCCTCGCCGACGCCGGAGCGCGGGGACTCTCCCTTTCCCTCGATGCTCTCGATCCCGATCGTCACGACCGCTTCAGGAGAGTGCGCGGCGCCTGGCGAAACACGGTGGAGGGAGCGGAGATCCTCAACAGAGCCGGGCTCCCCTTCATCGTGCAGACGACAGCGGGCTCGCACAATCTCGGCGAGCTCGACGCGATAGCTGACTTCGCGCACGATCGGCTCGCCGCCAAGGTCTGGAACCTCTACTTCCTCGTACCTGCGGGGCGCGGGCAGTTCGTGTCGGACATCACCCCCGCCCAGTACGACGAGGTTCTCGCCTCGCTCTATCGGATCCAGCGGAAGTACGACGGCCGGATGCTCGTGAACGCGAAGTGCGCTCCGCACTACATCAAGACCGTGCTGGAGAATGCAGGCGCGCAGAGCGATGGAATCCCGACGGATACCGAATCGGCAAGGACTCCGTTCGACCCGGCTAAGCGCAAGCCCTCGTGGCCCGGTTCGTCGCCGATCAGGACCTACTCCGGAGGCGCCGGCGGGTGCCCGGCCGGTACGCACTACATGGGGATACGGCCGAACGGAGATGTCACCCCGTGCCCCTATCTCCCGGTCTTCGCGGGGACCCTTCGCAGCTCGAGTCTCGCAGACCTCTGGACGTCCTCGGGGCTGTTCGGTGACATTCGACGCCGCACCTCGCTCGGCGGGCGATGCGGAGCGTGCGAGATGAATGCGCATTGCGGCGGTTGCCGCGCCCGGGCCTACGGGATGACCGGCGATCTGATGGCCGAAGATCCGCTCTGCACCCACACTCCGGGAAAGTTCGCGGGCTCTCCCCTTCTCAACCTCCACGGCACTGCGGCCGTCTCCGGGGCGATTGGGGCTTCCGCAATCGAGTACGGCCCCGAATCGCCGACAACGATCGTGTGGGACGATGCGGCCGCGGCGCGCATGAAGAAGATCCCCGCGTTCGTCCGGGGCATGGTCGTCAGGGCTGTGGAGGATTCCTGCCGTAGAAACGGCATCAGGCGTGTCACCGCCGAGGAGTTGGAGAAGATCCGCGCGCGAATGCCGACCCCGAAGATCTTCGGGCAGGAGTGACTAGCGCCAGATGTCCGCGCCCTGGTCCTTGAGCTTGGCCTCTTCCGCCTCCATCCACTTCTGGAACTCCTCAGGGCTCAGGACGGTGACGAAGCCCCGCATCCGGTAATGGCCCAGACCGCAGAGCTGCGCGCAGGCGATCTCGAACTGAAACTCGGGGTTCCGTGTTCGGGTTCGCATCTCCGCGGTCGTGACGTCGGGGACGAACCAGACGGGGATCGTGAAGCCGGGGATGGCGTCCTGCTTCACGCGAAACTCGGTCAGGTTGAAGCTGTGAATGACGTCCTTGCTCCTGAGCTTCACGATGATCGGCTTGTTCGCGGGCAGATAGAGCTGATTGAGAGTCGTGACGTCGTCCTTCGCGGCAGGATCGGATCTATCGACTCCCAGGGGGTTCGTCTGGACGTCGATCAGCTTGATGTCCGTCCGGCCGAATACCCCGTCAGGTCCGGCATAGCGGACGTTCCAGGCGAACTGCTCGCCGGTGACCTGAACGACCAGCGCTTCGGTCTCCGGCGGAATGTGGTCGACCCTCGCGGCCCAGATCGGGATCGAGAATCCGACCAGGAGAATCGCTTCGACGACGGCCACGGCTACCTCGAGATAGCTCGACGTGTGCGATTTGACCCCCGTGTAGTTCGCCACCGGATGCCGCGATCGGCGGAACCGGACCAGGGCGTAGAGGAAGAATCCTCCCCACCCGACGAACAAGACGAGCATGAACACATGGATCCAGGCGATCAGGCCGTCGATCTGCCCGCCGTGAGCCGAGGCGAGCGCCGGAAGTCCGAGCCAGTCAGTGTTCATCTCGACGCTCTCTGGAGCTCCGACCATTCAGTGTCGAGCTCGAGGTCCGCATTGCACTTCGCGCGCTTGCGGAGATAGAGAAAGAAACCCACGAACCCGCCCTGTACTGCAAACGTGATGGCCAGCATCACGATGATGCCGAGCTTGGCCCCGTCGATCATCGAGGTCTCCTCCGCGCCGAAGCACATCGGGCAGGCGAGGAGGCTCGAACTACCGCCGATCACGACGGCCACCGCCGCCGCAAAGACTCGTCTCAGTTTCTTCATCGCAGCGTCCTCGTCTTGCGCAGGAACCACGAGTCGTACGCAACCAGGCCGAACGATACGGCGAAAGCCGCGAGGGCCGCGACCAGGCTGCCGACGCCGTGCTGACGCCCATACACCGACAGGCACCAGACACCGAACAGCACCGCGAGCGCCGCGGAGAGGAGGATCAGCCCCGCATGGACCCACCGGAGGCTCATCAGCGTATCCAGAAGCCGTCGTGGACGGTCAGAACGGGAAGGGCCAGTAGCGCGGCGAAGAAGGCCGCGGTGAGCAAGAGGACCGCGTAGATCAGTTTCTTTTCGGAGATCAGGTGCATGAAGT
>JBKOWM010000070.1:0-36037 GCA_046724395.1 Actinomycetota bacterium
TCGCGATATCGATCCTGGGTCCGCCGTTCGGAACACCGCGTATGCTCCGCGCGGAGGTGACCGTGATGGCCTACCCGATGACCGACGCGGACGAGGCGATTCAGGACAAGGCGCGCCGCTTCGTGGACACCGAGCTGATCCCGTTCGAGCAGCACGCCGAGCTGCACGGTGGGGAGCTCCCGCCCGGCGTCGAGGACCGGCAGAAGCAGATGCTTCGGGATCTCGGGCTGTCGGCGATCAACATGCCGACGGAGCTCGGTGGCGACGGCCTCATGATGTTCCAGCAGGTGCTCGTGATGGAGCAGTTCGGCCGTGTCACGAACGCCCTGGGGTGGATCCTGTCCACGGGGCCGCGGTGGGCCGTCGAGGTCTTCGACCGCGATCAGATCGAGCGGTACCTGAAGCCGATCGTCCGCGGCGAGATGCACGAGTGTTACGCGATCACCGAGCCCGGTGCCGGCTCGGATGTCAATGCGATCGAGGCGACCGCGAAGCGGGACGGCGACGAGTACGTGTTGAACGGCCGGAAGTGGCACGTCACATCGTTCAACAGGGCACACATCGTGTTCTTCCAGGGCGAGCTGCTCGGCGGTGAGCACGAGGGGGAGCACGCGCTGTTCATCGTCGAGAACCCGACGCCCGGGATGAAGCTCGTTGCCGATCCGCCGTATTCGCACACGTACGCGCACCACCACGCGATCCTGGATTTCGACGATGTTCGGATTCCCTCCGCCAATCTCGTCGGCGCCGAGGGCGACGGCATGGGTTTCACGTACGCGTGGTTCCGATACGAGCGCCTGATGATCGCGGCGAGGTGTTGCGGTGCCGCCGAGCGGTTGATCGACGACGCGACCGCGTTCGCCAAGGAGCGCGTGCAGTTCGGGCAGCCAATCGCCGAGTTCCAGGCGATCCAGCACATGCTCGCCGACTCACTGACCGAGCTCTGGGCGGCGCGCCTGATGACGTATCGGCTGGCGCAGGAGATCGACGACGGCGTCGACGTCAAGGTCCAGCACGCGCACTGCTCCATGGTCAAGCTGTACGCGAGCGAGATGGTCGGCCGCGTGGCCGACCGAGCGGTTCAGATCTTCGGCGGGCGGGGCTACATGCGCGAGAACGTGGCCGAGCGCTTCTACCGCGAGGTCCGGGTCGATCGCATCTGGGAGGGTACGTCGGAGATACAGCGGAACATCGTGTTCGCTCAGCTGGCGAAGCGCGGCGCCCAAGCGCTCGCCGGCTGAGCGGTCCGCGCCGCTTTCAGAGCGTCGCGACGCCGAGATCATCGAGCGAGTCAGGAGAGCGGGAACGGCGGCTGCCACCACCACGGCGTGGACGCGGCCTCCACCGACGTCACCCACTTGACCCACCAGAAGCCGCGGCGGCCGGGCGCGACGATTCGCATCGGCGCGCCGTGCCCGAGCGAGAGCGGTGCTCCGCCGACGCGAAGCGCCAGGAGCAGGTGATCGGCGTCCGATACCGGGAAGCGGCGCGAGTAGCCCGTCTCCGACCGGACGAGGATGCTTCGCGTTTCGTTGTCGCCAGGGAGCAGGCGCGACAGCAGAACGCCCCGCCACTCCTGCGTCGAGGACCACCCTCCCGTGCAGTCCAGGACCGCTCGAACGTCGTCGTCGAACCTCGCGAGCTCGTCGAGCGACCAGCGCCGGGCGCCGTCCGGTGTGAGGACCTCCAGGCCCCGGCTCGGGTCGACCGCGGGCACGGCATCGTTCAGCCATTGCGTCACCGGCATCCGGCCCGGATCGAACGAGGCGACCTCGTATGACCCCGTCCCCCGACGGTCTGCGCCGGGGAGCGACAAGCCGCTCATGATGACCGCGACGGCTCCGTAGCTCGCAAGCGTGGCGCCTCCGAGCATCCCCGCCCGGAGAACTGTGCGGCGCGAGAGATCCGTGCGCCGAGGCGCGACCGGCCGGGCGGCGACGTGCCAGACGAACAGCGGGATCGACGCGAGCGCCGCGGCGACGTGCGCCTGCATCGCGGTCACCGCTCCGAGCGTTCGGGCGAGCCCTGTCGAATGCAGGATCCCCGTCGAGACCGTGACGACGATGGACATTCCGAGCGCGACCGACGGCCACGATCGCGGGCCCGGGCGGCGACGCAGCCCACGCCGCGCAATCGCGGTCTTCCATGGCGACACGAGTACGAGCGCGAGTCCCGCCGCCGCGTGCGCACCGGCGATCCATCCGACCCATTCCGCTCCCGTCGCGAAGGCCAGTGCCCCGGTCAGCAGCGCGGCCGGGACGGCCGCGGCGAGCGCGAGGTTCGTCCGTCGCGATCCGCGAAGGCGCATCCCTCGAGCGTATGTCCGATCGGCGATCGTGTGCTCAGGCACTCCCGCGAGCACCGGCGGCCGCGGTGAATGCGCGAACGTCTCGCATGGCACGCGGGAACGATGCATTCCGATACGCCGGATGCATCAGCCTCGCCGTTAGGCCGATGCGCCCACGATCCGGTCATAGGCGTGCGGGTCGGTTGCACCTTCGGTGATGAGCAGAAGGACTCGTGCGCTCGCCCCCAACCCCAGTGCCGCGACGAGCCGCGGAGCGTGGTGCATCACCGCCAGCAAACCCGCGAGCGCCGCAGCGCCGGTTTCGCCTGCCTCGACACCTTCGCTCGCCAGGACCCGCATAGCGTCGCAGACGAGCGCATCGTCAATCGCGGCGAACGTCCGGAAGGTCGACGCCACTGACGGCAGCGCGACGAGCGACGGCATCCCGCAGTTCAGTCCGGCCATGATGGAGCGATGCGGCCCCGGAACGTTCGTAGGGCGCCCGCGGGAGACGGAGGCAAGCACGCACGCGGCAGTCGCCGGCTCGACGCCGAGGAGCCGTATCGACTGGACGCTTCCACTCCCTCGCGCCCATTCAGCGGCCGCGGCGCCGAGAGCGCCGACCCCAAGGGGCACGGCTACGACATCCGGCGTCGAAGGCAACTGATGACCCGCCTCACGGAAGATCGTGCCGTAGCCCTCGATGATCCACGTCGGGATCGTCTCGTAGCCCGGCCACGAGGTATCCGAGATGACGAGCGTGGTCCGGCGATCGCATACCGCCGCCCGTCGGACGGCATCGTCGTAGGAGCCGTCCACGACCGTTACGGCCGCGCCTTCCGCCCGGATCGCTCGGATCCGGGCTTGTGCCGTCCCGTCGGGAACGAGGACCTCGGCGCGCAGTCCCACCCGACGCGCGAACCATGCGAGGGCACGACCATGGTTGCCGTCCGTGGCGGTGCGAAGGATGAGAGGTCGATGAGGTTCCAGGGCGCTCTTCAGCTCATCGGTCGTCTGCCAGTCGGGCTGCCCTCCCAGCCGCTCGCAGATCGCCCGATAAGCCGCCCAAGACGCCCCGAGAATCTTGAACGAGGGCAGCCCCAGCCGAGAGGACTCATCCTTGGCCCAGATCTCTCCCACGCCCAGCATGGCGGCGAGCCGCGGGAGCGATCGCACTGGCGTCTGTTGATAGCCCGGAAGCCGGCGATGGAACGAAATTGGGTCTTCCCCTGTCGTTGTATCGACTGCGTGGTCGCGCCACCGCATCGGGTCGTTCACCATGAACCGCAGATAGGGGAGAGGTGACTTCACGGCTTCAACGCACGGCCACCGACCCCGAGCGCCAAGACGATGGCGGCCGAGAGCCGCTCGCGTATCGGTCGGCTTGCGCGATCGCGGATCCGGCCATCATCCCGGCGAAGCCCGGTGAAGAGCCAGCGCGCTGCGACTTCGATGAGGGAAGATCGCATCTGCACACAGGTTTCAATCATGCGCTGCACAGGGACTCCCCGCCATAACGCGCGACCTACGGCTGACGGAAATATCGTTTGAATCGCGAGCCGCTAACGACCGGGACCCGCCGCCTCCAGGCCGACCAAACGCACCGCCCGAGCACCGAACGTGAGAGACTGCACGGCGTGGCGGAGTCCAAATGATCGGATTCGAGTTCGGCTCGATCGAGATCGGCGGCACGACCTACGAGCATGACGTGGTGATCGACCGCGGCCGCATCCGCAAGCGGAGGAAGGGGCCGTCCAAGCCTCTGCGATCCCGGTATGGGCACACCCCGCTGTCGTCGGCGGAGGACATCCCCTGGAATTGCCGGCGCCTCGTCGTCGGAACGGGTGCCGATGGCCGCCTGCCGGTGGTCGACGAGGTCGTTCTTGAAGCCGAGCGCCGCGGTGTCGATCTGTTCGTCGCGCCGACGCGCGAGGCGATCGAGGAGCTCGCGCGAACGCCCGAGGGCACGAACGCGATCCTGCACGTCACGTGTTGACGGACCGCCGCCGCACACGTGACCGCGTCGGCGAACAGTCGGCTCGACCTTGGGCGCTACGCCGGTGCCGGTTCGAGCTCGAAGCCGAGCTCGCGCGCCGCGACCTCCATGCACGCGCGGTGCATCCGGTGCGGCGTCACCTGGCTGTCGTTCATGATGACCTGGATCGCCAGGCCGTCGATCAGCGATCCGACGCGAAGTGCGAGCTCGTCTGCGTCGCCCGGGAGGAACTCTCCGGCGGCCTGCCCCGCGCGGATAATGTCGGCGATCGACTGGCGCCACCGCTGGTCGAGCGCTTCGCGGTCCTTGGCCATCTGCGGGTCCCGGAGCGCGCGGACCCACACCTCGATCCAGAGCGCCCACTCGTCGAGGCGGCCGTACTCCGGTAGGTATCCGGGGACGGACAGGTCGACGAGCCGGCGGAGCTGTTCGGGGGCGCTCGGGATGCGGCGGATCTCCCGCGACATCCGCAGATAGAACTGGTCGTTGGCGTACATCAGCGCCTCCGAGAGCAGCCGGTCCTTGGACTCGAAGTAGTACAGGATGAGCCCGGGTGATACCCCGGCGGTCTCGGCCACGTCCGAGATCCGGGTCTCGGCGAGCCCTCGCTCGGTGATGACCCGCGCCGCGGCGTCCAGGATCTCCTGGTGGCGATCCTTCGGCGGCCTGGGGCGAGTCGTCACGCTGCGTCTTCCTTTCCGGGCCCCTCGGGTCCTGAACGGCGGTCAGTCGACGGGCCCGCGAGGCCGATCTTGAACGTCCGTTCAGCGGACGATACGCCGTTTCGCTGCGGTGTCAATGCGTCTGAGCGCGCATGCGGCTTGACTGGCCGTTCAAACGTGCGGGAGAATGCGGCCGTTTGCGCCCGGAGGGGCGAGGGGCCACGATCGGAAGGGGTGACGGCTCCATGGCCAACACGTACGACGCCATCGTCATTGGCGGGGGGCACAACGGTCTCATCAGCGCGGGGTTCTTCGCGAAGGCGGGGGCCCGGACCGTCGTTCTCGAACGGCGCGACCGCACCGGCGGTGCGGCCGACACGAGCAGCCCGTGGCCCGACCATCCCGACTTCAAGGTCTCGACCTACTCGTACGTGATGAGCCTGATGCCGCCGACGGTCATCCGGGAGCTGCAGCTCGCCCGACACGGGTACAACGTCGTTCCGTTCGGCCCGTATTACCAGGCGTTCCCGGACGGGCGCTCGATCACCGTGTACGCCGACGACGCCGCACGCTCGTACGAGAGCATCGCCAAGTTCTCGAAGAAGGACGCCGACGCGATGCCGGAGTGGGAGGCGTGGCTCAAGAACGTCGCCGACGTCCTCGGCCCGCTGCTGCTGCGCGTCCCGCCGAAGCTCGGATCGATGGCGCCCGGCGACCTGATCGAGACCATCGCGACGGCGTGGAGGACTCGCAAGCTCGGCGTTCGCGGCGTCGGCGACGTCACGAAGCTGTTCACGATGAGCGTCTCGGATCTGCTGAACGAGTGGTTCGAGTCCGACGCCATCAAGGGGATGCTTACGGTCAACGGCATCATCGGCACCTGGGCGGGACCGGACGAACCCGGGACCGCGTACGTGATGTTGCATCACTCGATCGGCGACGTCGGCGACGGGCACCTCGGCTCGTGGGGATACCAGCAGGGCGGCATGGGCGCCGTCTCGGCGGCTTGCCGTCGTGCCGCCGAGTCGTTCGGAGCCGAGATCCGAACGAACGCGAGAGTCGAGAAGATCCTGACACAGGGCGGACGGTTCCGCGGCGTCGTGCTCGAGGGCGGCGAGGAGTTGCGCGCGCCCGTCGGCGTCACGACGATCCACCCGAAGATCGCGTTCCTCGATCTCATCGATCGGAGCCAACTGCCGCAGACGTTCGTCCGCGACATCCAGCGGTGGAAGACGCGGTCGGGCGTGGTGAAGATCAACGTCGCGATCAGCGAGCTGCCCGACTTCATCGCCGACCCGGGGACGAACCAGCAGGATCATCACACCGGCTCCGTCGAGCTCTGCTTCTCGCCGCAGTACGCCGAGGAGGCGTTCCAGGACGCGCACATGGGACGCAAGGCCTCGACGCGCCCGTTCGTCGATGGCGTCATTCCGACGACACTCGACAAGGAATTGATGCCCGAGGGCGTGCACTTCTTCTCCATGTACACGCAGTGGGTCCCCGACGACTGGAACAAGGAGCCGCATCGCAAGGAGCTCGAGGAGTATGCGGACCGGATCTTCGACGGCTACAACGAGCTCGCGCCGAACTTCAAGGCGTCCGTCATCGACCGGCAGATCATCGGTCCGTACGACATGGAGCAGGACGTCGGCCTCATTGGGGGCAACATCTTCCACGGCGAGCTCTCGGTGGATCAGCTGTTCCACATGCGCCCGGCGCCCGGATACGCCGACTACCGGACGCCGATTAAGGGCCTGTACCACGGCTCGTCCGCGACGCACGCGGGTGGCGGCGTGTGCGGAATTCCGGGTTGGCAGGCGTTCCGCCAGGCGAAGAAGGACAAGGTCGTCGCGTCGCGCAGCCGGCAGCAATCGTGAGGTGATCGCCGGCCAGGGCCGCAAAGAGCCGGAGTCGGCGTGAGCGCGGGGCCCCCGAACGGCCCAGATGGCGATGCAGCTCGGGCCACCGCGGTCCGGCGCATGCTCGAGGCTCGGTCGATCGCCGTGGTCGGCGCGAGTGTGCGCGAGGGCACCGTCGGCCATCAGAGCCTCGTCGAGCTCCGAGAGGGCGGGTTCGACGGTCGCGTCTTCCCGGTGAACCCCAAGTACGACAACGTCCTCGACTGGCGTTGCTATCCGAGCCTCGGCGAAATCGGCGAGCCGGTCGATGTCGTCATCCTCGCGTTGGCGAACCCGCTGCTCGAGGAGCAGCTGAGGGCGGCCGTGGACGCCGGTGCTGGGTCGGCCGTCATCTTCGCCAGCGGGTACGAGACGCCACGACTCGATATTCCCCCGCTCACGGAGCGGCTCGCCTCGATCGCTCGCCACGCCGGAATGCCGATCTGCGGCGGCAACGGCATGGGCTTCGCGAACATCGCCGAGCGCGTGCGCGCGCTCGGGTTCTACGAGCCGAAGGACCTGCGTCCCGGCGGCCTCGTGTTCATCAGCCACTCGGGATCGGCGTTCTCAGCGATGCTGCACAACGACCGCGGCCTGGGATTCGACCTGGCCGTCTCGGCCGGACAGGAGCTCGTTACGACCACCGCGGACTACATGGCGTACGCGCTCGATCGAGACGGGACGAGGGCGATCGGGCTGTTCATCGAGACGGTCCGCGATCCCGCGCGCTTCTCGAGGGCACTGGAACGGGCGGGGGAGCGCGACGTGCCGGTGGTCGCGCTGAAGGTCGGACGCGAGGCGCTCACCCGCCGGATGATCAGCGCGCACTCGGGCGCCCTTGCCGGCGAGGACGGCGCGTACGAGGCCCTGTTCGAACGCCACGGCGTGCTGCGCGTCGACGACCTCGACGAATTGGCGGACACGTTGGCGGTCTTCGCAAGTGGGCGCCGGG
Organism: Actinomycetota bacterium; assembly: GCA_046724395.1. GTDB lineage: Bacteria > Actinomycetota > UBA4738 > UBA4738 > HRBIN12 > DATAEU01. Next base: position 7,796 of record JBKOWM010000070.1, read on the forward strand.
CGGGGGCGGGCGGCCTTGCGAGCGTTCACGACTCGGGTGGGGAGCGGGCGCTCCTGGTCGACGCCGCTGCGAAAGCGGGCGTCCGGTTCGCGCAGATCTCCGACGAGACGACGAAGCGTCTAGAGGCGCTGCTTGACGAGGGGTTGTTGCCGGTGAACCCGCTCGATTTCTGGGGCACCGGTCGCGACGCGCGCGAGGTCATCGCCGGCTCGATGCGGGCGTTGCTCGACGACGCGGACGCCGCGGCGCTCGCGTTCGCTGTCGACCTCACGACGGAGGACAGCCCCGACATGGGGTACATCGGGATGGCGACGGAGGTCTTCGCCGAGACGTCGAAGCCGTTCGCGATGCTGTCGAGCTTCTCGAGCGGCATCGACCGCAACGACGTGAAGGCCCTCGAGGGGGCCGGCATTCCCGTGCTCGAGGGGACGACCACGGGACTCGCCGCGATCCGGCATCTGTTCGACTACCGCGATCACCGCGCCCTCCCGTCCCAGACGGGGTCTTCCCCGGCGTCGCGAGAGGTACGCGACCGGTGGATCGCGCGGCTCGTCGACGCGCAGCCGTTCGACGAGCCCGACTGCCTCGCGCTGCTCGCCGACTATGGCGTTCCCGTCGTCGAGACCGCTCGCGCGTCGTCCCTCGACGAAGCCAAAGCGGCGGCGGTGCGGCTCGGCTGGCCGGTCGCCCTCAAGACGGCGGCCGGCGGCGTTCAGCACAAGTCAGACGTCGGCGGCGTCCGTCTCGGCATCGCCGATGACGACGCCCTCGAGATCGCGTACGCGTCGATGTCGTCATCTCTCGGGCCGGACGTCACGGTCGCGACGATGGCGCCGGCCGGCGTCGAGGTCGCGCTCGGCGTGGTGCGAAACGAACAGTTCGGGCCGCTGGTGCTCGTCGCCGCGGGCGGGGTGCTCGTCGAGGTCCTCGGCGATCGGAAGCTCGCGATACCGCCACTCGACGAGGCCAGGGCGAGGCGACTCGTCGACCGCCTTCGCATCCGAAGGCTCCTCGACGGCGTCCGCGGTCACCCGGCCGCCGATGTCGACGCGATCGTGGCGGCGCTCGTCTCGATGTCATGGCTGGCCGCCGACCTCGGCGAGCATCTCGACGCGCTCGACGTGAACCCGATGATCTGCGGCCCCGACGGCTGCGTCGCCGTCGACGCCCTCGTCCTGCCGCGACCGACCGGCTGATCCCGCGCTACGCTCGAGGCGGAGGTGGGCGTGATGTCGCCGACGCGGTCGGGCACACCCCGAGTCGCGATCGCCGCGATCGCCCTGTCGGTTGCGCTCGGCATCGGCGTCGCAGCGCTGCGGGTGGTGGGCTCGACACCGATCGAGCGATCGGCGCAGATCGCGGGAACGATAGCGTTCGCGGTCGTCTTCCTTTCCCCCGCGATGCTCGGGTTCGTCGGCGTCCGCGGACGGCCGTCGCTTCTCGTCGCGGCGGGCGTCCTCGACCTCGTTCTGGGGACGGTCGGACTCGTCTCGGGCGTCGGTCTCGTGTTCTTCGTGCCGGCTGTCCTGTTCTTCGTCGCCGCCGTACGCGTTGCCGGAGGCGGCACCGGAGTCGTGCGGTCCGGGACGACGGTCGTCGTGTCGGTCGCCGTCGGAACGCTCGCGCTGTTCGCGCTTTTCCTGCGGCAGGACCCCGTCTGCTGGGCGCGCATCGGCGCCACGGGGCGAACGGTCGCGCTCGAAGCGAGCCGATTCGTCGACGGCCCGATCATCCGGATGGACGATCGCTCCATGCCGCGGGGAACGACCGAAGCCGGATGCTCGTCGGATTCGATCTCCACGACCGAGGCTGTGGGGTCGCTCACGCTCGTCGCGCTCATGCTTCTCCTCGGATGGTCGCTGACGAACCCACCGCGGTCCATCCCGGCACCGACCCCGGCGCCCGGCTGACATGGCGTGACGCGATGGGACGCTGCCGCGGCCGATGCGCGACTACACGAACATGTCGGGCTCGGGCGTCGTGCCGGGCGGCCATCCCGGGTAATCGTCGCCCGGATACCGCCACGGCGTGCCGTAGCACGACCCGATCGTCGGCAGGATCATCGGGTTGCGCGGGCGTTTCGAGAAGTCGAAGACGTGCTCGAAGTTGTGCGTCCGCTCGATCCGCTGCGTGAGGTGGTCGAGCCCCCAGTTGTCCTCGATGAACTTGAGCGGCGTCGAGAACTCGCCTTCCGCGTCGTCGACGTAGCCCTTCTTCGCGTAGGGCGACAGCACGAGCATCGGCACACGAAACCCCAGTCCGACGTCGTCGACGACCGGCGGCTCGACGTGGTCGTAGAAACCGCCCCATTCGTCCCAGGTGACGAACAGCGCCGTGTGCTCCCAGGATGGGCTCTTCATCAGCGCGTTGACGACGCCCGTCAGCCAATCGTGCGCAAAGCAGGTGCTTTCGGGCGGATGGTCAGACAGCTCGAACCGCGGCGTGATCCACGTCACCGCCGGCAGACGGTCGGCCTCGATGTCGTGTACGAGACGATCGACGGGCCGGATGGTGTCGCCCGGTCGGTACAGCTCGGAGTGGAAAACGTTCCCGACGCCGTTCAGCGCGTTCCAGAAGTATCCGCTTTGTCCGGGCGACGCCGCGTAGTAGGCCCACGACACCCCGGCGGCGTCGAGTTGCTCCGGGACGGTGACGAACTCGAAGCATGTGTCGTGCTTCGTGAGGTTGCCGGCCTGGTCCTTGGCGAAGACGAAGACGTTGTCGCCGACGGCGTCGCATCCCCATGACTTGAAAACTCCGTTCCCCTCGTTGCGGACCTCGATGTTCTCGGGGTTGTCGATCGCGCCGCCGGACTGACCCGCGACGAAGAAGAAGTGGTTGGGGTACGACGGGCCGGCCACGGACGAGAAGAAGTTGTCGCACAGGACGTACTCGCGCGCCCACGCGAAGTAGTTCGGGATCTGCCGCTCGTTGAACTGCGTGTACGCCCACGGATCGCCGAACATCCCCGTCCCGAACCCGTCAAACGTCCCGCCGTTCACGTTGTTGAGGTGCGCGGCTCGGTCGTGCGGCAGGTCGCCCGGCAGCCAGTGCGGGCAGTCGCGGAGCGGCACCTCCCGGCCGTTCATGACGCCGACCCTCGTGCCGTTCGCGCCGGGGAAGCGACCGTAGACGTTGTCGAACGACCGATTCTCGAGCATCAGGTAGACGGCGCGCTTGATCGGCCAGCGGGTCGGCTCACCGATCACCGACGCGCTCGTCGTGAGCGAGGCCGTCGGTTTGCGTCCTCCTCCAGTGCACGCGTACACCGTCGCGCCCGCGAGTGCGAGCGCCGAGGTACGCAGGAACCCGCGGCGCGTGACGGGTTGGGCCAAAGAGTCGTGCTGATGGTCCGGGCGGGGCACGAGCCGCGAGCCTATCAGCCGAACCTCGATATCCTCGGCGAGGCCCGTGCGACGCAGCGTGTTCGTTCATCGATCCGGCTTTCTCGCGGCCACGGTCGTGGTCGCGGCGACCGCGCTGCTGTCCGCCTGCGACCGGGATGCCGGCGTCGCCTCCCCGAGCTCGCCGGCCTCGGCCCCGATCGCGCCGAGCGATTCCCTCGACGTCTCCTCCTCCCCGGTGCCGCCACCCTCCCCGCCCCCGTCGCCGCCGCCGAGGCGCGGACCGTCGACGAGCACGTGCGTGAACGGATGGGTCAGGCCGGCGAAGAACTCTCCGAAGTTCACGTCTCCGATCGGCGTGATCCGCCGTGCGACCGGCGTCCGCGGCCCGCTGGTCATCACGGACATCCGGTACTTCACGGGTCCCGAGTCGCCGCCGTCGGACAAGGGCTACATCCTCGTCGTCGAGCGGTGGTACGTGCGCGCGTACTCGCGCCGCGACCCGTCGTTTCAGGGACGGTTTCTCGTCGAGGCGCGCCGCTTCGGCCAGGGCGTCTCGGCCGTCGCTCCGTATGACACCGACGGCTTCCGGTCACCCGATTGGATCGGATTCCAGTACGACGCCGCCGACCCGGTCCGCCGCAGCTATCCGGGTCTTCCCGGGAGGTGGGAGGGGACGCCGTACGACTTCGTCGACGGGGGCGCCGGGCTCACGATTCCCGGTCTTCCCGCCGAGGTCGCCGGCTGCCTGAACGGGACGTAGGGGAGTTACCGCCGCCCGGCAAGCGAGTCGACGACGTGCACCGCCATACGGGCCATGAGCACGCGCACGATCAGGCTCACGGCCGACGTCACGGCCACCGCCGCCAGACCGGCGAGCGGTTCCCCCGCGGCCGCGGCGATCGCAAGGATCAGCAGCCGCGCGTCGCGGCCGCCCAGCAGCCACCCGAGCGCGCGCTCCGGGAGTGGCGGGATGCCGAGCGCCGCGATCCGGTCCTTGGTCGCCATCGACAGCATCGCGCCCGTCGCGGCGGCGACGGCGACGATCGCGACGAGTTCGGCGTCGCGGCCCTGGTCAATGGCCCACACGGCCGTCGCGGCGATGATCGCCGCGTCCCCGATGCGGTCGAGGACGCCGTCGAGCAGCGCGCCGGCCGGTGACGTTCGCAGCTGAAGCCGTGCGAGCTCGCCGTCGGTGCCGTCCAGGATCGACGCGAACTGCACGAGGATGCCGCCAAGGATTCCGGCCCCCGTCGCGATCGACCCTGCCCCGGCGAGCGCCACGACGAACGCGACGAGCGACACAAGGTCCGGGTGCGGCCGGAGCGGCGCCAGAGCGAGCGACAGTCGCGTCGAGATCGGACGGTTCAGATGGCGGGAGACGGGTCCGTCCGAAGCCCTCGTGAGCGAAGCGCGAAGCAGGCGCCGCGCGTTTCGCAAATCTTCTGGTGTATCGATGTCCTGCCACCACACGTCGCGCGGAAGCTCGACGGCCGTGATGCCGGTCTTGGCTACGAGCTCCGTCACGGCGCCGGCGAGCGACGCGTCGCCGCGGGCGGAGGCGTTGCGTTGGGCATCGAACACGGCCGGCGACAGCATAAACGCGCCGCAGTCGATCGAAGGGTCGCCGAGCTCCTTCGAGAACGCGACGGCGAGGTCGCCCTCAAGCCGTACGCGGGTTCCCTCGGCCCACGCGTCGCGGTCGGGCGCATGGTCGACGAGCACCGCTGCCGTTCTGCATGCGAGGAGCGGATCCAGCGCGCCCTCGCCGAACACGTGATCGGCGGTAAGGAGAACGAAGAGGTCCTCCTCGGCGGCGAAGCGTTCGGCAGCCGCGAGCGACGCGCCGTTGCCGAGCTCCCAGTGCTCCGCGTAGACGGCCCGGACGGCGCCCGGCGCCGCTCGCTTGGCCACCGCGGCGACGGGCCCGGCTTCATGGCCCACGACCACGACGACGTCGCGGATGCCGGCGGCGAGCAACGTGCGAACGGCGCGCTCGACGAGCGACAACCCGGCGACCCGCATGACGGCCTTCGAGCCTCCCCCGGTCACCGAGGCCAGCCGCTCGGAGCGCCCGGCGGCGAGGATCACGCCGACGCGAGGCGGCCGGACGTCCGCCGCGACCGGCGCGACGACGGCGGAGCCGATCCGATGAAGGGTATCCACGTGCGCCCCCTCTGCCCGGCGAAAGATGGCAGGACACGGCCCGTCTTGGCAAGCGGCCGCGAGACGTCGGCCGGGCGGAGGTTATACCGGCCAACCGGTGTACGCGCCCGCGCCGCGCTTGCGGAGTTCGTTGCCGATGACCATCCGCTGGATCTCCGAGGTCCCTTCCCAGATCCGGTCGACGCGGAGCTCGCGGTACAGGCGCTCCACGGGCTGCTCGCGCATGTATCCACGCCCCCCGTGGATCTGCACGGCGCGGTCGACGACGCGGCCGGCGGTCTCGGAGCACACGAGCTTGACCGCCGACGCGAGCGCGTGCAGCTCCTTTCGCGACATGTCGCCCCGCCCGGCCTGCCATGCGACGCGATACAGCATCGACTTGGCCGCCATGATCTCCGCGGCCATGTCCGCGAGCATGAACTCGATCGCCTGATGCTCGACGATCGGCGTCCCGAACTGCACGCGCCCGCGTGCGAACTCGAGCGAGCCCTCGAGCGCCCGCGTCGAGGCGCCGATCGTGCGCGCGCCGATCATCAGTCGCTCCTCGACGAACCAGTCCTTCGTGAGTTCGTAGCCCTGACCCACCTCTCCGAGAACCCTGTCCGGGCCGACGTGAACGTCCTCCAGCGCGAAGATCGGATGCTCGAACACGAAGGTGTGCATGTACTTCGGTGTCCGCACGACGCGCACGCCGGGGAGGTCCTTGTCGACGAGGAAGACCGTCGGCCTCGACGGGTCGCCCTCGACATGCGCGTGGACGAGCAGGAAGTCGGCGACGTCCCCCGAGGTGACGTGCCATTTCGTCCCGTTGATCACCCAGCCGTCGCCATCCCGGCGCGCCGTCGTCTCGACCATCGCGGGATCGGACCCGGCGCGTTCCTCGGTGATCGCGTACGCGTCGCGGCGCTCGCCGCGGCACGCCGGGCGTAGGTACTCGTCCTTCTGCGCCTCGGTCGCGATCCGAAGGGGGATCGACGGTCGCCACGGCACGTCCCACAGGGCGCCGGTCGCGCGGCCCCACTGCTCCTCGATCAGGGCCTGCTGGAAGAGGTCGTAGTCCTGTCCGCCGTCCTTGGACGCGTGGTTGATCGCGTTGAATCCCCACTCCAGGACGGCGGCCTTCGCCTTTGCGTGACTCTCGGCGGACAGGCCGTCGCGCTGCTCGCACTCTCGCTCCAGGGGGATGAGGTGCTGATCGGTGAACGTTCTCGCCCGCTCCTGCAGCTCGCGATCACCACGCGACAGCCGGATGTCCATCGTCGCCTCCGAGTCGAACGGGTGTCGGGCGAAGTGTAGGCTCGCGCCGTCGCGGATGGTCGTTTTGCGACGCGTGAGACGGACTCGTGCGCATCGGGGAGGGCGGGGTGACCAAGACGGTGTTTCGGGGAGGGCGCGTCTTCGATGGCACGGGCGCCGATCCCGGTGAAGCCGATGTCGTCGTCGAGGACGGCCGGATCGTCGACGTCGGCCCGGACCTCGACGCCGACGACGCTGTCGATGTCGCCGGAAGGCACCTGATTCCGGGGATGTTCGACTGCCACATCCACGTCGCAGGGACCTACGACGACTTCGACGAGACCGCCGTGATGCACCGCCCGTTCTCGTATGCGTTCTTCCGGATCCCCGAGACGCTCCTCACCATCCTTCGCCGCGGCATCACGACCGTCCGGGACGCCGCCGGCGCCGATCTCGGCGTCAAGCGCGCGGTCGAGGACGGCGTTCTGGTCGGCCCTCGCATGCAGATCTCGGTGCAGATGCTGAGCATGACCGGCGGCCACGCCGACGCGACGCTGCCGAGCGGCGGGGTTTCGCCGTGGGGAGTCGTCTACCCAGGGATGCCGAGCGGTGTCTGCGACGGCGTGGCGGGTGTCGAGGCCAAGGTCCGGGAGGTCGTCGCGGCCGGAGCCGACGTGATCAAGATCGCCTCGAGCGGCGGATTCCTTTCCCCGCTCGACGATCCGAACCTGCCGCACTTCACCGAGTACGAGGTCGCGACGATCGTACGGACCGCCGGCGACCTCGGGCGCTGGGTGATGTCGCACGCCCACGGCGCAGAGGGGATCAAGCGCGCCGTCCGCGCTGGCGTCCGATCGATCGAACACGGCACGTACCTCGACGAGGAGGGCATCGAGCTCATGCTCGAACGAGGCACATGGCTCGTACCGACGCTCACGGCCGGCGATACGACCGACGACATCGCGAACAACCCGGCGGTGCCGGAACCCGTCCGGGCGAAGATGCGCGGGCTCGGGCGGCCCGAGCTCGATGCGTTCCGCCGCGCCGCCGACGCGGGGGTCAAGGTGGCGATGGGCACCGACTGCCCGGTCGCCCCGCACGGGACGAACCTACGCGAGCTTCAGCTGATGGCCGAGCACGGGTTCACGCCGGCGCAGGCCCTCGTCGCGGCCACATCGAGCGCGGCGGAGCTGATGGGCCTCGACGACCGGCTGGGCACGATCGAGCCCGGCAAGCTGGCCGACCTCGTCGTCGTCGACGGCGACCCGTACGAGCTCGAGAAGCTTCCCGGCCGCGTCGAAGCCGTGTACATGGAAGGCGCCCGGGTCGCCTGACGTGGGCGACGAGCGCGCGGACGTCGTCTTCACCGGCGGCGGCGTCTTCACGGTCGACGCCGTCCGACGCCGCGCGCAAGCCGTCGCGGTCCGCCAAGGCCGGATCGTCGCGGTCGGTACCGACGGCGACGTGGCCGCCCTTCGGGGGCCATCGACGGAGATGATCGATCTCCGCGGTCGTTTGCTCCTGCCGGGCTTTCAGGACGCGCACGTGCACGCGCCGTCGGGCGGGCTCGACCGACTGCGGATCGACCTTTCGCAGGCGCACGGCCTGAGCGAGTACCGGGCGGTCATCGAGCGATACGCCGATGAGCACCGCGACGCGACATGGCTCCTCGGCGGGGGTTGGGCGATGGACGTCTTCCCCGGCGGGACGCCGACGCGCGAGGCCCTCGACGAGATCGTCCGGGACCGTCCCGTCTTCATCAACAACCGCGACAACCACGCCGCGTGGGTGAACTCGGGCGCACTCGAGCTCGCGGGCGTCGACGCGACTACCCTCGATCCCGCCGATGGGCGCATCGAGCGGGACGCCGACGGCGCCCCGTCGGGAACGCTGCACGAGGGTGCGATGAACCTGGTCCGACGGCTCGTCCCGCGAGCGTCGCTCGACGAGCAGATCGAGGGACTGCTCATCGCACAGGGATATCTGCACTCGCTCGGGGTGACGGCATGGCAGGACGCCATCGTCGGCGAGTACTCGACGATGCAGGACTCGTTCGACGCATACGTGACGGCTGCGGAGCGCGGCGTGCTCACGGGGCGTGTCCGCGGAGCCCTGTGGTTCGAGCGCGAGCACGGGCTCGAGCAGGTGCCCTCCCTCCGCGAGCGACGCGATCGGTCGCGCGTCGGCCGGTTCGCGGCCACGAGCGTGAAGATCATGGCCGACGGCGTCTGCGAGAACTTCACGGCCGCGATGCTCGAGCCGTATCTCGACCCGACCGCAAACGCGACGGACAACCGGGGCATCGCCTTCTTCGACGAGGATGAGCTCCGCGAGGCGGCCATCGCGCTCGACGAGGAGGGGTTCCAGGTGCACGTGCACGCCATCGGCGATCGTGCCGTGCGCGGCGCGCTCGACGCGTTCGAGGCGGCTCGCGCCGCGAACGGTCCCAACGACCACCGGCATCACGTGGCCCACATCCAGGTGGTGCACCCCGACGACGTCCCTCGGTTCGGGTCGCTGCGCGTGACGGCCAACGCACAGCCGCTGTGGGCGGCCTACGAGCCGCAGATGTCCGAGCTCACGATCCCGTTCCTGGGTCCGGAGCGCGCGTCCTGGCAGTACCCATTCCGTTCGCTTCTCCGCGGCGGGGCGACGATGGCGTTCGGAAGCGACTGGCCGGTTTCGAGCCCAAACCCGATGTGGGGAATCCACGTCGCCGTCAACCGGGAGGAGCCCGGCGAGTATCCGTACGGCTCGGGTGACGGACCGTTCCTTCCCCACGAGCGACTGGACCTGGTCGAGGCGATCGCCGCGGCGACGATGGGCAGCGCCTACGTGAACCACCTGGACGACGACACCGGGTCGATCGAAGTCGGCAAGCGTGCGGACCTCGTCGTGCTCGACCGTGATCCGTTCGAGCACCCGGTCGGGGAGATCGCCGACGCGCGCGTCGACCTCACGTTCGTCGACGGGGAACGGGTCTTCGAGCGCGCGGGGGCCTAGCGTCGGGCCGGCGCTCAGCAGCCGTGCAAAATGGCGACGAGCGGTACGACGCCGCTTGCCGAGGCGTGCCATCCCGCGATCCACACGTGGCCGCCGACGAGGGCGATCGCCTCGAGTGCATCGTCCCCGGGGGCGCGCACGTGCGCCGTCGTCGCATCGCCACCGCGGAGCTCGACGGCGAGCGCCGTCGACGCGTCGCCGCCGACCACCGAACCGACGGCGAACGCGCGATCGGCCGCCGTGGCGGCGATGGCCGAGAAGCGGCCGCGCCTGGGCGCCGTCGCGACTTGCGTGAAGTTCGACCCGTCGCCACGAAGGACGCTCCTGCCCGCGAGCCAGACCGTCGCGTCGGCGGTCGCGACGGCGTCGAGCGGGCCGCGGGCGTCCACGTCGGCCGTCCGTGTCCAGGTTGTCCCGTCGTAGCGCAGGACCAGCGGTCCGCGGTGGTGGTATCCGACGGCCCAGAGGTCGCCGGTCGTGCCGGCGATCGCGAACAGACCGCTGCGGCCGCCGCCCACCGGCAGCGGCGCGCGCGTCCACGTCGATCCGTCCCAGTGCAGCGCGATGGCGCGCTCGTTCACGATCTCGGGATCGCCGGCGGAGCCGACGGCCCAAACGTCGTCCTCGGTGAGCGTCCGGACGTCGAAGAGCGCCGCGTCGAGCCACGCGTCGGATGCGGTCCACGAGGAGCCGTCGAAGTGGACGGTGAGCGCATCCCGGCCGGCGCCGTCGCTCGACCATCCGACGCCCCAGACGTCGTCGGCGGCGGTGCCGTCCACGGCCTGCAGGACGTCGACAGTGGAGGTGTCGCCGACGTCGGACGACGGCGTCCAGGCCGAGCCGTCCCATCGGGCCAGAACCGCGGATGCGTCCGCCTCGGGGTCGCCCACGGATCCGACGGCCCAGCCGTCGGCCGGTGAGTCGAGCCACACGTCGACGAACCGGCCGGCGAGGCCGCGGAGCGCGGAGCGGTCCACTCGCTCGGCTCTCGGCCGGCAGTCCGCCGACGAACCCCGTGTCCCCGAGCTCACGGGGGCCGGCACGCCGTCGTCTCCGAACGCCCAGTTCAACGCGAACCCCGCCGTCGCGGTGAGGACGGCAGCGACGAGCCCGTTGCGGATGGCGCGCAGGTGGATCGATCCCATCGCGTGTCGTGCAGACCGTACTTCGAGCGGACCGGGTGCGCGCGAGCGCGATTGCGTCGTGAAGCGGCCGTTCAGTAGGCTCCCGCCGCCGTGAGGGGAGACGAGCGCGACGTTGTCGTCGTCGGCGGCGGGCACAACGGGCTCGCGTGCGCGGCGTACCTCGGCAGGGCGGGCCTAGACGTGCTCGTGCTCGAGCGCCGGTCCGTCCTCGGCGGCGCTGCCGCGACGGAGGAGCCGTGGCCCGGCTACCGGGTCTCGAGTGCCTCGTACGTCGTCTCGTTGATGCCGCCGCGCATCGTCGACGAGCTCGAGCTGAAGCGGTTCGGCTACGACGTCTCGATCGTCACGCCCGACTATTTCGTCCCGTTCCCCGACGGCACGTCGTTGACGCTCTGGGGCGACGCCGCGCGCGACGCCGCGGCCATCGGGCTGCTATCGAAGAGGGACGCCGACGCCTACCTGGAATTCGACCGGTACTTCGACCGTGTCGCAAAGCTCCTCAAGGACCTCCTGTTCGTGATCCCACCGAACGCGCAGATCCGCGACGTCCCTCGATGGGTCGCGACCGCGGCTCGGATGCGCGGGTGGACCGGCCGCGACGTCCACGAGGCGATCCGGTTGTTCACGATGAGCGCGGCAGATTTCCTCGACGAATGGTTCGAGGACGAGCGCGTCAAGGGGGCCATGGCGACGCAGGCGATCATCGGCGCGTGGTGCGGTCCGATGACGCCCGGGTCGGCCTACGTGCTGATGCACCACTGGATCGGCGAGATCGACGGCCACGCCGGCGCCTGGGGGTGGGTGCGAGGTGGGATGGGAGGCGTGTCGGCCGCCATCGCCGAGTCCGCCCGTTCGAACGGCGCCGAGATCCGCGTAGTGGCCGACGTCGCGCGCATCCTCGTGAACGGGCACGGGCGAGCGACGGGCGTCGAGCTCAGCGACGGAACGGCGATCCGAGCCAAGCGCGTCGTCTCGTGCGCGCACCCCAGCACCACATATCTGGACCTCGTCGGGCCCGAGCGTCTGCCGAACGACGTCGTTCGCGACATCCGGCGATATCGCACGCGCAGCGGATCCGTGAAGCTGAACATCGCGCTGTCGAAGCTGCCAGAGTTCACGTCGTGGGATCAGGACGGCGACGTGCACCGGGGTCTCGTCGCCGTCTCGCCGTCCATCGAGTACCTGGAGCGCGCGTGGGACGACGCGAAGTACGGGCGCATGTCACAGGAGCCCTACATCGAGGTCGTGTTCCCGACGGCGCACGAGCCCGAGGGCGCGCTGGCCCCGGCGGGCAAGCATCTGATGCTCGGCTTCAGTCAGTACGGTCCCCTCGAGCTGCGGGAAGGCTCGTGGGACGAGGGAGGTCGCCAGGAGTACGCGAGGCGCGCGCTCGGTGCGATCGGCAGATACGCGCCCGGGCTCGAGGAGTCGGTCGAGCACGTCGAGGTGCTGGCGCCGAGGGACATCGAGGAGCGATTCGGCCTGCTCGGCGGCAACATCATGCAGGGCGAGCTCACACCCGATCAGCTGTTCAGCTTCCGGCCGATCCCGTTCTACGCGGACTACCACACACCGATCGCGGGGCTCTACCTCTGCGGGGCCGGTACACACCCGGGCGGCGGGGTCATGGGCGTGCCGGGTCGTAACGCGTCTGCGGTGATCGTCCGCGACCATCGGCGTGAGCGTCTCGTCGATGCCGTGCGTCGACGGCGGCCGCGGGGTTCCACGTGAGCGCTTGGCGGCGGTCGTTCTTCGCCGGCCAGTGGCAGGCGATCCATCGCGTGTCCCTCGTCGCGACGAAGGCGGCCTGAGGTGCTCGCCGCGCTCGCCTCGGCCGTCCGAGAGCGCCGCGCGTCCGCCGTGGAGCTCGTCGGACTTGCGTACGAGCGGATCGAGAAGCTGGACGTCGACCTAAACGCCGTCGTGGCGTTGCGAGATCGCGACGAGGCGATCGAGGAGGCGCGCCGAACGCACTCCAGGACCGCCGTCGGTGAGGTCGAGGCGGCGCTGCTCGGGCTTCCGTTGCTCGTCAAGGACAACCACGACGTGGCCGGAATGCCAACGACGTTCGGGTCGACGCTGTTCGCCGATGCCCCGCCGGCCGAGCGAGACGCCCTCGTCGTGCAGCGCCTCCGTGCCGCCGGCGCGATCGTGGTTGGGAAGTCGAATCTTCCCGAGATGGCCTTCTCCGGCTTCACGGACGGCAACCTGTTCGCGCCGGCCCGGAACCCCTGGGGGGCGGAGTGGTCGCCTGGCGGATCGAGCGGCGGGGCCGGCGCCGCGCTCTCGGCGGGGATCGTGCCGCTCGCGACGGGCACCGACGGCGGTGGATCGGTGCGGATCCCGGCCGCGTTTTGCGGCCTCGTCGGCCTCAAGCCCACCAACGGGCTGGTCGCTCGTTCGCCGATCCACTCGTGGATGGACGTGTCCACCGACGGTCCGATGGCATCGACGATCGACGACGTTTCACTCCTGCTCGATGTCATGCGCGGGCCGGCATCCGGCGACATCGCGGCGACGGCCGAGTGGACCTCGCGGCCTGCCATGCCGTCCCGGGTCATCGCCTCCCCGCGAACGTGGGATTGGGGTCCGCTCACGCCGGGGCTGGACTCGCGATACCACGCTGGGCTCGAGACGCTCGGGGGCGATCTCGGTCTGCCGATCGAGGAGATCGAGCCGTCGTCGTTGTTCGGTGGACTCGGCGATCCGGGCGACGACTGGCTCGTTCTCACGTCGGTCGAGGAGCTGACATGGCTGGGGCGGGCTCGCGTGGAGGAGCACCTCGAAGAACTGTCTCCTCCCTTCCGGTTCGCGATGGACGTGGCGCTCGGCGTCTCCGTCGATCGATACCTCCAGGCCAGGCGGAACCGGTTCGCCTACGCCGCCCGGATGGACGAGCTGCTGGGCGCCGACGCGGTCTTCGTGTGCCCGACGATGGGCGCCGAGGGGTTCCTCGCGAACGGCGACCTGCCCGACAACGGTGAACCGGCGGGATCCGACGCCTACAACACGGGCGAGGCGAACCTGACGGGCCATCCTGCCCTCTCGGTTCCGGCGGGCGTCTGTCCCAACGACATCCCGTTCGGCCTACAGATCACGGGGCCGCGCTGGCGCGACGACATCGTGCTCGAGCTCGGCCGGGCGTGGGAGCGCGCGAACCCGTGGCCCGCCGTCGCTCCCGGTTACGACGCGTTCGCGGTGTAGGTCGAGTGCCGGGCTGCACCGGCTCGACGTGAACTGCGCGAACCCGTGGCTAGGTTGCCAGGTCGCGGCGTTCGAAAGAGACGAGCGCCAACGCGAGGGCGACGACGGAGATGCCGGCCAGGACGAGCGGATCCGTCACGTGGAGGCCGGTTCGGAGCGGATCGTGGCCCGTGTAGTAGTAGAACGGGGAAAGCACCCGGTACGGCTCGAGCCACGAGACCGACGAGGCGAACGTCCTCAGCAGGAACGTCAGCAGGGCGGCGCCGCTCGCCACGCCGATGGCCAGACCGCGGGCGCCCGTCGCGGCGCCGACCGCGAGCGCGATCGTCCCGAAGCCGAGCGCCATCAGGAAGAGGTTGAGGAACGCCGCCGAGAGCCCCTCGAAGGAGACGGTGAGCTCGAACGGCCGCCCCGCGAGGAGCGTGACGAGCCAGGCCACGACCGCGAGCAGAAGCGTCCCGACTGCCATCGCGATGAACTTGTCGGTGAGGACACGGCGCCGACGGACCGGAGTCGACAGGAGCAGGTCGAGCGTTCCTCGCTCCTCCTCGCCCGCGATCGCGCGAGCGCCGGCGCCGGTCGCGTAGACCAGCAAGAGCACCGGGCCGAGGAAGGCGAACACCTCGGACATCAGGTAGCCCTCCGGACTCGCGATGTCGGCGCCCCCGAGGAGGTCCCGGACGGCCTTGGGCAGATCCCGCATGTAGCTCGTGAACTGGTCGGCGTTGTCCTTCACGCTCGGATAGAACGCGGCGTACATCAGCACGACGAGCCCGATGCCGACGGCCCACCAAATGAGGGCGCGGCGCTGATCGCGCAGCGTCTTACTCCACACGGCCCGGAGCGAAGGCTCCCGCGACAGCACCTCCGTGGCCGCCATCAGGCCTCCTCGCTCCTCCCGTAGAACGCGAGGAAGACGTCCTCGAGCGACGGTTCGTGGCTCGTTAGGTCGATGACCTCGTACCCGGCGGCCACCTTGACGATCGGGTCGACCGACCCGTGCACTTGCAGTCGAACGACGTCGCCGGCCGCGGTCGCATGTTGCACGCCCGGCAGCTTCGCGAACGCGTCGAGCGGTGGAGGACCCGCGAATCTGAGTTCGATCTCGCGAACGGACCGAATCTTGAGATCGCCGATCGCCTCAACGGTGACCAGCTGGCCCTCGCGGATGATCGCCACACGATCGCAAAGCCGCTCGACCTCGGACATGACGTGGGAGGAAAGAAACACGGACCGGCCCTCGGATCGGACCTCGGTTACGAGCTCGTAGAACGTCTGTTGTACGAGGGGATCCAGTCCTTGGGTCGGCTCGTCGAGCACGAGCATCTCGGGACGGTGCATGAACGCCTGCACGAGCCCCACCTTCTGCCGGTTCCCGTGGGAGAGGGATCGGATCCGGACCGACGGATCCAGATCGAGGCGCTCGACGAGCTGCCGGACGTAACGCGCGTCGACCCCGCCCCTCAGCGCCGCGAGGTGGCCGAGGAACTCCGCTCCCGACATTCGCTCGTATAGCGCCAGCTCGCCCGGCAGGTACCCGATCCGCCGATGGATCTCGACCGAGTCGCGCCGGCTGTCGAGCCCGAAGATCCGGATGTCGCCGCTCGTCGCGGAGATGAAATCGAGCATCGTGCGGATCGTCGTCGTCTTGCCTGCGCCGTTCGGCCCGAGGAACCCGAACACCTCGCCCGGCTCGACATCGAACGTCAGCCCGACCACGCCGCGGCGGCGCCCGTAGGCCTTCGTCAGCTCCCGCGCGGCGATCACGGCCCCTGGTGCCATGTGTTCAGACTAGGACGAGAGTTGGCTACCGGCAGGGCGACCCGCCCGGTGCAGCCGGGGCGTTCGGCTCTCGGTTCGGCGTCGTTACGACGGCCCGAGCCGATACCCCAGCCGTCGCGGCAGCCGCGCGACCAGGGTCGTGATCGGATCGGTCGCCGCACCGGCATCTTCCGCGGCGTCCTTGCGCAGGATCGCGGCGTTGACGGCCCGGATCCCGATGGATTTCAGCGGCTCGGGCGGGAAGCGCTTGGCCTCCATGTCGACGAGCGGGAGCCGGGTGTCATCGTCATCGACGTCGAGCGCGAGCCGCGCGAGGATTCTGCCGCCCAGGTGCGACGGCCCCACGCCGTTGCCCGTGTAGCCCAGCCCGTAGTGCGTCGCGCCGCCCGGGAGCGTTCCGTAGAAGGGCAGGTGGGTGCCCGAGACGTCGATCGGTCCACCCCACGCGGCCTCGAACGGGACGCGTGCGAACGACGGGAACATCCGTCGGAACTGCTCAGCGACGATCGCGACGTACCGGGGGTCGTACCGGAAGCGCGGTCCGATCCGGCGCCCGGATCCCGGCTGCATCCCGCCCGTGCCGAACGCGATCCGTCCGTCGGGCGTGGTCCGGAGGTAGTTGACGGCCGCGCGGAAGTTCCACACAGCCACGCCGTCCGTCCAGCCGATCGCCTCGAGCTCGTCCGGTGCGGGCACGGTGACGACCATGTACGTCCCGCGGACGGCGAGCCGGCGCGAGAACACCGGCAGCGATGCGGCCCAAGCGTTCAACGCGAGAACCGCGCGTCGGGCCGTCACCGTGCCGCTCGGCGTCTCGGCCGCGGGCGCCCGCCCGAACCGGAAGCGGCGGACGGGGGTGCCCTCGAAGATCCGCACGCCGTGCTCGAGCAGCACCCGCCGAAGGCCGCGAGCGAGCCGAGCCGGCTGCACCGTCGCGGCGTCCGTCGTGTTCATTCCACGACCGAACAACGGAGACCGCACCCGATCGCGCACGGCGCCGGAATGCAGCTCGACGAGCCTGTCCGCATACCCGAGCCGCGCGGCGGTCTGGACGGTCTCTCGCCAGCGGCCGTCCTGCGCTTGCGACGTGGCGACGCCGATGTCGCCCTCCGGCGTGTACCAGGCGTCGATGCCCTGCTCGCGGCAGAACGCCCCGATGTCGCGGACCGAGCGTTCGGACGCGAGGCACAGCTCCACGGCGCGTCGCTCTTCGAACAGGTCGACGATCTCGTCGACGTAACCCCAGAAGCTGTTCACGAACCCACCGTTGCGGCCGCTCGGTCCGCCTCCGCAGATGTCCTGTTCGAGGATGACGACGTCGATCCCCGGGTCGAGCTGCTTCAGGTTCCACGCCGTCCACATCCCCGTGTACCCTCCGCCGAGGATCGCAACGTCGGTCGTCGTGTCCGCCGCAAGAGGCGGTGCCGGCGGACCGGAGAACTCGGGATGCGCGAGGGCCTCCTCCAGCCACCAGCTACGGTCGGCGCCGCGCGGCGCCACGGCGCCCATCTATCGCCGAGGGCCGAGGTCGTAGCCGAGGCGGCGGGGGAGCCGGGCCAGGAACGCGGTCGCGACGTCGGCGCGCCGGCCCGCGTCCTCGGCATCGTCCTTGCGCCGGATCGCTTCATTGATCACGCGCGCGCCCGGCGAGCGGAACGGCTCGGGAGGAAAGCGCTTCGGGCGGTCGTTCACGATCCGCAACCGCGAGAAGCCGTCGTCCGCGTGCGTCGCGAGGCTCGCGAGGATCTTGCCGGCCAAATAGGAGGGCGCGACCCCGTTGCCGGTGAACCCGACCGCGTAGTGCACGTTCCCGCCGTCGAACGATCCGATGAACGGCGTGGAAGCCGCCGCCACATCGATGGGTCCGCCCCAGCCCGCGGCGATCGGCACGTCACGAAAGCTCGGGAAGAGCCGGTGCAGATCGGCGACGGCCGTCGCAAGGAACCGCTCGTCGTATTGGAACCGCGGTCCGATCCGCCGCGCGAGGCCCGGCTGCATGCCGGCACACCCGAACGCTATCCGCCCGTCCGGCGTGGTGCGAAGGTAGTGGAGCGAGGCGCGAAGGTCGCGGATCGACTCGCCCCCGTTCCATCCGACGTCGTCCAGGCGGTCGGGTGCTGGCTCCGTAAGGACCATGTACGACCCGCGCACGGTGACGTATGGATGGAAGCGCCGCCAGTGGATCGCCCACGACCCGACGGCGACGACGGCCTCGGCGGCGAGGACGCGCCCGGCTGGAGTCCGGGCCACCGCCGGGGGACCCGCCGAGAACCGCGCCACCGGCGTGTCCTCGAAGATACGCACACCCCGCTCGATCAAGAGGCGCCGAAGCCCGCGCGCCAGTCGGGCCGGCTGGACGGTGGCGGCCGCACGGTCGAACAGACCGCCGCCGAAAGCGGGTGATCGACAGATCATCGCGACCTGTTCGGCGGACAGCTCCATCACGTCGTCGTCGAGGCCGAAGCGCTTTGCCACCGCGACCGCACCCTCCCAGAGTCCGTCCTGGGAGGCGTTCGTCGCGACGGCGAGCTCACCGGCATGCGTGTACCAGGCGTCGATCCCGTGCCGATCGCAAAACGCGCCCACCTCCTCGACGCTCCGCGACGCCGCGAGCGTAAGCTCCATCGCATCCGACTCGCCGTACCGCGTCGTCAACTCGGCGGCGGCCGAAAGCCACCCGTTGACGAAGCCGCCGTTGCGGCCGCTCGGCCCTCCCCCGCAGACGTCCTGCTCGAGGACGACGACGTCGATTCCTGGGTCGCGCTCCGTTAGGAAGTACGCCGTCCACATGCCGGTGTACCCTCCGCCGAGCACGACGACGTCCGCGGTGGTGTCGCCCCGAAGCGCCGGCGCGGTCGGACCCGCGAACTCCGGCAGCGCGAGCGCCTCCTCCATCCACCAGCTCCGCCGGACGCGCGGGATCGCCGCCATCACGATGGCTGGGCCGCCTTCGCAAGATCGGCCGTGAGCCGAAGCTCGCCGAGGTGAATACCGGCATGCCGGATCGACTGCACGATCACGTCGCGACGGGAGCCGGTCGGAGGTTCACTTCCGCGCCACTCGGTGAGCGGCTCTGCCGGGAGCTCGAAGTCGCCGTCCCGGACCTCCGCGAACGCGCGTCCGACCTCGTCGCTCAGCTCTCGCAGTCGGCCGACGAGCGAGTCGTCGTCGTGCCCCGGCCTGAACTCGGCGTCGCGGTCGCGCCCCGTCGGAACTCGGCAGCCGATCTCGATCGCGTATGAACGCGTCCCGCCGACCACGTGCCGCGCGATCGTCAGCGCATCGTTCGCCGTCGGGAGCGGACGGCGTCGCGCCTGCTCCTGGTCCAGGTCCTCGAGCGTCGAGACCATGTCCGCGATGATCCACCGCAAGTAGTGCGCGTACGTCTCCTTCTCGCCCATCGCTATCACGCCCCGCTTTGTCTCGTCGGGCTACCGCTCGCGCTTCGCGCTCGCTTCTTGAGCCCCCTCGGTCGGGCTACCGCTCGCGCTTCGCGCTCGCTTCTTGAGCCCTCTCGGTCGGGCTACCGCTCGCGCTTCGCGCTCGCTTCTTGAGCCCTCGGGAACTTGTATCGTTCGGACCCCATATCCTGCCCGATGATTCAGGAGGTCGCTGTGCCCGGCTCGTCGAAGCCTCGAAGCTGGCAGGTGACGGACGGTCCGGAGCGGGCGCCGGCCCGTGCCTTCCTGCGTGCGGTCGGCCTCTCGGAGGACGACTTCGGCAAGCCCCAGGTCGGCGTTGCCTCGTCCTGGAACGAGGTCACTCCCTGCAACTATCACCTCGACAAGCTCGCCGCGCTGGCAAAGGAGGGCGTCCGACAGGCAAACGCGGTCCCGCTCGAGTTCACGACGATCGCCGTCTCCGACGGTATCGCCATGGGTCACGAGGGGATGAAGGCGTCGCTCATCAGCCGCGAGGTCATCGCAGACTCGGTGGAGCTCGTCATGCACGCCGAGCGGATCGACGGGCTCGTCGGCATCGCGGGTTGCGACAAGTCGGAGCCCGGAATGCTCATGGCGATGGCGCGGCTCGATCTGCCGGCTGTCTACCTCTACGGCGGAACGATCCTGCCCGGAACCTACCGAGGACGCGACATCACCATCCAGGACGTGTTCGAGGCCGTCGGCGGTCACGCCAAGGGATCCGTCTCCGACGAGGAGCTGTCGCAGATCGAGCGGGCCGCCTGCCCGACGACCGGCTCGTGTGCGGGCATGTACACCGCCAATACGATGGCCGCCGCGGCCGAGGCGCTCGGCATGTCGCTTCCCGGCACGGCGTCGCCTCCGGCCGTCGACTATCGACGGGAGGTCGCCGCGCGCGAGACGGGCATCGCGGCGGGTCGCTTGCTCGCCGAGGGCGGCGAGATCACCCCGCGAAGGATCCTGACGAAGGAGGCGTTCGAGAACGCCATCGCCGTCTGCATGGCGATCGCCGGATCCACGAACGCCGTCCTGCACCTGTTGTCGATCGCGCACGAGGCGCGCGTGGACGTCCGGCTCGCCGACTTCGACCGCATCTCGCGCCGCGTCCCGCATCTCGTGGACGTGCGGCCCGCGGGGCGGTTCGTGATGAGCGACCTCGACCGGGTCGGCGGCGTTCCGGTCGTGATGAAGGAACTCCTCGACGCCGGCGCGTTGCACGGTGACTGCATCACGGTCACCGGCAAGACCGTTGCGGAGAACCTGCAGGCGACGCGGCCACCGGCGCCCGATGGGGAGGTCGTTCGAAGGTTCGTCGAGCCGATCCATCCGGAGGGAGGGACCGCGATTCTGTTCGGCTCGGTCGCGCCGGAGGGTGCGGTGATGAAGATCGCCGGCGCGGCATCGCTAGAGTTCCGGGGCCGTGCCCGCCCGTTCGACTCGGAGCAGGACGCCTTCGGCGCGCTCACACACGGCAGGATCGCCCCCGGGGACGTGATCGTGATCCGGTACGAGGGCCCGAAGGGCTCGCCCGGCATGCCCGAGATGCTCGCGGTGACGGCGGCCGTCGCCGGGGCGGGCCTCGGCAACGACGTCGCGCTGATCACCGACGGCCGGTTCAGCGGCGCGACGAAGGGCTACAGCGTGGGCCACATCGCACCGGAGGCGTTCGTCGGAGGCCCCATCGCCCTCATCGAGGACGGCGACGAGATCGTGATCGACGCCGCGAACCGCAGCATCGACGTCAGCGTCGACGAGGCCGAGCTCGAGCGGCGCCGGGCGGCCTGGGTGGCGCCCGAGCCGCGGTATCGCACGGGCGCGCTCGCCAAGTACGCCCGCCTCGTCGGGTCTGCCTCGCAAGGCGCGGTGACGTCGTGACGACACCGATCACCAGCCCGGCCGCGCTCGAATGCCGAGAGTGCGGAGCCGCGTACGCCGTCGAACCTCTCACGATCTGCGAGGAGTGCTTCGGTCCGCTCGAGCCGGCGTACGACCTCTCGGCGATCGACGGGATCGAGTTTCGCAAACACGTCGAGGCCGGACCGGCGTCGCTTTGGCGCTACGAGTCGCTCCTGCCCGGTGGACCTGACGTCCCGAGGGTCGACCTCGGCGCCGGCTTCACGCCGCTTCGACGCGCGGACAATCTCGCGGAGCGGCTCGGCTTCACCGCGACGCTCTGGGTCAAGGACGACTCGGTCAACCCCTCGAACTCGTTCAAGGACCGCGTCGTCTCGGTCGCGACGACGATGGCGCGCGCGTTCGGGTTCGAGGCGATGTCCTGCGCGTCGACGGGGAACCTCGCAAACGCGACGGCGGCCGCGGCGGCGAAGGCGCGTACGCCCGCGTATGTCTTCATCCCCGAGGACCTCGAGCGCGCGAAGATTCTGTCGACGGAGGCCTACGGTGCGAAGGTCGTGGCCGTGCGGGGCAACTACGACGACGTCAATCGGCTTTGCAGTGAGGTGGCCGAGGCGCTCCCATGGGCCTTCGTCAACGTCAACATGCGCCCCTATTACGCGGAGGGCTCCAAGTCGCTCGGCTTCGAGGTCGCCGAGCAGCTCGGGTGGCGCCTGCCCGACCACGTCGTCGTCCCGATCGCATCCGGCGCGCTCATGACCAAGGTGCATCGGGCATTCACCGAACTCGTGGCGATCGGCGCCGTCGCGGATCGCGTGTACCGGATCAGCGGCGCACAGGCCGAGGGCTGCTCGCCGGTCGCCCGTGCGTTCGCCGACGGCCGCGAGGACGTCCGGCCCGTGAAGCCCGATACGATCGCCCGCTCCCTGGCGATCGGCAGCCCCGCCGACGGCCAGTACGCGGTCCGGACCGCCCGGTCGACGGGCGGAGCGATCGACGCGTGCACCGAGGAAGAGGTGATCGACGGCATCCGCCTGCTCGCCGAGACCGAGGGCGTCTTCACCGAGACGGCCGGTGGCGTGACGGTCGCGGTCCTGCGGCGGCTTCGCGAGTCTGGAGTGATCCGGGCGGAGGAGGAGACCGTCGTCCTCGTCACGGGCAACGGATACAAGACCATCGAGGCACTCGAAGGCACGCTCGAGCCCACCTACCGCGTCGCGCCCTCGCTCGACGAGTTCCTCGCCGCGATCGGCGCCTGATCGTCGAGCACGCCGCGGCCCGAAATTAGGCGGAAAGTCGGGGTTGCGCTCGGTCCTGAAAGGAACCACACTCCGGCCGACCGCAGGGTCTCCGGGGTGGCGCCCGCCCACCTCCGCGGTGTCGTTCGTCGGGATGGGAGGGGGGCGCATGCAGAATCCGGTCGATCAGGCGACGCGCGACGCCGCCGACCTCGAACGGTTCGGGTACAAGCAGGAGCTCAAGCGCGAGCTGGGAACGTTCAGCTCCTTTGCCGTCGCGTTCAGCTACATCTCGCCCTCAACCGGCATCTTCACGCTGTTCTTCCTGGGGATGGGCGCCCTCGGCGGAGTGCTCTGGTGGACGTGGCCGGTGGTCGCACTCGGACAGATGATCGTCGCGCTCAACTTCGCAGAGCTGTCCAGCCACTTTCCGGTGGCCGGCTCGGTGTTCCAGTGGACGAAGTACCTCGCCGGACGCACGTACGCCTGGTTCACCGGCTGGTTCTACCTGATCGCGGGCGTGCTCACCGTGGCCTCGGTCTGCGCGACGCTGCCCATCGCGCTCATCCCGGCGCTGAACCAGATGTTCGGCTGGCACCTGAACGACTCGCTCGGCAGCGCCGACCAGAAGCTCGTGGCGCTGATCACGCTCGTGCTGATCACGGTTCTGAACATCTACGGAGTCAAGCTCGTCGCGATCGTCAACAACACGGGCGTGATCTTCGAGATCCTCGGCATGGTCGTGTTCGCGATCATCCTCGCGGTCGCGCACAACAACCAGGGTGTCGGCGTCATCATGAACTCGGGGCCGGCGACCGTTACGCTTCCGTTCTTCCTGGTCGGGATGTTCATGAGCCTGTACGTGATCTACGGATTCGACACGGCATCGACGCTCGCCGAGGAGACCCGCGATCCGCGCCGGGAGGCGCCGAAGGCGGTGGTCGCGTCCGTCGCCGGAGCGTTCGTCATCGGCGCGATCTTCCTGTGGGGCGTGCTCATTGCGGTGCCGGACATGAACGAGGCGGTCAAGAACTTCCTCGGACCGGCGCAGATCATCGACTCGGTCCTTTCGACGGCCCTGTCGACGACCTACCTTCTCGTCGTCTCGGCCGCCATCTTCGTCTGCTGCATGGCGATCCTCACGTCGACGATCCGGCTGTGCTTCGGCATGGCGAGGGACGATCAGCTGCCCGGCTCGCGGTGGATGTCGAGGGTGAGCCCGCGAATGCACACCCCGGTGTGGTCGTGCATCGTCGTCGGGGCGCTCGCGGCGATCCCGTTCATCCAGTTCGCCGGCGCCGCCGTCATCGCGGTCGGCGCGACGGCGTCGATCTACTTCAGCTACCTGCTCGGGAACCTCGCCGTGATGCGGGCCCGGACGAAGGGGTGGCCGAGGACCAGAGCGCCGTTCTCGCTGGGCGCTTGGGGAAAGGCGGTCAACGTCCTCGCGATCGCGTGGGGGGTCTCCATGCTGGTGAACTTCCTGTGGCCGGCCGGCGACTCCGGAGCCAATGCCTTGCGGATCTTCAGCAACCCGTCGCCGAATCAGACCGACTACTACGGCACGGGGCCGCTCGTTCATTTCTTCGGACCGCTGAACGACATCGCGCTCATCGAGCAAGTGATGGTCATCGTCTTCGTCCTCGGCGCGATCTACTACTTCGGTTGGCAGCGTCGGAAGCCGTTCACGCCGGTGCGACCGCCGGAAGACGAGAACCTCCAGGGCATCGTGTCGGTCCAGTGACGACCCGCGGGGGCGGCCGCTCGGCTGCCCCCGCCCGATCCCGTTCGTGAAGATCATCGTCAGAGACCGGGCACGTGGGTTCATCCGCGAGCGCGGCGGCAAGGTCTGGGTCTGGCTCGATCCCCGCCGCGGCCTCGTCGGCTCCTACGTCTGGCTCGAGGCGCACGCCGAGCCACCTGGGGCGAGCAGGCGGTCGAGCTTTACGCGTAGCTCGAGGCGCGCGCACGACTTCAGCTATTTCGAGGGCGACGGCGTCGAGGTGTACGCGGACTTCGGCCGGCTCGAGCCGCCGGAGGAGTTGCACCTCGACGTGCGCGGATGGGTCAACAAGCGTCTCGAGGCGTACTGGAACGGGTCTGTCTTTGCCGGACCCGACGTGGGGCCGCCGCCTCGCTGACGTGTGCGGAGTGCGGGCGTCGGCGAGCTACCCACGGACGCGCTCGCCGCGCGGGTCGTACAGCGGCTCGGCCGCGACCTCCGCACCGACGCGCTCCCCGAACACCTCGACCTCGAGCGGGCGCCCGACGTCGGCGAGCGCGATCGGCAGGTAGGCGTACGCGATGCTCTTGGCGATCGCGTAGCCGACGCCTCCAGACGTCACGCGCGAGACGACCGACCCGTCGGCGAAGACCGGCTCGTTGCCGAGCGCCAAGGCGCGCGGATCGGACAGGACGAGACACGAGAGTCTCCGGTCCACGCCGTTTGCCACCAGCTTCTCGAGCGCCTCCCGGCCCACGAAGTCGCCCTTGTCCATCGCGACGGCGAAGGCGAGGCCGGCCTCGAGGGGCGTGTCCTCCGGCGTGATGTCGGAGCCCCACGCCCGGTATCCCTTCTCGAGCCGCATCGCGTCGATCGCCCGGTAGCCGCACGGGACGCCGCCGACGTCGCGTGCGGCCGCCAAGAGCGCCGACCATAGGCCGGCGCCGAACTCGACGGGGGCGTAGAGCTCCCAGCCCAGTTCACCGACGTACGTGACGCGGACCGCGAAACAGGGGACGTCGCCGACGACGAGGCGGCGCGCGCGCATGTAACCGAACGACAGGTCGTCCGTCGTGACGGCGCCGAGCACATCGGGTGCGTGCGGACCCCACACGCCGAAGCAGGAGAGCGATCCCGTCGCATCGTGGACCGTGACGACGTCGCGTTCCGGAGCCAGCGACAGTTGCCGGCGGATCCAGGCGAGGTCGTGGTTGCCGAACGCGGTCCCCGTCACGAGCCGGAATCGATCGTCCCCCAGGCGTGTGACGGTGAGGTCGGACTCGATGCCTCCGCGGCGGTTCAGCAGTTGCGTGTACACGACGTGGCCGATCTCGCGGTCGACGTCGTTAGCGCAGAGCCGTTGCAGGAACGAGACGGCCTCCGAGCCGATCACCTCGATCTTCGCGAAGCTCGACTCGTCGAACAGGCCGGCGCGCTCGCGAGTCGCGAAGACCTCGGAGACGATCGCGGTCGACCAGTGCTGGCCCGCCCATCCCCGCGGACGAAGCGGTTCGAATCGCTGGTGCTCATTCGAGCGAAGCCAGTTCGCCCGCTCCCAGCCCGATTTCTCACCGAACTCGGCCTCGAGCGCCGTGAGCGATCCGTACGCAGGCGAGGTCTTGAGGGGCCGGCCGGCCGACCGTTCCTCGTTGGGGTAGTGAATGTCGTAGTACGTCGAATAGATCTCGTCCGCGCGCGCGAGGGCGTACGGGCGGCTCCGGTAGTGCTCGCCGAAGCGACGAAAGTCCATCTTCCACACGTCGTACTCGGGTTCGCCCTCGACGATCCATTCGGCCATCACCTTGCCGATGCCGCCCGCTCCGGCGATCCCGTGCGCGCAGAACCCAGCGGCGACGAAGAGCCCGGCGACGTCGGTCTCGCCGAGGATGAACTCGCCGTCCGGCGTGAACGCCTCCGGGCCGTTGATCAGCCGGACGATCTCCGCCTCCTGCATCGAGGGCACGAGCGCGAGCGCGTTCTCGGCCAGCGGCTCGAAGCGCGACCAGTCCTCGGGCAGGAGCCGGTTGTTGAAGTCGGACGGTGGCGCCTCGAAGACCGACCACGCTCGAGGGTTGCGCTCGTACCCACCCATGACGAGCCCGCCACCGGCCTCCGGCCGAAAGTAGACGAGCCGATCGGGGTCGCGCATCGTGGGCAGGTCGTCGCGGACTCCCTCGAGCGGCGCCGTCAGCACGTACTGATGCGCGAACGGGACGACCGGCACCTCGACGCCGGCCATACGCCCGATGTCGTTGGCGTAGATTCCGCCGGCGTTCACGACAACCTCGGTGGCGATCGCCGAGCCGTCGTCGAGCGCGACGCCTCGCACACGTCCGCCGGCCGCGTGGATACCCATCGCGCGCACGCCCGTCCGAATCCGAGCGCCACGGGAGCGAGCGCCGGCCGCGAGGGCCATCGTCAGGCCGCTCGGGTCGAGGTAGCCGTCCGTCGGAAGGTACGCGGCGCCGTCGATGCCCGCCGGATCGAACATTCCGCCGAACAGATCGAGAGCGCGTTGCGTCGAGACAATCTCGAGCGGCAGGCCGAAGGTCTGGCCCCAGCCGGCGAGCCGGCGCAGTTCCTGCATCCGCTCTCCAGACGACGCCAACCGCAGCGATCCGACCTCGTGCCAGCCGGGATCGACGCCGGTTTCGTCGAGGAGGCGTCGGTACAGGCCGATGCCGTACATCATCATCCGCGTCAGCGTGACGCTCGATCGGAGCTGCCCGACGAGCCCGGCCGAGTGGAACGTCGAGCCGGACGTGAGGTCCGCGCGGTCGAGCAGGACCACGTCATCCCATCCCAGGTCCGCAAGGTGATAGGCGATGCTCGCGCCGGCGACCCCGCCGCCGATGATGACGGCGCGCGTCTCGTCCATCAGGTGGCGTCGGTCGCATCGCGCAGCCAGCGACCGAATCGGTGGTCGTCGATCGAGCCGAGACATCGAACGAAGTGCCGGTGCGCGTACTCGACGTAGTCGAAATCGAGGTCCGAGATGCCCTGCTGGACCACGCCCCACATCGCCTCGCGGAAGTCAGACATCACGCGCATGAGCGACTGCCGGGCGACGTGCACCTGCCGGACTCCGCCGAAGTACCGTTCGAGCAGCCGGCCCTGTGCGTCCTCCGACATGCCGTTGTTGATCGCGAGGTTCCCAAGGTCGAAGAACCGATCGCCCGTCCCCGCATAGTCGTAATCGACGATGATCACGTGGCCGTCACGCATCAGCAGGTTCGCGTTCAGCAGATCGTTGTGGCACGAGCAGGCCGGCGACGGCGACTTCTCGAACGCGGCACGGATCGCGTCGGCGGCGTCGATCGCGTCGTCATAGGCGTCGGGGATCGGCACGCCGCGCTCGCTCGCCGTCGTCCGATACTCGCGCACGATCTCGAACGCGTCGAACGACGTTGACAGCAGTGGCATCGCGTGGACCGCCCGCAGCGAGGTGACGACCGCGGCGAGGACGTCGTCGCGCTCGAGCGCCTCGGGCGGCAACGGGTCGGCTTCGACGAATCGCGTGACGAGCGCTCGGTGCTCGGCGACGTACGCGTAGACCTCCGGCGCGACGCCGGCGGCCGCGGCCGCGGCGGCCGCCTCTCGCTCGGTCGCGCGGTCGATGCCGAGGAGCTCGGTGTCGCGGCCCGGAAGGCGCACGACGAACGTCTCCTGGCCGACCTCGACCTTGAAGTTCCGGTTCGTGATCCCGAGAGAAAGGACGGTCGCCGAGACGTCCTTCCCATGCCACCCCGGCACCGCCTTCGCGACGGCGGCGAGATCGGGATCCAGGCCGTCCGGCATCGCCGCGACGGTATCCGGGCCCCCTCGCCCGGTCAACGGCGAGCGGATCAGCCCGGCATCGCGTACACGCGAGACGAGGCGCCCGCCAGGAGCCCCGAGACGAGGATTCCGAGCGGCAACGTTCCCCAGTACGACGCTCCCAGCCCCACGTTGCCCAGGAACAGCATCAGCAGCCACGTGGCCGGGAACGTCGCGATCAAGAACACGATGACGGCGCCGAGCAACGCTCTGAACATCCGGTCCTCCCTCCGATGACGGTTACGTGCGGCCCTGCGTGAGGTTCTCGACGGCGACGGTGATCGCCAGCAGCAGGGCGTCGTCCTGACC
>JBKOWM010000037.1:0-15545 GCA_046724395.1 Actinomycetota bacterium
CCACGAGGACGCTCGTATCGGTCGGCCCGCGCTTGAGGCCGGCCACGAGTCCAAGGCCGATGCCGAGCACGAGGATCACGGTCGAGGCGAACAGGACGAGCGCCGCCGTTGTGCCGATCCTCGACACAATGAGCGTCGAGACGTTCTCCCGAAGCGTGATGGAGATCCCGAAGTCCCCGTGCAGCGCGTTCGTCAGCCAGATGCCGTATTGCGTCAGGAAGGGTTCGTCGAGGTGGTACCTGGTTTCCAGAATCTTGATGCTCTCGGGCGGCAGCGACCGCCCCCCTGAAAGCGTGGCGATCGGATTGCCCGGCGCGATGTATAGGGCGCTGAAGATGACGAAGCTCGATACCAGCAACGTCGCGACGAGCATCGCGAGCCGTCGGAGGAGGAACCGCCAGCGCACGCGCTAGCCCGTGCCCCCTAGATTGTCGGCCCACGGGGCGAACATGTAGGCGAACGAAGCGACGGCGCCCGTGAGGTTCGAGCTCGTGATCAGCTCGCTCTCGGGCAGCGCGTTCGGGATCCAGGGCATGTCCTGCATGATGAGCTTCTGCGCGTCGGCGACATCCTGCGCGCGCGCGTCCGGATCGGGCTCGCCGCGCGCCTTGTTCATCAGGTCGACCACTTCATCGTTCTTGTAGCCGGAGTAGTTCTGCGACCCGTCCGGCATCACGAGCGTCGCAAGCAGGGCGGCCGGATCGGCGTAGTCGCCGTAGTTGGTCGTGAAGAACCCGTCGACCCCCTCGCGGGCTTTGGGATCGATGAAGAAGTTGATGTAGTTGGCCGCGGAGACCGACTTCAGCTCGGCCTTGAGACCGATCGCCTCTGCGGCGCTTCGATAGGCGCCCGCCTCGACGGCGATATTGTTGAGCTCGCTCGACATCCCGAGCGTGATGGTCTCACCGGTCGCGCCGGCGTCCTGGACCAATTGCTTCGCCTTGTCGATGTCCTGCGTGAGCGGTGGAAGATCCGCGTAGGCCTGTTCGAAGACGTCCTTTCCGTATCCCCACGTCCCCGGGTTGGATAGCGCGTGTGGCAGCAAGGCCGCACCCTTGTACACGGTGTCGATGATGCCTTGGCGGTCGAGCGCCATTGACAGCGCCTGTCTAACTCGTGCGTCACCGAGCGGCCCGTCGAAGCTCGAAACGATGAAGGCGTCCGTCGCCCAGCCCGAACCGAGCGTCACGGTCACGTTGTCGCTGCTCTGCAGCTGGTCCAGGGTCGACAGCGCGAAGGCGAACGAGCCGTCGATATCTCCTGTTTGCATGGCCGACGTGAACGACGCCTCGTCGGGAGCCCCCTTGAAGTCGATCTCCCGGACGAGCGGATCGACGTCGCTGTTCCAGTAGCTGTCATTGCGGACCGTCGCGAGGACATCGCCGGGCTTCCACGAATCCAGCTTGTAAGGACCGGTGCACATCGCGCCGCCGTTCGGCGTGCCGTAGTCCGAACCTTGTGACTCCACGAACGACTTCTCGAGCACGATCCCCGGGATCGAGGCGAGCTCACCAATCAGCCAGTAGTCGGGCTCGGTCAGCGCGATCGTCACTTGATCGTCGCCGCTTGCGGTGATCGATCTCACGCGAGAGAAGACGGCGCCATAGAAGCCGCCGAGCTTGGCGTCGGTGTTCCGCTCGAGGCTGTACACGACATCCTCGGCGGTCACCGGATTACCGTCCCAGAACGTGCCACCCGGCTTCAGGGTGAATACCAGCGAGGTTGGGTCCGAGTCGTCGAGGCTTGCAAGCCCATCACCGATCGAACCATCCGGCGCCTGACGAAGCAGCGATTCGCACAGCAGTGAGACGACCGTGTTCTCCGGGTAGTCGAAGGCGTAGATCGGATCCAGCGAGTTCGTGTCGCGATAGACGGACCATGTGATCTTGTCGACCTCCTCGGAACCGGCCGGCGTCGTCGCGGCCAGCTCGGGTACGACTCCCGTCGACGCCGTGGACGTGGACTCGGTGTTCTCGACCGAGCGACCGCACGCGCTCGCGAGCACCGCGAGCGCCAGCGTGACGATCACCGGCGCAATCGCCATCCGATGCCTCATCTTCCCCCCCTCGATTTCGCGGCCGCCGCACCCGACGCCGGTTCCTGAACTCAAGCGACGGGGACTCGATTCGTCAAGCCACTGGAGACGCCTTCCACCGTCGATAGACGGGCATCTCATCGTCCGAGTATTCCGTCGCAACTGCCTCCTCGATCGAGCACGTGTAGTGGACCAGCCCGTAGGGCGTGTGGCCCGGGCGCGCCATCACCGCGGGGTGTGACGGGGCGATCTGTTCGAGCCATCCGCGCGCCATGAACTCGCCGAATTCGCCGGCATGGTCCTCCCACGGCTGCGCGGTGTGCAACGCGTAGCGCCCGTCGCGCGCCACCTCGCGCATCTTCGGGCTCGAGTCGCGGAACGAGACGCAGAGCAGCCCGGCCGCGATCCAGGGAGACACCGGGTGCACTCGCGGTGCGCCGTCGAGCCGGAGCGTCGCCTGGTACACGATCCGACCCTCCATCCGCTCCCGGGCGAAGGCGGCCAGATCGGGCTCGGCGTTCGCGAACTCACCCCAGGTGGTGGGCACGACCGACGAAGGCTATCGCCGGGCCGAGCGGGTAGCGGACTCGCGCCCGAATGCAGTAGACCTGCCCTCGTCGCTCGAGAGGGGTGAGAGAGATGCGCATCAATCATCAGGTCGTCGTGTTCGACGCCGCCGACCTCTCAGCCGAGAGCAGCTTCTGGGCGGGCCTGCTCGACGGCACGGTCGATCCGGAGGATGACTGGCATATGGTGATGGTCGACGGCGAGCCGCGAGTCGGCGTTCAGCTGGCGCCCAATCACATCCCGCCCGACTGGCCCGACGGGACACCAGAGCAGCAGATCCACCTCGATCTTTGGGTCGAGGACTTCGCGGCGGCGCACGATCGTGTGATGTCGCTGGGAGCGAAAGTCCTCAAGTCGGCGGAGGACTCGGACTCGAGCGACAATTTTCAGGTCTATTCAGATCCCGCAGGCCACCCGTTCTGCCTGTGCTGGGTTCAACACGGCGAGCGGCCGTAGAACCGAGACCACGAACGCGTGGTACGGGTCTCGAATTCGACGCGACGCGGAAATCTTCAGCCGAGACCGCCGTTGGCCGCCCACAAGGCGCCGGCGCGGCTGGCAGCCTTGTCGATGAGGGCAGCCAGCTTGGATGTGTCGGGGACGGGGAACGAGACGTACGCGCCACGGCCGCCGCCGGTTGGTCCGCCGTAGGCCTTGGCCGCCAGGCGCCCGTCCGGTAGGAGCCGGACGTTGAGCGTGGTCAGCGTGAATTCCTCGCCGCGTCGAGTGTCCGTCCAGCGGAGCTCCTCGGGGATCGTGACGTTGATCGCCAGGGCGCTCACGTCGGGGACGTCGCCGCTCATGCCGTGCTCTCACGACGGTCGAGACCACCGATCGCTCGCTCGAGGACATCGCGTTCGTCCCATCGCATCGGCGGAGTGTAGGTGCCGCGGCGACGGCATGCGGACCGACGGGCTGGGGCGCGATCGTCAGGAGTCCGGCAGGAACAGCGCGAACGCGCGATGAGCGTCCTCGGCCGACGAGAACACGTGCACGTATTCGCCACGGTCGGAGAGAGTGGCCGCAAGCGATGCGTCGGCCTCCACGAGGACGACGCCGGGCGATCGCTCGATGATCGCCGTGCCGTCGGCGGCCTCGACGACGAGTGCATCTTCGCCGATGGCCAGTACGTATCGGGTGCGCGCGGTCATGAAGTCCCCCGAGTATCCGATGACGGCGGCCTATAGACCATTGGCCCTTCGGGGCGGCTTCAGGTTCCCTAGGACCTAGTCCGAACGACGAATCAATCCGGACGTCGTCGGCGGCACCTGGTTTCTCGTTCGTGGCGGGCTCGAGCAGCGGCGATGGCTTGAATCAGGCCCGGGCCTACCGCAAGTCATCGGCGCTATGGTCGAGGGATGGCGGTCGCGGGCGGGAAGAAGGGATCGATCGCGATCGTCGTCAACCGCGTCGACCACGAGGTGCCTCGCGACCCGGACCGCAGCCTGCTGCACGTGCTCCGCGAGGAACTGGACCTCACCGGCGCGAAGTATGGCTGCGGCGAGGGGGCATGCGGGTCGTGCACGGTCCTTCTCGACGGCACGCCTATCCGCGCCTGCGTGACGCCGGTCGCCGACGCCGAGAGCCGACGGGTGACAACCGCGGAGGGGCTCGCGCTGTGGCCGTCGCTGCATCCGGTCGCCCGGGCCTTCCTCGAAGAGGACGCAATGCAGTGCGGCTACTGCACGCCGGGGATGGTGGTCGCGGCCGCTGCCCTATTGGAGGACGTACCGAATCCCGACGACGAGCGGATCGTGCGCGCGCTCGATGGGAACGTCTGTCGCTGCGGCGTGTACCCGCGGATCCTGCGCGCCGTCCGCCGCGCCGCCGCGCTCGCACCGGCGTCGTCCCTCGCCATCGATACCTCGACGGTGGTTCCATTTTCGGGGGAGCTGCCACGCCCACGCGCGCCGTGGGATCTGACGCCGCCGGATGAGCGCGACTACGCCTCGGTCGTCGGCGACGGCCTCGTCGTCGCGTTCGTCGCCGACGAGGATGCGAGCGGCTGGGCGACGACGCGGCACGCGTGGATCCACGTCGCGGCCGACGGTGGGGTGACGGCCTTCACGGGCAAGGTCGACGTGGGGCAGGACAACCGGACGTCGCTGCGGCTGCTCGTCGCCGCCGAGCTTCGCGTCCCACTTCACGACGTCCGCCTGGTCATGGGTGACACCGACGTCTGCCCGTTCGACATGGGCACGTTTGCGAGCCGCTCGACGGTGGACGCGGGCACCGTGCTCCGGGCGACGGCGGCCGCAACGCGACGCCTGCTCGACGCGCGCGGCCTGCCGATGGCCGGCGAGCGCGACGTCGAGGTCGTGCGCGGCGCCGCGTCGGCCGCCGACGTCGAAGCGGCGGTTGCGCCGGTGACGAGGCGGGACGCGGCGACCGTCACCGGCGCCCGGCGGTTCGCGACCGACCTCACACGGCCGACGCTGCTGCACGGTGCAGTCCTGCGGCCGCCCGCCCGGGACGCGGGGCTGCGGTCGGTCGACGTCGCCGAAGCAGCGCCACCCGGCGTGACGGTCGTGCACGAAGGACCATTCGTGGGCGTCGCTGCCGCCGACCCGCTCGCAGCGCGTCGGGCCGTCGAGTTGGTCCGTGCCGAGTGGGATCCGGCACCGGCGCAGCCGTCCGATGCGACGCTCGTCGAACATCTGCGGACGCATCCCGTCGACGAGCAGGGCTGGGGAGGCGCGTTCCGCGAGGAGACGGGCGACCTTGGCGCTGCCTTCGCCGGCGCCGACGTGCGGCTGGAACGCACGTACACGGCGGCGTACATCGCCCACGTCCCGCTCGAGACCCGGACCGCGCTCGCGGAGTGGGACGCCGAAAGGCTGACCGTGTGGACGACAACGCAGCGACCGTTTGGCGTCCGGTCGGAGGTCGCGGCGGCACTCGGCGTGCCCGAGACCGATGTCCGGGTCGTGGTGCCCGACGCGGGTGGCGCCTACGGCGGGAAGCACAGCGGGGAGGTCGCCATCGAGGCCGCGCGGCTCGCACGCGCGGCCGGAGCGCCCGTCAAGGTCCGCTGGAGCCGCGAGGAGGAGTTCCGCTGGGGCTACTTCCGGCCGGCCGCTGTGATCGACGTTCGCAGCGGCGTCAGAGACGATCGGCTCGTGGCCTGGGAGTTCACGATCCTCAACGCCGGCGCGGCCGGCATCGAGACCCCGTACGACGTCGCGAGCTCGTGCGTCGCATACCAGCCCGCGGACTCGCCGCTGCGGCAGGGGTCGTACCGAGGGCTGGCGGCGACCGCGAACCACTTCGCGCGCGAGTCGCACATGGACGAGATCGCCCATGCGGTGGGCGTCGACCCGCTCGATCTCCGCCTCCGACACCTCTCGGACGAGCGGCTGACGGCGGTCCTGCGGGGCGCGGCCGAAGCCGCCGGCTGGGGAATGACGCTTCCCGCCGGACAAGCGCTCGGGATCGCGGGCGGCACCGAGAAGGACGCCTACGTTGCGACCTGCGCCGACGTGCGCGTCGGCGACGACGGACGGCTGGAGCTCCTTCGTCTGGTGACGGCATTCGACTGCGGCGCCGTCGTCGACCGCGAGAACCTGACGAACCAGATCGAGGGCGCCACGGTTATGGGACTCGGCGGAGCCCTGAGTGAGGCGATCGGGTTCTCGGGCGGAGCGGTCCACGACCCGTGCCTGTCGAGGTACCCCGTGCCACGGTTCCGGGACGTCCCCTCGATCGAGATCGTGCTGCTCGACCGCCCCGACGTTCCGTCGGCCGGCGCCGGCGAGACGCCGATCGTCTGCGTGGCGCCCGCCATCGCGAACGCCATCTTCGCGGCCTGCAACGTCCGGCTGCGCTCGATGCCGCTCACGCCGAACGGCGTCGTTCCGCGTCGCGCGTGACGCCCGCGTTGCGCGCCCGGGCGCCTGGCCGTCTCCGTGAGCGGCGCCGGCACCCGGTCTTCGACTCGCGCGAAATCCGATGTCGGATTACGCTCGGCGTCTGACTTTTCGTCCGCGGAAGGGAGCCGCATGACGCGCGTCGAGGTCACCGTCAATGGGGTGCGGCGCGAGGACGACGTCGAGCCTCGCACGCTCCTCGTGTACTTCCTCCGGGAGACCCGAGGCCTCACGGGGACCAACGTCGGTTGTGACACGTCTTCCTGTGGGTCGTGCACCGTCATGGTCGACGGCGAGTCGGTCAAGTCGTGCACGATGCTCGCCGTCCAGGCCGACGGTCGTGACATCACGACGATCGAGGGGATGGCGAGCAACGGCCAGCTGCACCCCCTTCAGGAGGCCTTCCATCGCAACCACGGGCTCCAGTGTGGCTTCTGCACGCCGGGCATGATCATGGCGGCGGCGAGCTACCTGAAGGAGAACCCGAGCCCGACGGAGCAAGAGGTCCGCATGTCACTCGAAGGGAACCTCTGCCGCTGCACCGGTTACCAGAACATCGTCACGTCGATCTTGGACGCCGCCGCGCAGGCGAGCACGGCGTAGGGGGGGTGTCGAGATGGCAGTCACGGAGAAGGCCGTCGGGCGTCCCGTCCTGCGCAAGGAGGATCCCGAGTTCCTGACGGGAAGGGCTCGGTACACCGACGATCTCTCGGCGCCGGGAACGCTGTGGATGGCGATGGTCCGCAGCCCGTTCGCGCACGCGAGGGTCCGTTCGGTGGATCTCTCGAAAGCCAAGGCCATGAAGGACGTCGTCGCCGCCTTCGCGGGTCGCGACTTCGAGTGGGTGGGTCCGCTCCTGATGGCGTGGCCGGTCACCGAGGACATCAACAACCCTCACCACTACCCGCTGGCCTCGGACAAGGCTCGCTACGCGGGAGACGGAGTAGCCGTGGTGGTGGCCGAGTCGCGCGCCGCGGCGGCCGACGCCGCCGAGGTCGTTGACGTGGACTACGAGCCGCTGCCGGCGGTGGCCGACGTCGAGTCGGCCCTGGCGGAGGGTGCGCCGCTGGTGCACGAGGAGTTCGACACCAACCGAAGCTACAGCTGGAAGCTCACGAACGGTGATGTCGAGAAGGTGTTCGCCGACGCACCCGTGATCGTCAGGGAGCGTTACCGGGTGCAGCGCCAGGTGCCCAACGCGATGGAGCCGCGATCGATCCTGGTAGAGCCCAATGCCGCATCCGGTCAGTTCACGATGTGGACGTCCAGCCAGATCCCGCACATCGTGCGCACGGCAATGGCGATCGCGACGGGGGTCCCGGAATCCAAGCTCAGGATCATCGCGCCGCGGGTCGGCGGAGGGTTCGGCTCGAAGCTCCAGGTGTATCCCGAGGAGGCGCTGGCGCTCGAGCTCGCGAAGAGGATCGGTCGCCCGATCAAGTGGACGGAGTCTCGATCCGAGGGCTATCTGGCGACGCACCACGGTCGAGACCAGGTCCAGGTGATGGAGCTTGCGGCGGACGAAGCGGGCAGGATCCTCGGCTACCGAGCCCATGTCCTTGCCAACATGGGCGCGTACCTGCGGATCATCGCGCCCGGGACGCCCGTGCTCGGCGGGTTCCTGTATTGCGGGTGCTACGGGGGGCAGGCGTACCACATCGAGATCACGGGTGTCTTCACCAACACGACGCCGGTCGACGCGTATCGTGGGGCGGGCCGGCCGGAGGCGACGAACGCGATCGAACGGGCGATCGATGCGCTCGCCCGGCGCGTCGGGAAGGACCCCGTCGAGGTTCGCCGGCTGAACTTCATGCCTCCCTTCTCCGAGCCAACCCCTTCGGTCGGTGGCCTCACGATCGATTCCGGGAACTACACCGGCACGCTCGACAAGGCGTTGGAGCTCTTCGACTACGAACAGGCGCGCAAGGAGCAGCAGGCCCGTCGCGAGAGCGGCGACGTCAAACAGGTTGGGATCGGCTTTTCCACGTACCTCGAGAACTGCGGATGGGGCCCATCGAAAGTGATCGGTGGTGTCCTCAGGTACGCCGGCGGTGGCTGGGAGGCGGCCACGATTCGCTGTCACCCGACGGGGAAGGTCGTCGTCGTCGTCGGTACGACCCCGCACGGACAGGGCAACGAGACGACGTTCGCGCAGATCGTCTCCGATGCCCTCGGAGTCCCCGTCGACGACGTGGAGGTCCTCTTCGGCGACACCGACATCGCGCCGAGCGGCTGGGATACGTACGGTAGCCGGAGCGCAGCGGTCGGCACACCCGCCGTTCACCGGGCGGCACGCAAGGTGATCGACAAGGCGAGGAAGATCGCGGCGCACGAGCTCGAGGTGGCGGCGAGCGACCTCGAGTACGACGCGGGTGCGTTCTTCGTGAGGGGCGTCCCCGCCGTGAGGAAGACGATCCCGGAGATTGCGTTCTCGGCTTGGAGAGGCCACAACATGCCGGACGGCGTGGAGCCCGGCCTCGAGGAGTCCGCGTTCTTCGACCCGCACAACCTCGTCTTCCCCTTCGGAGCACACATCTGCGCGGTCGAGGTCGATACCGAGACCGGCAACGTCGAGGTGACCAAGTACATCGCGGTGGACGATGTGGGGCCGATCGTCAACCCTCAGATCGTCGACGGCCAGATCGTCGGCGGAGTCGTGCAAGGGATCGCGGAGGCCCTGTTCGAGGAGGCGGTCTACGACGAGAACGCTCAATTGATGAGTTCGAACATGAGCTCGTACGCCGTCCCCGCGGCCTCCGAGGTGCCCCCGATCGTGACGGGGACCCACGTCACGCCCTCGACGACGAACGAGCTCGGCATCAAGGGTGTGGGTGAGACGGGGACGATCGCGTCGCCGCCGGCAGTCCTGAACGCGGTTGTGGACGCGTTGTCGTATCTCGGTGTCACGCATATCGAGCGGCCCGCGACCCCCGAGAACGTCTGGAGAGCGATCCGGCGAGCGCGGGGTTCGGGAGGTGGACCAGGCGCGAGTGGAGGAAGCGAGCGGCGGACCGGCGGGACGAGCAGAGGGGGTCCGGCATGATCCCGGCGCCGTTCGACTACGCACGCGCGCAGAGCGTCGACCAGGCGATCGAGATCCTGTCCACGAACGAGGACGCGAAGATCCTCGCCGGCGGTCACTCGCTCCTGCCGCTGATGCGGCTCCGGTTGGCGCGTCCGTCGATGCTGGTGGACATCGCGCGGATTCGAGAGCTTTCGTACATCCGTCAGGCGGACGACGAGATCGCGATCGGAGCGCTCACGCGGCATCACGACGTCGCGAACAGCGACGTCCTGCGGGAGCTGTGCCCGATCGTTCCCTTCGCGGCCGCGCAGATCGGTGATCCGCAGGTCCGTCACATCGGGACGATCGGCGGCTCGGTCGCGCACGCCGACCCGGCCTCCGACATGCCGACGGTGCTGCTCGCACTCGGCGCGACGATGACGGTACGTGGACCGGGTGACACGTCCCGGAACGTCCCCGCCGCCGACTTCTTCAAGGGGCTGTTCGAGCCGGACCTCGCGCCGAACGACGTCCTGGCCGAGATCCGCGTGCCGGTCACGAGGGGCCGAGGTTGGAGCTACATCAAATTCGCCCGCCGTGCACAGGACTGGGCAGTCGTCGGTGTGGCCGCGCTCGCGGCGAACGGGACCGGCCCAGCGGTCTCGCTCGCGAACATGGGGGATCGTCCGTTGCGTGCATCGGCCGTGGAGCAGGCGCTCGGAGGCGGCGCGGATCCCGCAGCGGCCGCGCAGCACGCCGACGAGGGAACGAGCCCGCCCAGCGACACGTTCGGCAGCGCCGAGTACCGCCGCGACCTCGCGAAAGTGCTCGTGCGCCGCGCGGTGGAGGAGGCGATGCGCCACTAGGCCGGCGGAATCATCGCTGGGCAGCCGCGGCGTCGAGTTCCTGTAGCAGCCTGTAGGCGGCTCGCTCAACCTCTTTATGCCGCCATTCAGCGGCCCGGTAGAGGCACGCAATCAACCCGCTTCGATGAAGACGCCGGAAGTCACCGTAAACGAAGGCGTATCGTGCCTTCGTCATGTCGGCGGTGCCATCCGTCAGCCCCAGAAACCAGCCCGAATAGTCCTGCCACGAGTGCTCCTTCAGGAAGGCATTCTCGGACGCCGCCTTCGGCTGAACGTCACCCCAGTTGCTGGTCAGCACGTATCGCTTCGCTTTGATGAGCTTGCGAGCCTGGGCCACTCCGCTCTTGTTGACGGTATATGAAGCCATGCACTGACTCATACCCGCGTTCAGGCTCCGAATGCCGCGCTTTGGCCTAACCGCCGAGAGATGGACCGTGGTCTGTGAACCAGATTCGAGGACGTCGTCGCCGTACTATCGTCGTTGTGTGACACCGGATACATCGGGATCGTCGACTCCGAGGGGCCATCCTCCGAACCTCGGCGACCCGGATGAGACCCTCCGTTTTCCGGGATACACAGAGCACATCGTCGAGATCGGTGACATCACGGTTGCAAGGGTGATCCAGGAGCCCGGGTGGCTCTACTCACGCGACATGGCGACCGTCGAGGAGGGTCCGTGGTGCGAGGCGCACCATGTCGGCGTCACGATCTCCGGAAGACACGGCGCGGTTCTCCGAAACGGGCCCAGGCTCGAATACGGGCCGGACGACGTCTACGACATCCCGCCCGGGCACGACGGCTACACAATCGGGGATGAACCGGCGGTGATGATCGAGTGGTCCGGCCCATAGACGTTCGGAGGACGCTCGTCGTCTCGGAACCGCGTGCTCGCCACGCTGCTGTTCACGGATCTCGTCGCCTCGACACAGACGGCGACGCGGGTCGGCGACCAAGCCTGGAGAGACCTGCTGTCCCGTCACTACGAGTCCAACCGCGCCGTCCTCGAGCGCCACGGAGGCCGAGAGATCGAGACGACGGGCGACGGGATGCTCGCGACGTTCTCCGCTCCCGCAACCGCCGTTCGCTGCGCGGGTGAGCTGAGGTCCGTGGCGATGAACGACGGCCTCCACGTCCGCGTCGGGTCCACCTCGGCGAGGTCGAGCTCATCGGTGGTCGCGTCCGGGGGCTCGCGGTGCACGAGGCCGCCCGCATCATGGCCGCGGCCGCGCCCGACGAGATCCTGGTCTCCGAGCTCGTCCGATCCTTCGGTGCCGCGAGCGGCCTCAGCTTCGAGGACCGAGGCGCGCACGAGCTGAGGGGGTTCCAGGAACCGCGCCTGCTGTTCGCGCTCGGCGGAGGCTGAGCTCACCTCAGCACGCGACCCCGCAGGATGATCCGGGACGGGTCCGGAGCGCATCCGGCTCCAAGAGCGGATCGACATCGAAGGCCACGATGTCCGCGAGGGTGCCCCCTCCTCGATCAGCGGCACGCCAGGGAACGTTCGCGCCACCCACGACGCCGCGCCGACGGCGGCACGGACCGGAAAGCCCCGCTGCGAGGAGCCCTCGCACCTCGGCGGCCACATTGCCGAACGGCGGGGAGTCCGTCCCCGACGAGAATCCTGACTCCCGCGCCGTTCGTAGCGCGGATGAGCGCCGGGTGGCCGTTCGTTCCTTCCTTCAGTAAGCGACCGGCTGGCTGCGAGAGATCCCGTTCGGCATGCCATCTGCTGGAACGCCCTCAACGTCGGCACCAACGCGATGCCGGCGTCGGCCATGTCTAGCAGCGGAAGCGGCAGATGCAGCCCGTGCTCCAGCGAGTCGACGCCTCCTCGTTCCCGTCGTCGCGACCTCGCTTGAACGTCTGCTCACAGCGGCGGTGACCGGTAGCCACCGATGACGGCTCCCAGCAGCGCCGCGAACGTGATCGCGGTGTCGTCCTCGTACAAGGGTCCGATGACCTGAATTCCCACCGGAAGCTTCGTCGGCGTGCCGCCGACCGGCGCGGCGACCGCCGGAAGCCCTGGCAACGAAGCATGTGAGACCCAGAAGGCCTGGTCTTTGTATGGGCGCTTCCCCTCCGGCGTCGCGACGGTCCGCTCCTCGAACTGGCGCGCATCGTGCGGGAAGGCCGGGGTGAAGTTCGTC
Source organism: Actinomycetota bacterium (assembly GCA_046724395.1). GTDB lineage: Bacteria > Actinomycetota > UBA4738 > UBA4738 > HRBIN12 > DATAEU01. The sequence goes on from JBKOWM010000037.1 coordinate 12,486, forward strand.
GGGCAGACGAAGACGTCGACGCTCCCGAAGTACCCCTCCCACGCGGCCCGCGTATCGACGCGACGGCGCTCGTGTCGGACCAGGTCGAGCAGATCCCCCTCGCCCTCGCCGGTACCTTGAAACGCGAAGAAGGCGCGGACGTGAGACCCGAAGGACTCGTACGTGAGCGCGGGATCGACACCTTCAGGCCATCCCTCGACGATCTTCGCGCCGGCGTGCCCGATCGCGTCGACAGCGTCCGCAAGTGCACCGGCGAGCTCACTCGATACGGGCGCACGATCGTCGTCGATGACGACGCCGACTCGAAAGTCGTTCAGGCTGCGGTGCCGTGGCGGAGCCAGCGACCACGTGTATGCCTTCGCCTGCGGATCCTCGGGGCCGGCCGTCACGCTCAGCGCGAGCCGCAGGTCGTCGGCGGAACGCGCGAGCGGTCCGATCGCGGACATGTACGTCATCTCCGTCGCCGGCCGCGAATCGCCCGGCGGACGAAAACCGGTCAGCGGCACGATCCCGACGCTCGGCTTCAGCCCGTAGACGCCGCAAAAGCTCGCCGGGATGCGGATCGATCCGACGAGGTCCGAGCCGTATTCCAGGAACGTCATACCAGCGGCAAGCGCAGCCGCGCCTCCCCCGGTCGAGCCGCCGGGCGTGCGCGTCGCGTCCCACGGGTTGTTCGTGCGTCCGTAGAGATCGTTAGCCGTCTGGCCGAAATCGCCCAGCATCAAATGGACGTTCGTCTTCCCGATCAAGATGGCGCCAGCGCGCCGCAGGCGGCCCGCTACCGTCGAATCCTCGACGGCGACGAACTCCTTGAACGCCGGATTTCCCCACGTGGTGTGCATGCCGGCGACGTCGAAGCTGTCTTTGATCGTCATCGGCACGCCGTGCAGCGGCCCGACCTCATCCCCGCGCTGGGTCATGACATCCGCCGTGGCGGCCTCCTTCATCGCTGCCCTCGCCCTCAGCTCGACGACCGCGTTCACGGCGGGATTGACGGCATCGATCCGGCTCAGCAACGTTTGGGTCAGCTCTCGAGACGAAACCTCCTTCCGCCTTAACATGTCCGCCAGCTCGATCGCGGTCCGGGTCCAGAGCTCGCTCGCGCTCACGTTGCCTCCACGTCAGGCAGCCGCGGACCTCAGCAGCCACTCACCCGGAGGGCTTCGTCGCCTTGACGATGGCGCCGAACACCTGCTTGGCCTCCTCATGCGTCGGGGTGATCGAGATGTCACCGAAACCGGCGACGGCCAGCTCCGATTCGTACTCCGCGAACGACAGCGCGCCGGCGATGCAACCGACGTAGCTGCCCCGCTCAGCTCGCTCGGGCGGTGAAAGTTCGTTGGCGGCCACGACATCGCTTATGCCCAATCGCCCGCCGGGACGAAGGACACGGAACATCTCCCTCATCACCCTGGGCTTGTCGGTGGAAAGGTTGATCACGCAATTCGAGATGATGATGTCGACGCTCATGTCGGGAAGCGGAACGTCCTCGATGTACCCCCTCACGAACTCGACGTTGGTGACGTCGGCCCTCCGAGCGTTCTCGCGCGCGAGCTCGAGCATCTCGCCGGTCATGTCCAGGCCGTAGACGTGTCCCGTGGGCCCCACCCGGCGAGCCGACAGCAGCACGTCGATCCCGCCGCCCGACCCGAGATCGAGGACGGTCTCGCCTTCCCGCACGTCTGCCACGGCGTTCGGGTTCCCGCATCCCAGGCTCGCGAGCACCGCCTCGTTCGGCAGGGCTTCGCGCTCCGCGATCCCGTAGTACTTGACGCCGTAGCCGTCCGCGGGATCGCAGCAGCAGGCCGCATCGGTCGCATCGTCGGCGGCGAACCCTTCCCGGACCGAGCGTGCGGCCGCCGTGTACCGGTCCCGAACCCTCTCCCTGAGCTCACTCATTGCTCCTCCTCGGGATTCAACTCGCGCCGTCGCGGACATCTTCGGGCGCCGCACGACCAGACGGCTCCCTCGCGCGTGGGACACGGAGCTCGCCCCTTCCTCCCCCGGCGCGGAAGCCGTCCGGTCAAGACTCCGGCGCTGCTCAGCAGCAGCCGGGCGGGCAATCCGGACAGTCCGGACAGCAGGGATCGTGTCGCATCGCGACCTCCTTCCAACCGCTCTGGCCAACCGCTCTGGCCAACCGCTCTGGCCAACGGCCTGGCGGTCCATCGACCGCCGTCGATACGTTGACACATCCATCGACGGCCGTCAATATGAATCCGTGCGCAAGCAGATCGGTGAACTCGTCCAGGACTGCTGTACGCCACTCGGACCGTCGCCCCTGTCGGGGGAAGAAGCCGATCGGATGGCGTCGGCGCTTCGCGTGCTGGCGGATCCCGTCAGGCTCCAGATCGTCAGCCTGCTTGCCGGCGCCGAGGAGGCGTGCGTGTGCGACCTGACCCCGGCGGTCGGGGTATCGCAGCCGACCGTCAGCCACCACCTGCGGGTCCTCTCGGACGCCGGTGTCGTCGAGCGCGAGCAGCGAGGACGATGGGCGTACTACCGTCTTCGCCCCGAGCCCCTCCGGCTCGTCGCCGATGCGCTCCTGCCCCGAGCCAGCGCACCCGCGCTCAGATGAACCCCCGCGCGGACGCGACGCGTGCAGCGTTCCGGCATCTCGCCGCTACCTTCCGAGCGAAGCAGGTGAGGCTAAAGGAGCAATCGTGAAGCAAGTCCCAGAGGTTCTGTTCGTCTGTGTCCACAACGCGGGGCGCTCCCAGATGGCCGCCGCCCTCCTAGATCATCACGCCGGCGGACGGGTGCGTGTCCGGTCCGCGGGAAGCGCACCCGCCGATCAGATCAACCCGGCCGTCGTCACGGCGATGAGCGAGATCGGGGTCGATCTCTCGAAGGAGTTCCCCAAGCCTCTCACGAACGATGTCGTCGACAGCGCCGACGTCGTCGTGACCATGGGTTGCGAAGAGGCGTGCCCCGTCTTCCCGGGGAAGCGATACATCGACTGGGAGCTCCCGGACCCGGCTGGCAAGACAGTGGAAGAGGTTCGCGCCATCCGCGACGACATCGATCGACGGATCCGTCACCTGCTCGACCAACTCGTCG
>JBKOWM010000099.1:0-6814 GCA_046724395.1 Actinomycetota bacterium
AAACCAGATCGCTCAGCACACCGACGGATACGACGAAGGACGCGGCAACGACCAGCGTCCCCACGACGCCGGCCCAGCGACCGAGACGCCGGCCGGCGAACAGCGTGACCACCGCGCCCGCAAGCGGCAGCGCCGGCACGAGCCAGACGAGATCGATCACGCTCTCACCACTTGAGCAGGCTCACGTCGTCCACGTCTGCGGTACGGCGCCTGCGGTACACGGCGACGATGATCGCGAGGCCGACGACGACTTCTGCCGCCGCAACCACCATGGAGAAGAACGCCAGGACCTGCCCGTCGAGGTTTGCGTGCATCCGGCTGAAGGCGACGAGCGCGAGGTTCACGGCGTTCAGCTGGAGCTCGACGGACATGAAGATCACGAGGGCGTTCTTGCGGACCAGCACGCCGACCGAGCCGATCGTAAACAGCATCGCGGACACGACCAGGAAGTACGCGATCGGCGTGCTCACCCGACGCGCTCCTCCTCCAGCTCGACCGTTCCTAGTCCGTCCCCCCCGGCCGGCGGCGTTGCCGCCGCCGCGAACTCTGCAGGGGCGGCCGCGGCGCCGTGGCGCCGTGCGAGCACCATCGCGGCGATAGCGGCGACGATCAGCAGCACCGAGGTCACCTCGAACGGATAGAAGTATTCGCGGAACAGCACGCGCGAAAGCGCTTGCGTGTTACCGCCGCGGTTCGCCACCTCCTCGAAGTTCGCTGCGCCCGTGGACGCGAAACCAACGCCGGCGCGAACGGCGACCACAATCTCGGCGACGAGCCCCAGCCCCAGCGCGATCGCCAGCGGGCGCTGACCGCGGAGGCGCTCGATCAGATTCTCCTCGCGATCGACGCCGAGCAGCATGATGACGAACAGGAACAACACCATGATCGCGCCGGCGTAGACGATGATCTGCACGGCGAACAGGAACGGCGCGCCGAGCACCAGGTAAAAGACGGCGAGCGTGAAGAAGTTGACGACGAGGAACAGCGCCGCGTGCACGGCGTTGCGCTGGAAAAGCATCGCGATGGCCGACCCGACCGAGATCGGCGCGAACACCCAGAAGACGATCTCGTCGGGCGCCAATCAGCCCTCCTCGGTCCCCGGCGTGGTCCCGAGCGGCAGCGGAGGCTCCAGCAGCTGCTCCTTCGTGTAGATCGCGTCCTCGCGCGTGGTCCACGACATCTCGTAGTAGCTCGTCAGCGTGAGTGCGCGGGTCGGACAGGCCTCGACGCACAGGCCGCACATGATGCACCGGAGGTAGTTGATCTGGTAGTTCTTCGCGTACCGCTCGCCGGGCGAGACGGGATGCTCCGGGTCGTTGTCGGCGCCCTCGACCCAGATGGCGTCGGCGGGACACGCGTACGCGCACAGCTCGCACCCGATGCACTTCTCCAGCCCGTTCTCGTGCTTGTTCAGGCGATGGCGCCCGATGTGCGACCGCGGCGGCGGGGGGACGATCTCGTTCGGGTACTCCTCCGTGACATCGGCACGGAAGATCTGCCTGAACACCGTGCCGAGGCCCTTCGCGAGGGCGGCGATCGCGCCCGGGCGCCGTCCCCGATCGCTCATGACGTCACCTGCCCGCGATCGCGGCTAGGAACGATGAGTGGCCACACCAGGGTGACGACGAGCAGGACCCCGGCGACGATCGCGCCGCCGACCAGGATCGCCCGTCGACCGTAGACATCCGGCAGCACGATGACGGCGCCGGTCGCGAGCACCCACAGCAACCCGGCGGGGATGAGCAGCTTCCAGCCGAACGCCATGAGCCGGTCGTACCGGATCCGTGGCAGCGTCGCCCGGATCCAGATGTAGACGTACACGATGACGAAGACCTTGAGCAGGAACCACAGCAGCGGCCACAACCACGGCAGGACGTCGGGATGCGGGCCGAGCCAACCGCCGAGGAACAGCGTCGTGGCGATAGCGGCGACCGTGATGGTATTCACGTACTCGCCGAGATAGAACAGCGCGAACTTGATGCCCGAGTACTCGGTGTGGAAGCCGGCGACGAGCTCCGTCTCGGCCTCGGCCAGGTCGAAGGGCGGACGGTTCGTCTCCGCGAGCCCCGAGATCACATAGATGACGAACGCCGGGAACTGTGGGATGACGTTCCAGACGCGGGCCTGGCTCTCGACGATCGCGCTCATCCTCAGCTCGCCCGAATACATCAGGACGGCGACGAGCGCGAGCGCCATCCCCACCTCGTAGCTGATCATCTGCGCCGAGCTGCGGATGGACCCAAGGAGCGGGTAGTTCGACCCGCTCGACCAGCCCGCCAGGACGACGGCGTACACGGACAGCGAGCTCATGGCGAGGACCCAAAGGATGCCGACGTTCAAGTCGGCGAGTTGGAACGGCACCGTCCGTCCGAACAGCGTCACCGGCCTCCCGAATGGAATCACGGCGAACGCCAGGAAGGCCGGAAGGATCGCGATGAACGGCGCGATGAGGTAGACCGCGCGGTCGGCCAACGTCGGCGTGATGCTCTCCTTGAAGAAGAGCTTGATGCCGTCGGCGAGCGTGACCAGGACGCCGCGCGGACCCGCACGCAGCGGCCCGGTTCGCGTCTGCATATCGGCGATCACCTTTCGCTCCACCCAGATCACGAGGAGGACCGAGATCAACAGCACGAAGAACACGACGCCGACGCGGGCGATGACGAGCACCCAGTCGAGCCAGTCCATCAGGCCGAGACCTCGACGCCCGCGGTGAAGCGTCCCGAGAGCAGGGTGTTCGCCGCAAGCCCCGGCTGGTTGAAGGGGACGAAGACGGTGCCGGCCGCGACGTTGGGCGACACCCGTAGCTCGACGTCGGCCGCTCCGGCCGCCGTCGACACCCGAACGCGGTCGGCGTTTGCGAGGCCTCGCTTCTCCGCGTCCTCGGCGTTCATCTCGGCGAACGGGACGTCCCCGAGCGCGGCCTTGAGCTCGGCGGCGCCCTCGAGCTGGCGGCCGTCGTCGACGAGGAGCGGATACGTGAACAGCGTCAGGTCCTCGATGTATTGGGGCCTGCCCGTCCCGACGTAAGCGTCGGAGCGCGTAGGCACCTCGCGCACCGCGACCATGTCGGTCATCTCCTCCTGGAGCTCCTCGAGCGTCGCGAATCGCAGCGGAGCTCCCATCGCCCCCGCCAGGCCCACGAAGATCTCCCAGTCCGGCCTGGCGATCCCGGCCGGAGCGCGGGCCGCGCGCAGGCGCTGCGCGCGCCCCTCCCAGTCCGTGGCGTGTCCGTCCTTCTCGAGATAGGCGGCGGCCGGCAGGGCGGCGTCCGCGAAGGGCGCCAGGTCGCCGAGCTCGAGCGACTGCACGACCTTCACCTTCACGTTGCCGAGCGCCGTGCGGACGAGCCGCGCGTCGGGGAAATCCCGGATCGGATCCACGCCAACGAGGAACAGCACTTCGATCTCGTGGTTGGCGGCGGCGCGCAGGATCGCGGCCGCGTCCCTGCCCGGCTGCGGGGGGACGGCGCCCCACGACGACTCGATCTCCATTCGCTCGTCGGCGACGCCGACGTGCCGGCCGCCCGGGAGCAGGCCGGGGTGGACGCCAGCACGGAGCGCGCCTCGATCGTTGGCTCGGCGCGGCACGAGGGCGAACCTGCCTCGGAACGCGTTCGCCGTGCGAAGCGCGACGTCGGCTCCGAGCGGATGCTCCGTCAGTCCCCCACCCGCCAACACGACCACGTTCCCCGCGCCGCCGCGGAGGGCCGAGGCGATCCGTCCGGCCGGTGTGTCGGATCGGTCGTTCGCATCGAGGACCTCCTCGAGGAAGGCTCCCTCGTGTCCGGGGCGGACCAGGACGTGCTCCGCGACGTCGTGCAGACGGGTTCGTCTGGGATGCACGACGAAGACCTTCGTGCCTCGGCTCGCCGCCTTGCGGATCCGAAGATGCAGGATCGGCGACTCCTGCTCCGCATCGAGCCCGACGACGAGGATCGCGCTCGCGCGCTCGACGTCCGCGTACGTCACGGCCATCGAGGTCGCGGCGGCGATCTCCTCCGCGTGCCCACCGTTGAACGTGCGGCGATGGTCGAGGTCGTTGGTCCCGAACGCCACGCGCGCGAGCTTCGAAAGCGCGTAGTAGTCCTCGTCCATCAGACGCCCGCCGGTGAGGAACGCGACTCGCTTCCCGCGCGAACGCTCCGCGATCCAGTCGAAGACCTCCTCGAAGCTCGCGGGCTCCAGTCCGCGCCCTCGAAGCAGCGGGGTGGTCAAGCGCGACGGCGAATCGGCGAAGCGGTATCCGTACCGGCCCTTATCGCACAGCCACGCATCGTTCACGTCGTAGTTGTCGCGCGCCAGGTGCCGCACGACCTCGCCGCGGCGCATGTCGAGCTTGATGTTGCAGCCGCTCGAACAGTGCGGGCACACGGTGTCGGCGCTCCGGAGGTCGAACGGGCGCGCCACGAACCGGTACGGCGTGGACGTCAGCGCGCCGACGGGACAGATCTGGACCGTGTTCCCCGAGAACGGCGAGCGGAAATCCTCCCCCGCCGCGATCGACACCCGCTCGCCGGCCCCGCGGGCAAACAGCTCGATGAACCGGTCGCCCGAGATCTCATCGCAGAATCGGGTGCACCGCGTGCACAGGACGCACCGTTCCCGGTCGAGGTTCACGATTGGCGACAGCGCGATCGGCTTCTCGTACGTCCGCTTGGACTCGACGTACCGGCTCTCCGCGGGTCCGAACGCCATCGCCTGGTCCTGCAGCGGGCATTCGCCGCCCCGGTCGCAGATCGGGCAGTCGAGCGGGTGGTTGAGCAGGAGAAACTCAAGGTTCGCGACCTGCGCCTCCTGCGCCTGATCCGACGTGTACTGCGTCCGCACGGCCATTGCAGGTGCGACCGGTGTCGTGCACGAGGTGAACAGCTTTCGCTGCCCCTCGATCTCGACGTAGCACTGCCGGCACGCGCCGATCGGCGAGAGCAGCGGGTGTTCGCAGAATCGGGGGATCTCGACGCCGAGCTCCTCGGCGGCGCGGATGATGAGCGTTCCCTTCCGGACGGTGATCTCTTTGCCGTCGATCGTCAGCGTGACGAGCTCCGTGCTCACCGCAGAACCTCCGACAGCGGGATGGACGGCCGCTCGTCGGCCGTGCTCCGGGGCTCCGTGTCACGGGACGGCTCGTCGGAGCCCGGGATCGCACGGTCGGAGAACGGACAGCGACGCTCGCGCACGTGCGCCTCGTACTCGTCGCGGAAGAACTTGAGGCTCGAGCTGATCGGAGAGACGGCGCCGTCGGCGAGCGCGCAGAACGCCTTGAACAGCATGTTGTCCCCGATATCCCCGAGGACATCGAGATCCTCCATCCGCCCGAACCCGTTCTGGAGACGATCGAGGATCCGCACTACCCACCACGTGCCCTCACGGCACGTCGTGCACTTTCCGCAGGACTCGTGTGCATAGAAGCGGAGCAGCCGCCACGTCGCGTCCACCATGCAGTCGCGCTCGTCGGTCACGATCAAGGCCCCGGTGCCGAGGAGGGAGCCCGCCGCCTGGATCGACTCGAAGTCCAGGCCGACGTCCAGGTGCTCGTCGGTAAGGAAGGGTGTCGAGGATCCACCGGGCGTCCACGCCTTCAGACGCTTGCCATCGAGCACCCCGCCCGCGTGTTCGTCGATCACGACGCGGGCGGGCGTTCCCATCGGCGCCTCATAGTTGCCCGGCCGCTCGACCTTGCCCGACAGGCTAAAGATCTTCGTGCCCGGAGACTTCTCGGTGCCGAAGCCCTTGAACCAGTCCGCGCCCTTGTCAAGGATGTGCGGCACGCTCGCGAGCGTCTCGACGTTGTTGATGACCGTCGGGCTCGCGTAGAGGCCCTCCACGGCCGGGAACGGGGGCCGCAGCCGCGGCTGCCCGCGGAACCCCTCGAGCGAGGAGAGCAGCGCCGTCTCCTCGCCGCAGATGTACGCGCCCGCGCCGCGGTGGAGGATCACGTCGAGGTCGTAGCCGCTGCCGAGGATGTCGCGGCCGAGGTACCCGCCGTCGTAGGCCTCGGCGATGGCGCGCTCCAAGATGCGGCCCGGGTGGACGAACTCGCCGCGCACATAGACGAACGCGGTGTGGCATCGGACCGCGTACGCGGCGATGATCGCGCCCTCGATCAGCTGATGCGGATCGCGCTCGACCAGCTCGCGATTGCTGTACGTCCCCGGCTCCGACTCGTCGAAGTTGACGACCAGGTATTGCGGCTTGCCCGTGTCCAGCGGGACGAACGACCACTTCACCCCGGTGGGGAACCCGGCGCCGCCCCTGCCACGCAGCCCGGAGGCCTTCACGAGCTCGATGACGTCCGCGGGCGACATCGTCACGGCCGAGCGAAGGCCGGCGTAGCCGCCGAGCTGGCGGTAGCGGTCGATCCACACCGTATCGGGCTCGTCGTACCGCGCGGTGATGATCCGACCCTCGATCACGTTGTTGCTCCCGGGGGGCTATCGCTCGCGCCTTCGCGCTCGCTGCTTGAGCCCCCCGAACCCCCTTCTCCCGGGGGGCTATCGCTCGCGCCTTCGCGCTCGCTGCTTGAGCCCCCCGAACCCCCTAGCCCCGCCAGGATCCGGGACGCGGTCTTGAAGTCGCGGGGGAACTCGCCTCTCGCGGGCGTAGGCGTCTCGCCGTCGCGAAGGGTCGATAGGAGCTCCTCGATGCGGTCGGGCGTCACCCGGTCGAAGTTCACGAAGTTCACCGTGAGGACCGGCGCCGCGTCGCATGCCGCGAGGCACTCCTCCTCGTAGAGCGTGAACATCCCGTCCTCGGTCGTGTCGTCGCCGTCGAGCCCCAGCACCTCGCGTCCCCGCTCGTACACGTCCCGCGCGCCG
>JBKOWM010000025.1:0-6875 GCA_046724395.1 Actinomycetota bacterium
CCCGAATGGATTGCCGTTCCGGTCGTCACCTCCGCCGAAGAACAGGGCGAAGCGGGCAAGGAGCGTGATGCTCATGCCGATCGCGGCCGCGATCGACGAGATGAGGATGTCTCGGTTGGCGACGTGCGAGATCTCGTGCGCCAGCACCCCGCGGAGCTCACGCTCGTCAAGGATCTGCAGGATGCCCCTGGTCACGGAGACCGCCGCGTGCTCCGGGTTTCGGCCGGTCGCGAAGGCGTTCGGCTGCATCATGTCCGAGACGTAGATCCTCGGCATCGGCAGGTTCCGCTCGGTCGTCAGCTCCCGGACGATTGCGTACAGACGCGGATACTCGCGCTCGGTGACGGGCTTCGAGCGTGTCGTCGCGATCGCGATCTTGTCGGAGTACCAGTACATCGAGAAGTTGAACACGAGGGCGAACCCGAGCGCGATCACCGCCCCGCTCGTGCCGCCGATCCACCCTCCGATCAGCACGAAGAGGCCGCCCAGCGCGGCGATCAGGACCCACGTCTTCACCCGGTTGATACCGGTCATCGTTCGTCCACTCCCTGCCCCGGAACGCCCGAGGGCTCCTCCAGCCTACCCGTGGTTCGTCGCAACCACGTCCCCGGTTCAGGGCGGCCGGCGGCGCGCCGGTTTCTCAGCGCCCGAGAAGCGTGGCGTCCGGGGGGAACCGGGCGAAGAATTCCGGGTACGCCCCGACCACGAGCACCGCGAGCATCGCGAGGACGGCGACCGCCCCCACGAGGCGCGGCGTTCGCACCGGGCGCTCGAGCAGGGGCTCGGAGAAGATCATCGCCCGCGGGACCGCGAGGTAGTAGTAGAGGCTGACGACCGAGTTGAGGACCATCACGACGGCGAGCGCGATCCCGACGCCGCCGGCCTCGATCGCCGCCTTGAACACGACGAACTTGGCCCAAAACCCGGCGGTCGGCGGGATCCCGCCTAGCGAGACCATGAACACCGTCATCGACAGGGCGAGCACGGGCGCCCGGCGGATCAGGCCCGAGAAGTCCTCGATGAGCAGCCCGGCCGATTCGCGGGCCATCGCGATCACGACGCCGAAGGCGCCGAGCGTCATGACGGCGTAGATGAGGATGTAGGTCGTCGCCGCGGCGAACGCGTCCCGGTTGACGGCGGCGTCGGCGCCCACGAGCGCGAACGGCAACAGCATGTATCCGGCCTGAGCGATGCTGGAGTAGGCGAGCAGCCGGACGATCTGTCGCTGCTGGAGGGCGACGAGGTTTCCGATCGTCATCGTGGCGATCGACAGGGCGGCGAAGATCGGCGTCCAGAACGCGTACTCGCTGCGGAAGGCGACGAACATGAGCTGGAGGAGGCCCGCGAACCCGGCGGCCTTGGACGCCGTCGCGAGGAACGCCGCCACCGGCACCGGCGAGCCCTCGTACGTGTCGGGCGCCCAGAACTGGAACGGCACGGCGCTGACCTTGAAGGCGAACCCCGTGACGACGAACAGGATGGCGGCCAGCGCGAGCGTGTGCTCACCGCTCGAGAGCCCCGAGGCGGTACCGACGAGCGAGGAACCCTCGGTGGCGGCCCGCGCGCCGAGCACACGGCCGATCGCGTAGATGTTGGTCTCCCCCGTCACGCCGTAGACGAGGCTCATGCCGTACAGCATCACGGCGGAGGAGAGCACTCCGATCAGGAAGAACTTGATCCCGGCCTCGTTCGACCGGGGGTCGGCCTTGCGAAACGCGGCGATCAGGAACCCCGGCGCCGAGACGAGCTCGAGGGACAGGAACAACATGATCAGGTCACGCGACGATGGCATCAGGACGCAGCCCAGGAACGCCGTGAGGAGCAGGAAGTAGTACTCGCCCTGGTACCACCTACCCTCGCGGAAGTAGCGGAGCGAGACGAACAGCACCACGAGCGCGACCGAGAGGAAGAAGACCTTGAAAAGCAGAGCGAAGTTGTCGACGACGAACATGCCGTTGAACGTCGTTCGCCGCTCCCCGATCAGCGTCAGCGTCGCAACGAGGGCCGCGGTCACGCCGATCACCGACACAGGCATCGACACCCACGAGCGGCGTTCCGAGACGAACGCGTCGACGAGCAGGACGGCCATGATCGTCCCGGAGAGGATGAGCTCCGGCAGGATCGCGTGGTAGTCGATCTGCATCACACGGCCCCGCTCAGCTCCCGAACAGGTGCATCAGGCCCTGCACGGCCTCATCGGTCATGCCGAAGATCAGGCGCGGATAGACGCCGAGAGCGACCGTGGCGGCCAGCAGCGGAACCCAGGAGACCCACTCGACGGTGAGCATGTCGGGAAGCGGCGACTCCCTCCATCGCTCTGGCAGCGTGCCCATGTCCACCCGCTGGAGCATCCAGAGGAAATACCCGGCGGTCAGAATCGTGCCGATACCGCCCGCGATCATGAACGCCCGGAACAGCGCGGTGTGCGTGGAGATCACCTCGGCCGGGCTATAGGCCGACAGGAGCGCCATGACCTCGCCCCAGAAACCCGCGAGGCCCGGCAGCCCCAGGGACGCGATCGCGACGAACGCGAAGACGCCGCCCAGGTACGGCATCTTCTGCATCAGTCCGCCGCCGATCTCGGCGATCTGCCGCGTGTGGTACCGGTCGTAGATGGACCCCACGCAGAAGAACAACATGCCCGTGATGACGCCGTGGGCGACCATGCCGAAGATCGCCGCGTTGATCCCGATCGTCGTGAGGGAGGCGATGCCGAGCATCACGAACCCCATGTGCCCGACCGAGGAGAACGCGATGAGACGTTTCAGGTCGCGCTGCGCGAGGCACGCGAGCGCCGCGTAGACGATCGCGATGGCGGCGAGCGCGCCGATCCACGGCGCGAACTGCTGGGCCGCGTACGGCAGCACAGGCAACGCAATGCGGACGAAGCCGTACGTCCCCATCTTCAGCATCACCCCGGCCAGCAGGACGGAGCCGACCGTCGGCGCCTCCGTGTGGGCGTCGGGGAGCCAGGTGTGGAACGGCCACATCGGCACCTTCACCGCGAACCCGAGCGCGACGGCGGCGAAGGCGATCAGCTGGAAACCGTCGGTGAAGTTCGGACCGACCTCCGTGAGCCGGACGAGATCAAAGGTGTGCGGCTCGGCCCGGAAGTACATCGCCAGGAACCCAAGGAGCATGAAGACCGACCCGAACAGCGTGTACAGGAAGAACTTGATGGAGGCGTACTCGCGGTTCGCACTGCCCCAGATGCCGATCAGGAAGTACATCGGCACCAGCACGAGCTCCCAGAAGATGAAGAACAGGATGAGGTCGAACGCGATGAACGTTCCCGCCATGCCGGTCTCGAGTAGCAGCTGGAGAGCGAGGAACGCCTTGACGCGGCCGGGGCTCGGAACGAACCGCCACGTGTAGATGGCGCACAGGAACGAAAGGGCGAACGTCAGCAGGTACAGCGGCATGCTGATGCCGTCGATGCCGACGTGATAGTTCGCGTCGATCGCGGGGATCCAGGGCACCGTCACCTGGTACTGGAGAGTGCCGGCCGCCCGGTAGTCGAAGCCGATGGCGATCGCGATCGCGACGACGAGCGCCGCGCCGGTGAAGGCGATGCCGAGCCCGCGAATCGTCCGCTCCTGCGAGCGCGGCCAGAGCGCGATCACCACGGCGCCCACGAGGGGCAGGAACGTGGCGATCGAGATGGCCCAGTCCTCCCATCCGCTGTTCATCGGATCCTCTCTTCGCCCCCTTGGCTCCTAGACCCTCGTCACGACGATGGCGAGCACGAGGACGCCAGTGAACAGGAACGCCGCGTACCGTTGCACGTTGCCCGACTGCAGGTACCGCAGCAGCCCGCCCGTGAACCCCGTCGTCCTGCCGATGCCGTTGACCGCCCCGTCCAGCACCTCTCCATCGAAGTCGTTCACGCCGATCCCCACCCTGCGCGTGACCCACGCCGCGCCGTTGACGACGGCGTCGACGACGTGGCGGTCGAACCAGACCACGGCGGCGGACACGTTGTCCCGAATCGGCCGCACGATGCCCCGCCAGTACACGTCGTCGAGGTAGTACTTGTTCTCGAGCAGCGTGTATCCGGGTCCGAGCGCCCGAAGGGGATCGGGCGTACGCCACCGGGCGTACAGGCGGTAGCCGACGGCCAGCCCGATGAGCGCCCCGAGGATCGACAGCGCCGCGAAGCCGTAGTTGAACGGAACGTGCTCCTCGGCCCCGATGTGCACCCAGTCGGTGAACTCGTGGATGGCGAACGCGGTCGCGTTCAGGAACCCCACCGTGCACGACAGCACCGCAAGGGCGATCAGCGGCCCGGTGATAGTCGCCGGCGACTCGTGCGGATGCGCATGCCCGCGATACTGACCGTAAAAGGTCAGCAACACCGCGCGCATCATGTAGAACGCGGTGACGATCGCCGTGAACGCGGCGATCCCCCAGAGCGCGTACTTGCCCTGGTGGAACGCGGTCGAGATGATCTCGTCCTTCGACCAGAACCCGGCGAACGGCGGGATGCCGGCCAGGGCTGCCGAACCGATCGCGAACGTCCAGAAGGTGACCGGCATGAACCGCTTCAGACCGCCCATCTCGCTCATGTTGTTCGTGTGAACGGCGTGGATGACGGAACCGGCGCCCAGGAACAGCAGCGCCTTGAAGAAGGCGTGCGTGAACAGGTGGAACACGCCTGCGGTGTAGCCAGCCTCCCCCAACGACAGCCCGGCGACCATGTACGCGAGCTGCGAGACCGTGGAGTAGGCGAGAACGCGCTTGATGTCGTCCTGGACCATCGCCAGCAGCGCGGCGATGAGCATCGTGATTGCCGCGGTCGTCGAGACGACCGTCAGCACGATCGGATCGGCGTGCAGGAACACCTCGAACAACCGGCCGACCGTGTAGACGCCGGCGGCGACCATGGTGGCGGCGTGGATGAGCGCCGAGACCGGGGTCGGCCCGGCCATCGCATCCGGCAGCCAGACGTGCAGGGGGAACTGCGCCGACTTGCCGATCGCACCACCGAACAGCAACAGCGCCGCCGCCGTGAGCGAGAGCTGGGAGATCTCGCCGCGCGCGGCCATCTCGGTGATCGCCGGGATGTTCGATGTCGTCATGCCCGTGGCGGCCACCAGCACGAAGATCCCGAACAGGAATGGAATGTCCCCTGTCCGCGTGGTGATGAACGCCTTGATCGCCGCGCTGGAGTTCGCGTGCTCCTCCCACCAGTGGCCGATCAGCAGATAGGAGCAGATGCCCATGACCTCCCAACCGACGAGCAGCTGGAACAGGCTGATGGAGATGACCACGTCGAGCATCGCCGCCGTGAAAAGCGACAGCACCACGTAGAACCACGTGAATCGCCTGTCGCCGTGCATGTATCCCAGCGAGTAGACCTGAACGCACAGCGAGACGGTCGTCACGACGAAGAGCATCACGGCGGTGAGCCCGTCGACGTACTGCCCGACGTCCACCCGAAGCGGCCCGATCCGGAACCACTCGATGGAGGCCTGGGCGACCGGGCCGCTCTGAACGAAGTTCCACAGCGCGCCGAGCGAGATGACGACCCCCGCGGCGACGGCCGCGATGCCGTAGTACGCGCCGTGGCCGGGCGAGCGCTTGCCCAGGAACAGGATCAGGACCGCCGACACGAGCGGGAGCAGCGCGACGACCCACGCGTATCCCGCCCAGCCGGAGCTGGTCGCGTGGACGGTCTCGGCGGCTACCACGCGGCTACCACCTGAGCAGATCCACCTCGTCCACGTTGATCGTCTCGCGGTTGCGGTAGATCAGGATGACGATCGCCAGGCCGATCCCGACCTCGGCGGCGGCGACAGCGATCACGAACAGCGCGAACACCTGCCCGGTGATGTCGTGCAGCTGCTGCGCGAACGCCACCAGGTTGACGTTGACAGCGTTCAGCATGAGCTCGATCGACATCAGCACGAGAACGGCGTTCCGGCGCGCCAGTACGCCGTAGACGCCGGCGCTGAACAGAACGGCCGAGAAGAACAGCGCGAGCGGAAGTCGGATCATCGTCCTTCGGGGGGCCTGAGCCCCCCGGACCCCCCGGGGGGTCGGTCGTCCCGCCTCGAGAGCACGAGCGCGCCGATCAGCGCCGCCAGGAGCAGGAACGAGACGGCCTCGAACGGCAGGACGTACGAGCGGAACAGGGCCTCGCCTACCGCCGCCGTCGAGCCGCTGTCGGCAGCTGGCGCGACCTTGTCCGCTGAGTCCCACGGAAAGGCGCCCTGGATCAGATACACGAGCCCGGCCAGGATCAGCACGGCGATCACGAACGCGACCCCGCGTTGCTGGTTGTCGAGGGCGGCGCGGCCGATCGGGGCCCTCGTCAGCATCAGGCCGAAGAGGAACAAGATCACGATCGCTCCGACGTAGATGAGGATCTGCACCCAGGCGACGAACTCGGCGGCGAGCAGCAGATACGCCCCGCCGACGACCGCGAGGGTCACGACCAGATACAGCGCGCCGTGGACGACGTTCGTCGTCGTGACGAGCCGGAACGCGGCCACCGACCCGACCACCGCCAGCGCGGCGAACACCCACTCCTGCGCGGTCACGCCCGCTCCCTCGCTTCCCTTAGCCGGCGGCCTTCTTGCGCGCCTCGAGCAGCGCCGCGCGCTTGGCCTTGCCCTCGGCGACGCGGCGGTCCGTCCCCTTGGCCAGCTCCTCGGCCAGCACCCGGTCGAGGGTCTCCTGGTCGGGCTCGACCTCGACGCGCTCCTGATCAGGACCGGGCGCCGTTGGCTGGGAGGTCACCTCGGTGAGCGCCTGCGCCCCGGCCTCGGCGACGTTCGGCGTCGCCTGCTCCGGCGTCGGACCGGCGGGCGCCGGCTGCATCGGCGCGGGCGCGGCCGGCGGCACCCCCATCCCCGCGGCCTGCGGCGCCGGTG
>JBKOWM010000113.1:0-13389 GCA_046724395.1 Actinomycetota bacterium
GCGAGGCCGTAGTTGACCATCTTCGCTCGGCTGCGAAGGGACGGGTCGACGCTGTCCTCGGGGAGCGCGAAGACTCGCGACGCGGTGGACGTATGGATGTCTCGATCGGTGGCGAACGCCTCCCGCAACCCGTCGTCGCCCGAGAGGTGGGCCAGGATCCGAAGTTCGATCTGTGAGTAGTCGGCGACGAGGAGCACCTGTCCGTCGGATCCGGGAACGAACGCACGCCGGATCTGCCGTCCGACCTCGCCGCGGATGGGGATGTTCTGAAGATTCGGGTTGGTCGAGGAAAGCCGTCCCGTGGCGGCGCCCGTCTGGTTGAACGTCGTATGCACCCGCCCGTCGCGGGGGTCGACCTGCTTGGGGAGCGCCTCCAGGTACGTCGAGTTGAGCTTGTCGAGCTCGCGCCACGACAGCAGCGCGGACACGATCGGGTGTTGATCGCGAAGCTTTTCGAGCTGACTGGCGTCGGTCGACAGCTGCCCCTTGGACGTCCGCTTGGTTGGGACGAGACCGAGCTGCTCGTAGAGGATCGTGCGGAGCTGCGGTGGCGAGTTGAGGTTGAACTCGTGTCCGGCGTGGCCGTAGATCTCGTCACGAAGCGTCGCCATCTTGTCGCGGACGCCCTCGGCCATGTCGTCGAGGTACGCGACGTCCAGCGCCACGCCGCGCGCCTGCATCTTGGCGAGCACCGACGATAGCGGCAGCTCGACGTCTCTCAGCAGTGACGTCAGCGCAGCGCGCTCGAGGCGTTGGGCGACGACGGGGGCGAGGAGGGCGACGGCGGCCGCCTCGGCGGCGACCGCGCGCCAAGCGTCGCCGAACAGCTGGCCGTCCTGTTCCTCTTCGACGCCGCCGAGCACGTCGGTGCCGAGGAACTGCTCCGACAGCGACGGGAGGCCGAGATCGGTAGACCCGGGATCCAGCAGGTACGCGGCGAGCAGGGTGTCCGACGCGACGCCGCGCAGCGGCCTGCCCTCGGCGATCACTGCGGTCTCCATGTCTTTCACGTCGTGCGTCCACTTCGGCGCCTCGGCCTCCGCGAGCGCATCGCCGACGCCATCGAGACCCTCGACCGGCGCGTACGCCGCCTGTCCGCCGCCGACCGAGACGGCGACCCCCCGCACCCGCCGCTCGTCCACGAGGAAGCGCACGGCCTTCGGCGACCGGTCGACGAGAATCGGCACGAGCTCGCGCTCGGCGACCTCACGCAGATCGAGTTCGACGGCCTCGAGAGGCTTGGCCGAGCGGCCGACCTCCTCCAACCGTTCCAGGAGGGTCCGAAACTCCAGAGACGTGAACAGCCGCCGCACCGCATCGGGATCCCACTCCCCCATCACGAGATCGTCCGGCTCGAGGTCGAGGTCGAGGTCGATTTCGAGCCTGGCGAGGTCCTTGTTTCGGACGAGGTCGCCGTCCGCTGCCTCGATGGCATCTCGAAGCCTGCCCTTGAGCTCCGACGTCCGCTCGAGTAGCTGTTCGACCGATCCGAAGTCCTGGACGAGCTTGCTCGCCGTCTTCTCCCCCACCCCCGGAACGCCGGGGATGTTGTCGGAGGCGTCCCCCTTCAGTGCGACATAGTCGAGATACTTGGCCGGCGGGAGCCCGAAACGCTTCATGACAGCGGCCTCGTCGTACATGACGATGTCGGAGATCCCCTTCCGATTGAACATCACCCGTATGCCGGGGCGCACGATCTGGAAGAAGTCGCGGTCCGCCGTGACGATGACGGCCTCCATCCCTTGTGCGTTTGCGCCGGTCGCCAGGGTCGCAATGGCATCGTCGGCCTCGTGGTCCTCGACGCCGATGACGGGTACGCGCAGCGTCTCGAGGACCTCGACGATCAGCCCGAGCTGCTGCCGGAACTCATCGGGCGTCTCGGCGCGGCCGGCCTTGTACTCGGCGTACTTTTCCAGGCGGTGCGTCGGCCGGCCCACGTCGAACGCCACGGCGATGAGGTCCGGCCTCTCCTCGGCGAGGAGCTTGATGAGCATCGACGTGAAGCCATAAACGGCGTTCGTCACCTGTCCGGTCGTCGTCGCGAGCGAGGGCGGCAGGGCGAAGTAGGCGCGGTACGCCAGGCTGTGGCCGTCGAGCAGGAAGAGTCGCTTGGGTACGTCGTCCGTGCCGGTCGTCACCACGGCGATGCTAGCGCAACCCCGTGACGTCCCCGGCCACGCGACGAGTTGCGGCAAATCCGACTGCGCGCGTAGGATTCAGTCGTTCGGAGCCGAACGATCCGCCGTCGCCTGCGTCGGCGGCACAAGGGGAAGCCTGATGGGCGCTGCGTTCGTGATCGCGCTTCGCGAGGGGATCGAGGCGGCGTTGATCGTCTCCATCATCCTGGCCTATCTCCGCCAACTCCAGCGCACGGACCGCGCGAGGCTCGTGTGGGCGGGAGCATTCGGCGCCGTTGTCCTCAGCGTGACCGCCGGCGCGGCCATTTTCTTCGCGGGCACCGAGTTCGAGGGAACGTCAGAGCAGGTTTTCGAGGGCCTCGTCACACTGACGGCTGTCGGCGTCCTCACGTGGATGATCTTCTGGATGCGGCGACAGGGCGGCCGCATCAAGGGAGAGCTCCAGCAGAAGGTCGATTCGGCGCTCGTCGCCGGTGGCTGGGCGCTCGCGGCGCTGGCGTTCTTCGCCGTCCTTCGAGAGGGCATCGAGACGGCGCTGTTTCTTTTCGCGGCCGCGAAGGGCACCGCCGTGGATGCCGGCGGCGTCGGCGAGCAGTTGATCGGGGCGTTGCTCGGCCTCGTTCTCGCGGTCGTCCTCGGCGTCCTGCTCTACCGCGGCGGGATACGGCTCAACCTTCGATCCTTCTTCCGCATCACGGGAGCGATCCTCATCGTCGTGGCGGCGGGACTGTTCGCGTACGCGGTGCACGAGCTGCAGGAGGCTGGCTGGCTCGCATTCCTGGACACCGTCGCGTTCGATCTGTCGGGCGTGTTGCCCGACGACAGCGGCGTCGGTGCCGTGGTGCGCGGTCTCGTCGGCTACAACGCGGATCCGACGGTTCTGGAGGTGCTCGCGTGGACCGCGTATCTGGTCGTCGCCGGCGTCTTCTACTTCCGGCCGTATCGAGTGCCGTCGATCGCCCCCGCGGCGGGCTCCGCCGTCCGCTGATACGTCAGCGTGCCGTTGTCAGCCATCCATAGCGACTCGCGAAGCCATCGTTCCTTGTCACTCTTTTCGTGCTCGAAACCGCGCCGCCGCTACCTGCGGGATCTCGCCGTCTGACGGGTGCGACGTGCGATTTTGGCGCGTTGACACGAGTTGAGTGCGTCGCTAGATTTCGCCCCGGTCCCAAGCGGCCGCAGGGATCGGAACGACGGCAGGACCGCCAACGGCGCGGAGATCCGCGAGAGCGCGAGCCCTCAAGGAACGGCGCGGCGAGGGGCGACCGGACCGCCGCCGATCACGAGGTTGCTTGGGACCACCCTTTGACGGGCCGGAAGACCGAGTAGACAACGCTCGCGTATGGGGAAGGCGTGAGCGGTTCCAAAGGTCTTCCGGCCCGTCAATGCTTTCCGCGCGCCTCGACCGTCTCGAGACGTCACACAGCGTCGGTGTGCCAGACGCGCGACGTCACAGCACGGCGTCGAGGAACTTTCGGGTCTCGGGAAACTTCGTGTTCTCGAAGATGTCCTTCGCCGTGCCCTGCTCGAGGATGAGGCCCTCGTGGAAGAAGAGCATCCGATTCGCGACCTCGCGCGCGAAGCCCATCTCGTGAGTCACCACAATCATCGTCATGTGCATCTCCGTAGCGAGCGACCGCATGACGCTCAACACCTCGCCGATGAGCTCCGGATCCAGGGCCGAGGTCGGCTCGTCGAACAGCATGACGTCGGGCTCCATCGCCAGAGCTCTCGCGATGGCGACGCGCTGCTGCTGACCGCCGGAGAGCCGGATCGGGTACTCGTCGGCCTTGTCGGCGAGCCCGACCATGGTGAGGAAGTTCATCGCCAAAGGCCGAGCCGCCTCGGGCTTCACGCCCTTGACGGTGACCGGACCCTCCATGACGTTCTGGCATGCCGTCATGTTCGGGAAGAGGTTGAACTGCTGGAACACCATCCCCACGTGCGTGCGGAGGCGGCGGATCTGCTCGCGCTTGGCCCGCGTACGGTGGCCGCCCGCCAGCCGGATGCCCGCCACCTCGACCGTTCCGTCTGAGGGGTCCTCCAGGAAGTTGATGCATCGCAGGAGCGTCGACTTCCCGGACCCCGACCGGCCGAAGATGACGACCGCCTCGCCGGTGTCGACCTCCATGTCGATCCCCCGGAGCACCTCGAGGGGCCCGAAGTTCTTGTGGAGGCTCTCGACGCGGACGACTGCCTGACCGTTTCCGAAGGAGTTCACGGACGATCCCGGTGCTCGTCGGCAGGCACGTCGCCGATCGACGGTTCGGCCTCGATGACCGCCGGCAGGTGGGCGCCGCCGCCGGTACCCGGGCCGCCGGGCCCGCTGAGAGAGAGGATCCGAGGCCGAGGCTTGGCTCCGCCCACCCCGCCGCGCTCGTAACCTCGGCCGACGCGTCGCTCGAGTCGGCGCTGGAAGTACGTGAAGATCGCGGTCAGACCCCAGTAAAGGGCGGCGGCGATCAGCAGCGACTCCAGGCGTGCGGTCAGCACCGAGGTGTACGCCATCTGCGCCCGGCGGAAGATCTCGGCCCGCGCGACTTCGGATCCCAGGAATCCGACCAACGCGGTGTCCTTCATCATCGCGATGAACTCGTTGCCGGTGGGCGGGATGATGACGCGTCCTGCCTGCGGCAGGACGACGCGGCGCATCCGCTGCGCGTAGGACATTCCGAGCGCGTCCGCCGCCTCGCCCTGGCCGTGGCCGACCGATTGGATGCCGGCGCGGAAGATCTCCGTCATGTAGGCGCCGTAGTTCAGCCCGAGGCCGAGGATGCCGGCCTGAAACGGCGTGAGCGTCAGGATGTTCACGAGCGACAGACGGCCGAGGTTCCCGCCGATCTGCGGGAGCGCGAGGTAGATCAGGAACAGCTGAACGATGAGCGGCGTGCCGCGGAAGAACGAAGTGTAGAAGCCGCTGACGCCGTAGGCCACGGGGTTCTTGGAGATCCGGCCGAGAGCTCCGAGGAGCGCCAGCACGATCGCGAGGATAATCGCGCCGCACGCCAGCAGCAGGGTCCACTGGAGACCGCCGAAGACGAACCAGAAGTTCTCCTTGATGAACGCGGTGTTGAGGTCGAACAGAAGGAGGACGACGACGATCATCGCGAAGATGGCCGCCCAAACGATCGCGACCTTCGCCCGGAAAGGAATGTCCGCGCTGCTGAGCGCCATCGCATCGGGTCTGCCGGCGGCGCGGCGCCCGACCAGAAGGCAGAGGACCTCGGCAGCGGAGAACCCGGCGGCAACGTAGCCCTCGGGCGAGTACTTCAGCCCGCCGATGGCAATCAGCCAGATCGGCACGGCGACGGCGACCGCAACCGCGAGCCACCACGACCAGCGGTATTTCGAGTACAGGAGCGCCCCGGCCAACAGACAGAGCACGCAGCACGCGAGGAACGACAGGATCCTGCCGACGGGGATTTCCACCGGCTCCGAGAAGATGATGACCGGGGCGAAGACCAGCCCGATCCCGCCCTCGGCCAGAAGGAGCCACGCGGCGATGAGCTCGAACCGCGAGCCCTTCGGGATGTCGGTCGAATACGCGGAAAGCCGGACTCCCCCGGCTTCCCGCCTCGCTTCACTTAGCGTGTGATCCACCCGCAGATCCGATCCGGCGTTACGCCCCGCTTGCCGCCGTCGTGGTCAGGTCCGTTCCATACCACTTCATGGACAAATCCGTGAGCGTGCCGTCCGAGTGCATCTCGTCGACGATTTTGCTGACCGCCTGCACGAGGCTCGCATTGTCGATGGGGTCGTTCTTGTCAAACGCGATCGACAGCGGCTCGAAGTAGATCGGATCGCCGACGCTCTTTACCGCACCGCCGTCCTTGATGAACGCGTCGATGGTGGGTGTCGCAGTCATCGCTGCGTCGCAGCGAACGCCGTCGCCGACGGCTAGGTTGTCGAGCGCATCCGTGTCGGTGTTGTAGGTCACGATCTCCGGGTTGTCCACGACGAAGTCGAACGGCGGCGCCCCGGCACCCAGGACGAGGTCTCCCTTGAGATAGTCCTCGTACGTCGTCGAGACGCCCACGCAGATCTTCTTGCCGTCGAGATCCGTGGTGACGTCCTGGATCGACGTGTTGTCCTTGTACACGGCGAACCCAGCCGGCGTGTAGTAGTACGCGGGAGTGAAATCGAACAGCTTCTCGCGGGGAACGGTGTCCGTCATCGAACCGACGCTAACGTCCCACCGGTTGTTCCACGAGCCGGCCGTGATGACCTCCCAGTCCTGATGGTTGATGTCGGCCGTGACGCCCAGGCGCGACGCGATCTCGCGCGCGACGTCGACGTCGAAGCCCTTCCAGTCGCCCGTCTTCGCGTCGTACCAGGACTGAGGCTTGTACTTCTGGTCGGTCGCGACGCGGATCGCGCCCTGGTCGCAGATCTGCGCAAGTGCGTCGCCACCTGCCGTGTCGGCGGTCGCGCAGGCCGTGTTTTGCGCCGGAGCAGCGGTCGTGCCGCCTCCTCCCGCGCCGCCGCCTTCGTCGTTCGCGCAGGCGGTCGTGACGAGCGCGAACGCGGACAATACGACGCCGACGAGCAGGAACCTTCCTCTGGGCATCTCCCCTCCTTCACTGGGGGCGTGAACCGATGTTCCCTTCGGCGTTTCGCACTATAGGCACGCGGTTCCCGGCGAGCAATGCAACGCCGTCAAGGCGCGGCGGCCGCGTGGGCGCCGACCCAGCGGACGCCGACGTCCCGGTAAACGAGTACGGCCCGGCCCGGACGACGCAGGCTTCCGTCGCTCGCGAACGCGTACGTACGCGCGAGGCCGTCGAACGTCGGTGTCTGCGAGAGCGCGTCCGCGACCTCGGTCCGGTCGGCGGCCCCCGATCCGATCGCGTCGATGAGCATCCAGGCGACGTCCCACGCCTCAGTGGCGAACGGCCCGGGCGAGACGCCGAACGAGGATTGGTAGTTCTGGATGAAGCGTTGCGCGCGCAGGCCCGTCGAGGTGGAGAGGTCGACGCACGGACAGACCGAGACGGTGCCGCGGCCCCGAGGACCGGCGGTCGCGATGTAGCTCGCATCCTTGAGACTCTCGCCGCCGAACACTCGCACGGATCGCAGCCCGGCGGCGACGAGCGCGAGGCGCAGGAGTCCGCCCCCGGTCGGCGTCCCGCCCCAGACGATCGATCGGCATTCGGCGTCCCGGATTGCGGACGCCACCTGCGGATCGTCGGGGTCTGTGTCCGCGAGTCCGAGTCGGAGGGCGGGAGGCGTCGTCAGCGCTTGTCGGACGGCGCGCAGCAGGCCGGCCGACGCGGCCGAGCCGTCGCCGAGCAGGCACGTTCCTCTCAGGCCGACCAATGCGCGGATCGAGGCGACGAGTCTGCTCGCTTCCCGATCGACGTCCGGGACCGCCCGGCGCCATGCCGTCCAGCCCTGCTCGGCGAGGTCCGGACCGAGCGTCGAGAGCGAAATGGTCGGCACTCCTGCCGAATCCAATCGCCCCCCGAGCGCAATCTGCCCGGTGAGCTGAGGGCCGACGATCACGGCGACGATCGTCGGGTCCTCGACGATCCGATCCGCGACGTCCCGAATGCCGTCGGCCGTTCCCTCGGTGTCCAGCAGCACGATCTGCGCGGTCACCCCCATGGCAGCCCGCAGCCCGGCAGCGTCGACGGCGAGCCGCGCTCCCTGCAGCGCCGGCGCGATGCGCTGCGTCGCGCCGTCCTGCGACAGGTCCGAGACGAACGCGATCTTGAGGTCCGTGAGGACGGCGCCGGCCGGGCTCGTCGGCGGCGTCGTCGGCTCCTTGCCGGCGTCACCGGTGCACGCCGTCGCGAGGGCGGCGAGGACGAGAACGAGCCGGGCGACGCGCATTCGGCACGTCATCTTCGCAGGAGGTCGCCCCTCGGGGCCCGTGCGTTCCTGACGGTGGCGGCGGCCAACCGTATCGTCGAGGACACGATCCAAGGTCGGAATGCGCCCGCGATACGCGTACGTCTATCGTTACTCGAGGCGCAACCGCATCTCGATTGCTACACGCACCGACGTCGGGATCCTTGATCGCTTCATCGGACCGGAGTTGTAGGTCACCGACGCTACAATTCGTCCCGGCCGGGGTGGAGGAACGGGCAGACTCGATGGTCTCAAACACCATTGCGCGAAAGCGCGTGCGGGTTCGAATCCCGCCCCCGGCACCCGTCGACCTCAGCTCTCGCCTAAATACGCCTTTCGGACGGCGTCGTTGTTGAGCAGCGCGCTGGCGCGGTCCTCGAGGACGATCTCGCCCGACTCGATGACGTAGCCTCGGTCCGCCAGCCCGAGGGCCATGTGCGCGTTCTGCTCGATCAGCAGCACGGTCGTCCCCTGGCTGTGAATGTCCGCGATGAGCGAGAAGATCCGCTCCACGAGCAGCGGCGCGAGTCCCATCGATGGCTCGTCGAGCATCAGCAGCTGCGGACGGCCCATCAGGGCCCGGCCGATCGCCAACATCTGTTGCTCGCCCCCAGACAGTGTGCCGCCCGCCTGACGCTGCCGCTCCTTGAGCACCGGGAACAGCGAATAGACGCGCTCGAGATCCTCGCCGACGCCGTCCGCGTCCTTGCGTCCGTACGCGCCCATCTCCAGGTTCTCGCGGACGCTCATGCGCGAGAAGATCCGCCGCCCCTCCGGGGCGTGCCCGATGCCGCGGGCGACGACCTCGTGTGCAGACAGGCCGTCGATCCGGTCGCCGCGAAAACGGATGGTTCCATCGGCGGGGCGCTTCACTCCCGAGATCGTCCGAAGCGTGGTCGTCTTGCCGGCGCCGTTGCCCCCGATGAGTGTCACGATCTCGCCGCCGTCGACCCGCAGCGAGATCCCCTTCACGGCCTCGATCGCGCCGTACCGGATTCGGACCTCGCGCAGTTCGAGCAGCGGGTCAGTCATCGGCCGACGCGTCGCGTTCGCCGACGTCTTCCCCCGCCGACTCGTCGACCGCTCGGCGTCCGAGGTACGCCTCGATCACTCGCGCGTCTCGCTGGACCACGGCCGGCGATCCATCCGCGATCTTTCGTCCGTAGTCCAGCACGGCGACGCGGTCGGACGTCCCCATGACCAGCCTCATGTCGTGCTCGATCACGAGCACCGTGATCCCGGACTCGCGCACCTTCCGGATCAGCGCCATCAACCCCGCCTTCTCGCTGGGGTTCATGCCGGCGGCGGGCTCGTCGAGGAGCAGGAGCGTCGGCTTCGTCGCCATCGCGCGCGCGATCTCGAGCCGGCGCTGGTCGCCGTACGCCAGGTTCCTGGCGAGCTCGTTGGCGTAGCGCGCGATCCCGACGAAGTCGAGCAGCTCGACGGCTCGCTGGAACGTCACCCGTTCCTCGTCGCGCTGTCTCGGCGTGTGGAACATCGCCTGCAGCACGCTCTGCCGATTGTGCGCGTCGACCCCCACCATGACGTTCTCGATGGCGGTCATGTCCGCGAATAGCCGGACGTTCTGGAACGTTCGCGCGATCCCGAGGCGAGTGATCTGGAAAGGCCGGCGCTTGCGCGAGTACGGCAGTCCCAGCGGCCGGTACTCGAGCAGCTCGTCGCCCATGAACCGGATGCGACCCGTCGAGGGCGCGTAGATGCCGGTGATCATGTTGAAGAGCGTCGTCTTGCCGGCGCCGTTCGGGCCGATCAGGCCCAGGATCTCGCCGGGATCCAGCCGCAGATCGACCTGCGAGACGGCCCGGAGGCCGCCGAAGTCCTTCGTGACGTCCTCGACCTCGAGGATCGCCTGCGTCACGGCGCGGCGCCTCCGTGCCCCGCCTCGTAGACGGTCTCGTCCTTGACGTCGTGTCCCGTCAGCTCGAGCTCGCGCCGCCGACTCGGGATCAGGCCCTGAGGTCGGAAGATCATGATCGCGACGAGCGCCGCCCCGAACACAAGGAATCGGGCGTCACCGAGCGAGCGGAAGTACTCCGGGAGGAAGACCATGGCCGCGGCGCCGAGGATCGGTCCGGCGATGCTCCCCATCCCGCCCAGCACCACCATCGCCAGGACGATGATCGAGCCGAACGTGGGGTTCAGCAGCGTGGCGATCTGCGGGTTGATGAAGATGATCTGGCTCGCGTAGATCACACCGGCGATCGAGGCGATGGCCGCGCCCGTCGCGAACGCCAGCAGCTTCATCCTGACCGTCGGCACACCCATCGCCGCGGCGGCGATCTCGTCCTCTCGGATCGATGCCCACGCGCGGCCGACGCGTGAGTTGTTGATGCGCGACACGATGAAGACGACGACGACGATCAGGACGAGCGTCAGCCAGTAGTAGGGGTTGTTGTTCAAGCCGAAGTCGTAGTCGACTCCGTCGACGGCGATAGCGGGGTGCGGGATGCTCTTCACCCCCAGCGGCCCGCCCGTGAAATCCCGAAGGTTGTTCGCCACGATCCGCACGATCTCGCCGAACCCGAGCGTCACGATCGCGAGGTAGTCCCCCCGCAGACGGAGCGTCGGCGTCCCGAGCAGGACGCCGGCGATCAAGGCCACCGCCATCGCCACGAAGAAGAACAGCCAGGTGTACATGTGGAACTCGGGGAGCAGGTCGAGCGTGTTCGGGAGCTCCTCACGCTGGGCGAGCGTGAATCGAACGGCGCCCGAGAGGATCGCATAGGTGTACGCACCGATCGCGAAGAAGGCCACGTAACCAAGGTCGAGAAGACCGGCGAAGCCGACGACGATGTTGAGGCCGAGCGCCAGGAGCGCTGCCAGACCGATTTTGAACGTGATCGCCACCCAGTAGTTCGACCGATCGGAGAGGTACGGCATGAGATACGGGAGCGATGCCGCCAGCACGAACAGCAGGGCGAGGATGCCCAATCGCACTGGCGCGGGCAGCGCCCGATATCGCCGTCGAAGCGCGTCCACGGAGCCGCTGACGCGATCGCGGACGCTCGGCGCCTCGACAGTGTCCGAAGGCGGCAACGTCGACGGCGGACGCGCAGCCATATCAGCCGCCGACCTGCTCGCCGAGGATTCCGGTCGGGCGGAACATCAGCACCAGGACCAAGACCGAGAAGGCGATCACGTCCCTCCACTGCGAGGAGATGCACGCGACCCCGAGGTTCTCCACCAGGCCGAGGAGCAAACCGCCGAGCATCGCGCCGCGGATGTTGCCGATGCCGCCGAGGACGGCCGCGGTGAAGGCCTTGATGCCGGGGAAGAACCCGACGTTGAATTGCGTCACGCCGAAGTTCAGGGCAAAAAGGAGTCCTGCGGCGCCGGCCATCACGCCGCCCACCCCGAACGTGAGCATGATGATCGACTCGCGGTTGACGCCCATCATCGACGCGATGTCCGGCTCCTCCGCCACAGCGCGGATCCCCCTGCCCAGACGAGTCCGCCGAACGAACGCGTCGAGGACGAACATCATGACGACCGCCACGACGATGATCAGCACCTGGATGTTGTTGACCGGAACGCCCGCGATGGAGAACACCTCGTGCCGTTCCAGCACGTCCGGAACGGGGATCGGCGCTCGACCCGCGATCGCGGGCCAGCCGAACGGGAGCCCGAGGTGGCGCTCACCGTCGAGCAGCAGGAATAGGTTCGACAGGAACAGGGAGACGCCAATGGCCGCGATGAGGTACGCGAGCCGAGAGGCGCCTCGCTTACGGAGCGGCCGGTACGCGATGCGTTCCATGCCGACGGCGGTTGCCGCGGCGAACAGCATCGCGACGGCGAACGCGATGAGCAGCGTTACCCAAAGGGAAGCTCCCGATCGCGGCGCCGTCACGCCGAGCCACTGGAGCGCGTACACCCCTCCGAACGACCCGATCATGAAGACCTCGGAGTGCGCGAAGTTGAGGAGCTGAAGCACCCCGTAGACCATCGTGTACCCGAGCGCGATCATCGCGTACAGCGATCCAAGGACCAGTCCGGTGATCGTCAGCGCGATCCACGTCGTCGGGTCGGACGGACAGCTCACGAGCCCCTCCGTCGCCGCTGAAGGGGCGGGCTCGACGGCCCGCCCCTTCGTCGCGACCGATCCTCGTTTGGCCGGCTACGCGGGGACGACGTCGTCGGACGATCCGAGCACCGTCCACGCGCCCTTCTGGACCTCGTAGAAAAAGAGGATGCGCGCTTCGGGAGCGAGCTCACCGACGTCGTCGAACGTGTACGCCTTCGTGAGGCCCTGGAACCCGTCCACGTCCTGCAGCCATGTGGTGATCGATTCCCGGTCCGTGTTCCCGTCCTTCATCGCGGCGATGTACAGCTGCGCGATGTCGTACCCCTCGGCCCCGTAGATCTGTGGGTCCTCACCGAACTCGGCGTTGTAGTCCTTGACGAACTGCTGGGCGGCCGGGTCCTTGCTCTTCGACAGGTCCGCGCACGTGCACGACGAGATCGTGCCGTCCGCCGTGCCGCCCGCGGCCGTGATGAGCGTGTCGTCCTTGATTCCGTCACCGCCGACCAGCGGGACGTTGTCGAGGCCGGCGTCGGTCATCTGGCTGCGGATGAGACCCGCCTCCGGCGAATACCCGCCGTAGAACAACGCCTGACATCCCGCGTCCCCGATCTTCTGGACGATCGCCGAGTAGTCCTTGCCGCCCGGCTCCACCTCCTCGTTGAGCGGGACTTCCACACCGAGCGAGTCGAACTCCTTGACCGCCTCGTCCTTCAGGCCGAGGCCGTACGGCGACCCGTCGCTGACCGCGCACGCCGAGGTCGCGTTGTCGACCTTCGCGATGTAGTCGGCCGCGGGCGGGCCCATGTCGCTGTTGTTGCCGAGCGCCCGGAACCAGTGCGTCCATCCGTTGGTCGCCAGGGCGTCGTCGGTTGCGGACTGAGTCACGAACGGGATTCCCGCCTGGTCGAGCTTGTCGCCCACAGCGGCCGACTCGCCCGAGAACGCGGGGCCGATGACGCCGACGAACGACTCGTCGCCGACGACCTGGTCGACGAGCGGAGCGGCGGTGTCCGGGTTGCCCTGCGTGTCGAACGGTACGAGCTCGACGTTGACCGGCAGATCGCCCGACGCGTTCGCGTCATCGAAGGCCATCTTCGCGGCGTTGTAGCCGCTCACCACGAGCAGCTTGTAGTCGCCCGAGAGCGCTCCGAAGAAGCCGATCTTGACGGTCTCCCCGCCGCCCCCTCCTCCGCCTCCGCCACCGCCACCCTCGTCGTTGCCGTTGGAGCAGCCGGTAGCGACGACGGCCAGCACCGCGATGGCTGCGAGCGTCCGGAATGCGACCGGTCTCATGCCCATGCCCCCTCTCGCATACGCCGCCCCATCCGTCGGGGCGCAATGTTTGGGAGGGTCCTACCA
>JBKOWM010000068.1:0-4853 GCA_046724395.1 Actinomycetota bacterium
ATTCCAGGTGTTCACGAAGCGCTGCAGGACCTCCAGCGACCCAGGCGCCTTTGGCCTGCCTCCAGGCTCGATCTGCTCCCCAACCTGTCGCTTCTCGCGTTCGTCCATGACCTCCCCTTGACGCGGATGCGAGACCAGCATCCCCTCCAAACCGTCCGCTGCGATAGGACGCCGTCCCGCTCGTGGGTCGTCGTGCGGCGTTGACGCTGTATCGAGACCAGCATAATGTCTTAGCCGGTCATGAGGTTGAGAACGACGCGGCGGAGGTGAGCCGGTTGCCGGCGGGTTTCGCTCCGATGGGCCGGCTTCGAACATTCGGCATCGCGTGCGCGGTCGCCGCGTTCGCCGTCCTACCCGGCGCGCCGCCGCCGCGCGCCGACCGCGTGGACCGTCCCGTCTGGCGGTGGCCATTCGTCGGCATCCGTCGTGTCGCTATGGACAACGGGCCGAGAGTGCGGGTCGTCGAAACGACCCGGGCGCAGGTCGACTTCTGGCGCGTACATCCGCTCGATGCGTGGTTCGGGGAGGCGTTCGAACTCGTCGCCGGACAGCCGAAAGATCCGCCGCGCGCCTCTCGTGCGTACGCGTACCTCGCCGTCGGAGCCTACGATGCGGTCGTCGCCGCGGCACGCGCTCGTAGAGACGGTTCGAGCGCCTCGACGATAGCCGCCGTCGCGGGCTCGGCAGGGCAGATCCTTGCCGCGATGTTTCCGGAGCTCCCACCCGAGTACTTCTCGATGCTCGAGGAACAGGTGGCCGCGGCTCGCATCGTCTCCGGAGAGGAGGCCGCCGCCGTTCGCTTCGGATTCGGGATCGGACGGGCGGTAGCTCAGGAGCTTCTCGATCGAGCCAGCGCGGACGGGTACAGCCGCGTGTGGACCGGGCACCCGCCTGGACGCTGGGAACATCCGCCGGGCACAGGGCCGACGCCGGTCGAGCCCCTCGCCGGGTCATGGCGGACGTGGCTCCTTGCGTCGGGTAGCGCTCTCCGACCCGGCCCGCCGCCCGCGCCCGATTCCGCGCCGCTGCGAACCGAGGCGCTCGAAGTCCTCCGGCGCTCCGATCAGCTCACACGCTACCGGTACCGGGCGGCGATGTTCTGGGCCGCCGGGCAGGGGACGCCGTTGCCGGCCGGCGAGTGGAACCAGGTCGCGCTCGAGGAGATCCGACGCCGTCGGGTGCCCCTCCCCGACGCGGCCCGGATCCTGGCCGCCTTGAACATGGCGTTGGCGGACGCCGGCGTCGCGGCGTGGGACGCGAAATACGCCTATTGGCAGCCGCGTCCCGTGAACGTCATCCGTGATCTCCGACTCGCGTCGGGCTGGCGTCCGCTGCTCGAGACTCCGGACTTCCCCTCATATGTCTCCGGGCACTCGACATACTCGGCCGCCGCCGCCGAGGTCTTGGCGTCCTGCTTTCCGGACGACGCCAGCCTGTTCCGAGCCAAGGCGTGGGAGGCGGCGATGTCGCGAATCGATGCCGGGATCCACTTCAGAAGCGACGCAGAGGTTGGGTTCGAGATGGGTCGGCACATCGGCCGTCTGGCGGTGCGATGGCTGATCGGATAGGGCGGGCGACCGCCGTGACCGCAGCACTCGTCGCCGTGACATCCTGTACTGGCCCCACGGGCTCTTCGGAACGCTCGCCATCGCCCGGCCTACCGACGGTGGCGGTCGTGACGGCTCCACCACTCGTCTCACCTTGCTCCCCCACTCACGGTCCTGCCATTCACCTCAAGGCAGTCCGCCTAACATTCGACCCGGACTGCGTCGCCGCCGTCGCTCGGAGGCCACTCAGGCTCGTCTTCGACAACCAAGACGAAGGGGTGCGCCACAACGTCGCAATCTTTCCCGGCCCGCGAGGCTACAGCACGAATCCTCCGTACCTGTTCCAGGGAAGATTCATCACCGGGCGATCCGAGGACCGCGAGACCATCCCACCGCTTCCGGCCGGTCTGCTGCATTTTCATTGCGACCTCCACCCCGACGTGATGCAGGGGCTGTTCGCGGTCGCACCGACGGCGAAGATCGTCGGCGATTCGATCCGTGTGCGTTGGGCAACCAAACGGAGCGCACCGCGAGGCTACGTCTTCGACGTACAGTTCAAGGGCCCGGCCGATCGAGATTTCACGGATTGGCTTCGACACGTGAACCGATTCGGAGCCTCCCTGGAGCCCGACGCACCGGGACGGTACACGTTCCGCGTCTCGATCTATCCGGGAAGCGGCGACATGCGCCCCCTCGGGTACTCACCAACGGCACTCGTCGACTGGGGAAGCGAATGATGCCAGTCCCCCACCCCACCAGAGTCAGCCCGGTCCGACCAAGGGAGGAACGATGACGCAACGCGAAGACGCCCTCGAAACGAGCCACACGATCACGCCGCACATCGTCGTTCGCGATGCCGCCCGCGCGGCGGAGTGGTACGTGCAGGCCCTCGGCGCCCGAGAGCGGGCCCGGACACCGATTCCGGACGGACGGTTCATGCAGATCGAGCTTCGGTTCGGGGACTCCACCGTGATGATTGCGGATGAGTTCCCGGAGATGGGCGTCGTCTCACCGCTCTCGATCGGCGGCACGGCATCCGTGCTCGCGCTACGCTCGGCCAACGTCGGGGAGCTCTGGACGCGCGCGGTCGGATCCGGCGCTGAAGTCTCGCTCCCGCTGCAGGACATGTTCTGGGGCGATCGGCACGGGGAGATCATCGACCCCTTCGGTCACAAATGGGCTCTGACCCAGCACCTCCGCGACGTCTCAGCCGAAGAACTGACGGCGGGTGCGGCCGCGATGTTCGCAGGTGACTGATGTTCGTCGACGATCGGAAGCAGCGAGCCGCATGGCGAGATCGTTCGGGTTCGCCTCGGTGAGGATCTCGCGGACGAGTCGAAACGAGAGGCGTCGGCGGCCGGCTGGGCGGCCGTTCTCTCGAACCTCAAATCCGTGCTTGAGACGGGAGGCCCCGTGCCCCAGACCCCTTGGGAGATGGCGAGGACTTGACTCGGGGTCGAAGTTCAGTCGCCGAGGGGCGGATACTCCTCGAAGCTCGTCACATGCCATGAACCAGATGCATCGCGGGCGAGTGTCACCTCACCGACCCACTCGCTGAAGGGATCACCGACGCGATACACGACGCGACCGTCCGTTCCAGCCAACCTCGCCGAGCACACCCCGCGAGGGAGGTGCCCGTCCGTCGGGAACTCCTGAGGGCATGTTCCCGAGTAGCCGACTCCGAACCGTTCGGCGACGAAACCAGCCAGCGCCTGCGCGACGGTCGCCCGCGGTTGTCCAGGGGTCTCCGCCCCGCGCGAACGCAGAAGCACAAAGCCCGCGACGGTCCCCGCGAGGACGGCCGCCACGAGCACCGCGCGCAGGGTTCGTGTCCTCATACCCCAACCTAGACGCCGGACCGCTCCGCGCGGTTCCGCTACCGCTCGTCATGAACCATCGTCTTCTGGGCCACCGCATGGAGCGGCTCGTCCCAGCCGATGTGGTAGTCGAACAGCCAAGACATCGATCGCATCGACTTCGGGTTGGCGGCGCGCTTGAAGACGAACGGCAACATTAGGTCACGGATGATCCGGCTCACGGGCCGACCGACGCAGACACCGACGATCCAACCGCGGCGTCGTTGGCGCCGCGGTTGAGCGTATCCGCGCTCGCGAGGATCTCGAGCAGGAGCTCGAGCGTACGCGGGCCGCGCTCGAGCTCGCGGGCAGCGCGGTCGTGGTGAGCGACCGCGAGGCGCTCGACGTGCGCCTGAGTGCAACAGCCCGGCGGCTTCTGGCGCAGGTCCGCGGCGGCGAGGAACGAGTCTACGGGGTGGTCGCACCGCCTCCCGATGCTCCGGCCGGCTTCTCCCGAAGCGTTGATGTCGAGCTCGTGACCGGGGGTCGAGGTCGGCTGCACGGGTATTCGAGCCGTCTGCCTCACGAGGGTGGAGCGCTGGTGACGGTGCTCGAGCTCGACCCTGAGCAACCTGGGAGGCGTGGTGGGCCGCTCGTCGCCTTGACCCCCCGCGAGCGTGAGGTAGCGGAGCTTGTCGCCGAGGGCCTCGCGGACCGGGAGATCGCCGGACGCCTGTACCTCAGCCACCATACCGTCAGTCAGTACGTCAAGCGCGTACCGCAAGCTCGGCGTGGACTCGCGTGTCGCACTGACGCGTCTGCTTCTGCTTCCGCGCGAGTCAAAACGGGGTCCTTGATCGTCCCTAACGTTGAGGTCAACTCAAGACACGCGATCCGGTGTCTTACGAGCGGTGCGATTCCGACGCCCCATCCTTCGAGGAGTACGATCGAACGCCCCGCATGGTGAAGCGCGATACCGCAGGCGCCGCGTCAGAGGCGCAGCAACACGTCTCCGGGAAGCGCCGCCGTCCTTCGGGAGAACCGCCGCCCCTACCTCGCAAGCTCGGTGTGAGCGGCAAACTGTTCGTCGGGCTGGCGGCATTCCTGTTCGTGATCGCCATCCTCGTTGTCGTGTACGCGACGCTCGGCTATTGGTTCGATCGTTGGAACTCACTCCTTCTCCAACAGATCGCAACCCTCCGGACCGGCTGGCTCGATGGAATCATGATCCGAGTAGATAGCGTGCTCTCGTCGCGGTGGACGGTCGGCATCCTTCGAGTCGCGACGATCGTCGCCCTGATCGTGTTTCGAAGGTGGCGACACGTGCTCGTGTTCCTGGCCTGTGTCGTCGCGGTCGAGGGACTGGCGTACGAGCTCTCCCTCTTCGTTGCGTCCCCCCGTCCGGACGGCGTTCGCATCCTCGGCAGCTGGGAAGGGCTGTCGTTCCCCGCTCCTCCGGTCGCCGCGCTCGCCGTCACGCTCGTCGGAATCGTCTATAGCCTGTTACCGC
>JBKOWM010000138.1:0-27675 GCA_046724395.1 Actinomycetota bacterium
CCGTCTGGGGGTTCGGGGGCTCAAGACGCGAGCGCGAAGCGCGAGCGGTAGCCCCCGTCTGCCGGGGTTCGGGGGCTCAAGAAGCGAGCGCGAAGCGCGAGCGGTAGCCCCCGTCTGCCGGGGTTCGGGGGCTCAAGAAGCGAGCGCGAAGCGCGAGCGGTAGCCCCGTCTGCCGGGGCCCGGGCCCGCTACGATGCGCCCGATGTCGGTCAGGGTCGTGGATCATCCGCTCGCCGCGCATCTGCTCGCACAGCTTCGCGACCGTGACACGGCTCCCCCGGTCTTCCGCACCCTCTCCAAGCGCCTCGCGTTCGCGCTGACGCTGGAAGCGATCCACGACCTTCCCACCGCCGAGATCCTCGTCCAGACGCCACTCGAGTCGACGACGGGACGCGTCCTTGGCGACCTGGTGGCGGTTCCGATCCTTCGCGCCGGTCTTGGCATGCTCGAGGCGGTGACCGAGCTGTTTCCCGAGGTCGCCGTCGGTTACATCGGGCTCGAGCGCGACGAGGCGTCGCTTCAGCCGCAGTCGTATTACCGAAAGCTTCCACCGGTCGACGGACGGCACGTGCTGATGCTCGATCCGATGCTCGCCACGGGCGGGTCCGGAACTGCGGGAACGACGGCGGTCAAGGAGGCCGGTTCCCCGGCGTCCATCCGCTTCGTGTGCGTGGTCGCCGCGCCCGAGGGACTGAAACGGATGGAGGCCGAGCACCCTGACGTCGCGATTTACACGGCTGCCGTCGACCGGCAGCTCAACGACAACGGATACATCCTGCCCGGCCTCGGCGACTTCGGAGACCGATTGTTCGGCACGGAGTGACGACGCGTCGCCGTCGCGCACGTCGAGGCCGACTGGGCGTTCTTGCCCGTACGTATGATCCGGATGACGGGCCCGAGGGGACGGAGAGGAGGCTCGGATGAGTCGGATCCCGCGGTTCGTCGCTGCGCTCGCGGTCTTGCCCATGTTGGCCGTCGCGTGCGCGAGCGACACCGGCACCGAGAGCGGCGGCACCGGCGGCGGCAGCGCCAAGGCCGGCGCGGGCATGACGGGTTGCGAGGTCACGGACACCGGCGGCGTCGATGACAAGAGCTTCAACGCGACGGCGTGGAAGGGGCTGGAGGACGCCCAGACTGAGCTCGGTGTGGAGCCCAAGTACCTGGAGTCGCAGACGCAACAGGACTACGAGCCGAATATCCAGGCCTTCCTCGACCAGGGCTGCAACCTGATCGTGACCGTCGGGTACCTCCTCGGCGACGCGACGGCCAAGGCGGCCAAAAAGAACCCGGATCAGAGCTTTGCGATCGTTGACTTCGCTTACGACCCGGAACCCAAGAACGTCCTCGGCCTGACGTTCCAGACCGACCAAGCGGCGTTCCTCGCGGGATACGTCGCGGCCGGCATGACGAAATCGGGGAAAGTCGGAACGTTCGGCGGTCTCAACATCCCGACGGTCACGATCTTCATGAACGGATTCTGGGCCGGCGTCCAGAAGTACAACACGGACAACGGCAGGAACGTCGACGTGCTCGGCTGGGACGCCGCAAAGCAGGACGGTACGTTTACCGGCGACTTCGAGAACCAGGACAACGGCCGTCGAGTAACCGAGGACCTCATCTCCGAAGGCGCCGACATCGTGATGCCGGTGGCGGGCCCGGTGGGCCTCGGCGCGGCGGCGGCCGCGCAGGACGCGGGTGATGTGAACCTCGTCTGGGTCGATACGGACGGCTGCGTGTCGGCGTCCGAGTACTGCAGTTTGTTCCTGACGAGCGTGATGAAGAACATGGACGTCGCAGTCTTCGACGCGATGAAGTCGGTCGTGGACGGGACGTTCGCCGGCGGCATCTACTCCGGAACAATGGAGAACGGCGGCGTCGACATCGCCCCGTACCACGAGTTCGACAGTCAGGTTCCGCAGGAGCTCAAGTCCACTGTTGAAGACCTCAGACAGGGCATCATCGACGGAACCGTGTCCGTCGACTACAACGACTATCTGAAGTGAGCGTCGCGGCAGCGACGAGGGGCGTCGGGCATGGCCCGGCGCCCCTCTCTTATGCTCGGCCAAGGCCGATCGCTAGGACGGTGGCGTGCGCCTCGAGCTGACGGGCATCACGAAGCGGTTCCCCGGCGTCGTGGCCAACGACCACGTCGACCTCGAGGTCGAAGAGGGCGAGATCCACGCGCTGCTCGGAGAGAACGGCGCCGGCAAGACCACGCTAATGAACGTTCTTTATGGCCTGTATCACGCCGACGAGGGCCAGATCCTGGTCGACGGTGAGTCCGTCTGTTTCGATGGTCCCGGCGATGCGATCGCCGCGGGATTGGGCATGGTTCACCAGCACTTCATGCTCATCCCGGTCTTCACCGTCACCGAGAACATCATCCTGGGCAACGAGCCGACCCAGGCGCTCGGCTGGCTGGACCGTCGTCGCGGTCGAAAGCGAGTTGAGGAGCTAAGTGAACGCTATCGCCTGGAGGTTCCACCCGACGCCGTGATCGAGGAGCTCCCCGTCGGCGTTCAACAGCGCGTCGAGATCCTGAAGGCGCTCTACCGCGAGGCCGACGTTCTGATCCTCGACGAGCCGACCGCCGTCCTGACGCCCCAGGAGACCGAGGACCTGTTCGACGTCATGCGGTCGCTGAAGGACGGCGGCAAGTCGGTCATCTTCATCACGCACAAGCTGAAGGAGGTTCTCGCCGTCGCGGACCGCATCACCGTGCTCCGCGGTGGACTCGTCGTCGGAACCACGACGCCGGCCGAGGCATCCGAGACGGATCTCGCAGCGATGATGGTCGGCCGGAGCGTTCAGCTGACGGTCGAGAAGCCGCCGACCGAGCCGGGCGATCCCGTCCTCGTCGTCGACGACCTCGTCGTGATCGACGACCGCGGCCAGGACGCGGTCCACGTCTCGTTCGAGGTCAACGCAAACGAGATCGTCTGCGTCGCGGGGGTACAGGGAAACGGCCAGACCGAACTCGTCGAGGCCCTGACCGGGCTTCGCCCGGTCGCCTCCGGCCGGGTCGAACTCCAGGGCCGCGACCTGACCGCCCGCCCGCCGAACGAGGTCCTGGACGCCGGCGTCGGTCACGTCCCCGAGGACCGTCAGCGCGACGGCCTGATCGTCACCTTCTCGATCGCCGACAACCTCGTGCTCGACATGTACGACCGCGACCCCTTCGCGCGCGGCTTCGTGCGCAACTTCGCGGCGGTGCATCGGGCGGCCGAGGAGCGAGCCCGGCGCTTCGACGTTCGAACGCCGTCGGTCGACGCGGCGGCGTCGACGCTGTCCGGCGGCAACCAACAGAAGGTCGTCGTCGCCCGAGAGCTCTCCCGGGCGATCTCGCTGCTGATTGCCAGCCAGCCCACGCGCGGCCTGGACGTCGGCTCGATCGAGTACATCCACGAGCAGATCGTCGCCGAGCGCGACCGCGGCGTCGCCGTGTTGATCGTGTCCTCGGAGCTCGACGAGGTGCTTGCCCTCGGTGACCGCATCCTGGTGATGTTTCGCGGCCGCATCTTCGGGCAGGTCGTCGGCGACAACGCCACGCGCGAGGGTCTCGGGCTACTGATGGCGGGCGTGACCGGGACGAGGAAGGCCGCCGGTGAGTGACGCGAAGGTGGCCGACCCCGAGGCGACGCGGCCGGGCTCAACGCCCACCGAACGCACACCCCATGAGCACTGGTGGGACGCGCTCATCGTGCCGGCGCTGGCCGTCGTCACGGCGCTTGCGATCGGCGGCCTCGTGATCGTCTTCTCCGACCCGGATCTCCTGCGCAGCTGGTCGGGGTTCTTCCTCCACCCGATCGAGACGCTCCGCCTGTCGTGGGACGTCGTCTGGGAGTCGTACCGCGCGCTGATCGAGGGCTCGCTCGGGAGCCCGGGCGAGATCCTCGGAGCGCTGTTCAGCGGCAACTGGACGGAGCTCCGCCAAGCGCTCTCGCCGCTGTCCGAGACGATCGTGACGGCGACGCCGCTGATCTTCACCGGCCTGTCGGTGGCGATCGCCTTCAAGGCGAACCTGTTCAACATCGGCGGGGAGGGCCAGATCACCGTCGGGGCGATCGCGGGAACGGTCGTCGGCTTCTCATTCACCGGTCTGCCCGGTTCGATCCACGTGGTTTTGATCGTTCTCGCATCGTTCCTCGGTGGCGCGGCGTGGGGCGCCGTCCCCGGCATCCTGAAGGCCAGGACCGGCGCGCACGAAGTCATCGTCACGATCATGATGAACTACATCGCATACCGGCTCGCCGACTACTGTCTATCGACGGCGTTCTTCCGCC
This sequence comes from Actinomycetota bacterium, assembly GCA_046724395.1. Classification (GTDB taxonomy): domain Bacteria; phylum Actinomycetota; class UBA4738; order UBA4738; family HRBIN12; genus DATAEU01. The sequence goes on from JBKOWM010000138.1 coordinate 4,284, forward strand.
GCCCGGACAGGACGGATCCGATCTCCAAACCTGTCGACGGCGCGTTCCCGCACCTGCTCGGGTCGGATCTCCGGTTGCATCTGGGGATAGTCGTCGCGCTCGCCGTGACTTGGGGCATCTCCTACCTGCTCAACCGAACGACGATCGGCTTTGAGTTCCGGGCGGTGGGCGCGAACGCCGACGCCTCGCGCGCCGCGGGGATCAGCCCTGGCCGCGTGTTCATGCTCGTCATGACGCTCGCCGGCGGCGTGGCGGGCCTGGCTGGCGGCAATCAGCTCCTCTCGGTCTCGCCAAGCCTCACACCCGGGTACTCCTCGGGGTTCGGTTTCGACGGGATCGCGCTGGCGCTGCTCGGGAACACGAACCCGTGGGGGGTGGTCGCTGCCGCGTTCCTGTTCGGCGCGATGCGGGCGGGATCGCGCGCGATGCAGGCGGCGACCGCCACGCCCGTCGACATCGTCACCGTCATCCAGGCGCTCGTCATCGTGTTCGTCGCGGCGCCCTCGCTCGTCCGCTCGATCTATCACATCAAGGTCCGCAGGCCGGCCGGCCTCGAGTTCGTGACGAAGGGGTATTCCTGATGGCCGTCTCGCCGACCGTCGTCCGAGCGCCGGGGATCTCCCTCACACGCTCTCGCGTAACAGGCGTGATCTTCCTCCTGCTCGCGGTGGCGATGTTCCTGCTCTTCGCGCTTGGGTCCGATCCGGGCTCGACGACGACGTTCGGCCTCGCCCCGGCCGGCGTTGGATCGACCGCGGCCTCGATCGGGGACCTCGTCCTCCCCTCGCGTGAAACCTGCTTGCTGCTGTCCGTCGTGTGCGCGTTCCTGGCGGGCGTCCAGCTCACGCGCGGGTTCGGCGCGCGAACCAACGTCGTCCTGGCCGGGATCGTGGTGCTGTTCGTCTTCGCGTTCCTGACGTGGGCCGCCCACGGTCGCTCGCTCAACCTGGTCGGGTTGCTGCAGAGCACACTCCTGCGATCCGTGCCGATTACGTTCGGCGCGCTGGCCGGCGTGCTGTGCGAGCGAGCGGGCGTCGTGAACATCGCGATCGAGGGGATGCTGCTCTCGGCCGCGTTCACCGGGTCCCTCGTCGCCAGCGCCGCGAACAACCTGTGGATCGGCATGCTCGCCGGGGCGGCGATCGGCGGGCTGCTCGGAGCGTTCCTGGCGGTGCTCTCGATCCGCTACTTGGTTAATCAAGTCATCGGCGGGACCGTGATCAACATCTTTGCGGTCGGCATCACGGGATTCCTGTCCGCCCGCGTACTCGAGCAATACCAGGACCTCAACAACCCCGGCCGCTTCGAGCCGGTGGCGATCCCGGGACTGGCGAGGATTCCGATCCTGGGACCCGTCCTCTTCGACAACAACATATTCGTGTACATCCTGTTCCTGCTGGTCGCGCTGATCTATCTCGGCTTGTTCTACACACGGTGGGGGCTTCGGGTCCGCTCCGTGGGTGAGCATCCCCGCGCCGCCGACACCGTCGGCATTCGCGTGCTGTTGACGCGGTACCGCAACGTCGTTCTCGGTGGAATGGTCGCCGGCATCGGCGGCGCGTACTTCACCCTCGGGTCGGTCGGCCGGTTCGACGAGAACATGACGGCCGGCAGGGGGTTCATCGGGCTGGCCGCCATGATCTTCGGTCGATGGAATCCTGTCGGCGCCTTCCTGGCGGCCCTGGTGTTCGGCTTCGCCGACTCGCTCCAAACGAAATTGTCGATTCTGAACGTGCCCATTCCGTCGGAGTTCCTGTTGATGGCGCCGTACATCATCACGATCGTCGTGGTCGCCGCCGCCGGGCGCAAGGCGCGGATGCCGGCGGCGGACGGCCAGCCCTACATCAAGGAGTGAAGAAGCAGGCCGCCTCCGGTCTTCATCGCCGACGCGAACCGGCCGGCGGCACTGCCAACGAGATCAGGGCATACAAGACAGCGGCGACGACGAAGGCGATCCACAGTCCGATGCTGCTGTTCGCGACCGCGCCGTCGTCCCCGCCGACTGCCCCGAGCAGGTAACCGGCCCAAGCGAACACCCAAGCGGTCGACTTCACCAGGCCGAGCCCGATGAACGCGGCGATAAGGAAGGCAACGACCCCCGGCAGGTTCCACGCCGGGTATCGCGGACCCGGACGGTACAGCTCGGACTCGGCGTATCCCTGGCGCCAGCGGAACATCGCGAGGTCGACGAGGAAGATCGCGGCCCAAGAACCGAGCAGTACACCGAGCGTGATGAGGAAGCCCTGGAACGGACCGAAGAAGTCCCGAGCGAAGAACAGGATGTAGACATTTCCGATGAGCATGAGCACGCCGTCGAAGGCCACGGACTGGTAGCGAGGAATCCTCACCCCGAGCGTGAGCAGGTTCAGTCCGGACGAGTAGATGTCCAACACGGCGCCAGCGAGCAGACCGCCGACCGCCGTGAGCAGGTACGGCACAAGGAACCACGTGGGCACGTCTCGCGCAAGGACGCCGATCGGGTTGAGGGACGTCGCGATGTCCGGGTTGTCGGCCGCAAGCAGCAGGCCGATCGGAATCAGGATGAGCGGCGCCACGCTCGCGCCGACCGTCGTCCACGCGACGACGGCCCGCGAGCTGAGGTCGTGCGGCAGATACCGGCTGTAGTCGGCGCCGGCGTTGACCCACCCGATGCCGAGGCCCGCCGCCACGATCGACACGCCACCGACGAACCACGCCGGGCTCGCCGAGGGCAGCGACGCGACGGCGTCCCACTCGATCTGATCGACGACCAGCACGAAGAAGACGACCGTGAGCACGGCGAACGCGTACGTGAACCACGTCTGGATGCGAACGATGGTCGCGTGCCCGAGGAGCCCGACCGCGATGGTTGCCGCGGCGATGAGAGCGAACGCGATCGCCGTGACGACGTCGCCCGTCGGCGCCCCGAGCCGGTCGAGGATCGCCTCGGCCGAGAGCGTGGCGAGGGCGACGAGGATGATCTCCCACCCGACGAGCGCGATCCAGCTGACGAGCGTCGGGATCACGTTCCCGGTGATGCCGAAGGCCGCCCGCGACAGGACGAGCGTCGGCGCCCCGGCGATCTTGCCGGCCAGGCTGACGAACCCGACCAGCAGGAACGACGCGACCGTGCCGATCAGGGCGGCCGCGACCCCCTGCCAGAAGTCGAGCCCGTAGAACGTCACGAGGTACGCGCCGTAGGCGATGCCGAGGATCGAGATGTTCGCGGCGCACCAGACCCAGAAGAGTTCGGCACCGCTGCCGTGGCGATCCGAATCGGGGATCGGGTCGATCCCGTGCGTCTCGATGCTCCAGACGCGGTCGCTAGCTGGCTGGATCTCCAGCTGCTCCGCCCCCACGCTCATCCCGCTCCCCGATCGCTTGCCCGTCCAGTGGGAGACTACCCGCGCCGGAGGGCACGATGGAGCGATCGCGACGAGGCATCGACGACGTGCGAGAGCGCTTCGAGCGTTCCGCGTTCCACACCACCTGGCTGGCGCTGCGGTTGCAGCGCGTGGAGCCGGGCGAGGTAGACGTGGCGATGGACGTGCAGACTCACCACTTGAACCTCATGGGAACCCTTCACGGCGGCATGATCGCCACGCTCGCAGACACGGCTACGGGCTTGGCCGTCCGCACGACTCTCGAGGACGGCATGACGTTCACGACCACGCAGCTTTCGGTGACGTTCCTCGCCCCGGCTCGCGAAGGCCGCGTGCTTGCGCGGGGAAAGGTCGTGAAGGCGGGGCGGCGGTTCGCCTATGCCGAGGCCGATGTCCTCGACGATCGGGAGCGACTGCTCGCCCGCGCGACGGCGACGTTTGCCGTCGTCCCCAGGGCGGATCAGTAGTCGACGTCCATCTCCTGCATCACTCGCGGGAGCTCCGCGAGAGCGCCCTGAAGGCCCATCAGCATCATGAGGTTGCCAGAGATCCGGATCTTGCCGGTCATGTAGGCCGACACGGCGTTCACCTCGCCCCGCGCAAGCCCCACGGCCGTGTCATAGTCCTGGGAGATGGTCGCATCCGGCTGTTGGACGTCGCCGGGACCCATGTCGATCCGGCCGTCCTCGGTCCGCATCCAGTAGCGGCGCTCGCCCTCTGGCGTCGCGATGACCTGCTGGATCTTCGCGCTCGTGCCGCCGACGCCCTTGCGGAACGCCTCGCTCTCGTTCAGGCGCTGCTTCAGCTCGTTCGCCCACTCCTCGGACAGGAACTGCACGGGCACGAGGCCTCCTTCCGGCGGTCGCGGCGCAGTATACCGACGGCCCCTCAGCCGGCCGGCCGGTGCTCGAACAGCTGCGGGTCGGTGAGATGAAGGATGTCGTTCAGGAAGCGCAGACGGGCCGCATGGTCGTCAAGCTCGATCGAGCTGACCGATGTGTTCTCGGCAAGCCCCCGTTTCATGAGCCGCGACCTCATCATTCCACAGCGGAGTCCCCGCCCGCCCCAGGGGGATGAGGACGTCGCGATGCCACAGTATTCGCGAATGTGCCTGGAGGACGTCCAGAGGCGCGGCCAACTCGCGTAGGCGTTGACCCCAATGAGCGTGGGGCAACGCCCATCTGTCTGCTAGTCCGGTGGGTTCTCGGGGTTGCTACCCCCCCGGCACGCGTCGCCAGGGTTGAGCACCTTCGTCAGTTCCGACCCCTCGATCTTCACGTCCTGTCCATAGGATTGCGCGATCCCGCCGGGACCGTTCGGGGCAACCTCGAAGTCGCCGACCACGAGCGGAGCGTCCGGGTCGTCATTCAGACCGGAGAAGACGCAGATCGAGTTCGCGTCCGCCGGCCCAGCAGTCTCCCCGCCGCTTCCGGTTACCTCACCTGCGAACGCAGCATTTGCACTAACACCGATACTGAGCGCGGCTACGACAGCCGCAATCAAAGCTCTCATCCGCATGTTGCACCTCCTCCTCTGCACCCGATTGCGCCGGTTTCCGGCTTGAGTGCAGTTACCAAGACTCTCGGTAAACCTGGGCGAGCGGTCAACCTCCAGATGGGGTATGCGAGAACGGCGTGTCCCTGCCGGTCGTACGCTCGATGCGATGAGGAGCGCCAAGCGAGAAGTCCTCGAGCGTGCGAGGCGGCGAACGCGGATGCGATCGTTGACGAGGCGATGGCGGCCGGTCTCGACGGTTCGGACCCGCTAACGGTTCATGTCAAGATGCTCCGTGCCGAGCTGCTAAGCGTGAAAGCCGATCCAGAACGCGAGCTCGAAATATCGTCCTCGACTGCGCGGTATGCGGCGGACCGTCCACTATTGGCGGACTCGGCGTCAAGGCTGGCCACCGGACGCACGCAGAAGCCGTCCGCACCGGACGCCGAAGCTGCGACGTTGACGCCGGGCGGCTGCACCCTCACTCAGCGGCCGAGGCCGCCGACGCAGGTGGGCGCGGCTCTCGCGCGTCGGCGGACGAGCAGCCCGATCGCGAGGCCGATGAAAGTGAAGAGCACCCGCTGTGCCTCCATCGATCTTCTCCGCAGCCACGACCGGTGATCTCATCCGAACAAGATGAATTCGGACGGCCGATACATCCGCGCTCCCATGCGCGATCGTCACCATCCACCTCACCCAGAGCTGTCTAGCCCTTCCGATAACCCTCGTCCTGGAAGAGTTCCGGGTTGGAAAGATGCAGGATATCGTTCATGAATCGGAGGCGTGGCCCGTCCTCGTCGAGCTCGATCGAGCTGACCGATGTGTTCTCGGGAATGAAGAACATCTCCTGCTCGATCCCGAGGAACGGGCCGACGTACGCGTTGATCACCCCGCCGTGGCAGATGACGATGAGATCCCCCGACGGATGCCGCTCGACGATCCCGTCGATGACGCGGCGCACCCGTCGCCGGAACGGATCGATGCGCTCGCCACCGGGAGCGTGGCTCCAGATGGCGCGGGAGGCGCGGACGAGCGGGAGGATGTCCTCGTCCGACGCGACGATCTCCTCGAAAGGCCGGCCTTCCCAGGCACCGATGTTCGCCTCGATCAGATCGTCCTCGAACCGCACCTCGACGCCGGTCTGCTCGGCGTACGGCGCGACTGTCTCGCGCGCGCGGCGCAGCGGTGAGCAGTACACCGCGGCCGGGGGCGGATGGAGCAGCGCCAGCCGGGCGGCCAGCCGGCGGGCCTGATCGCGACCGACCTCGTCGAGCGGCGGGTCCCACTGGGTGCCCCGCGGCGTCTGGACCATCGTGGTCGAGGACGCGTCGGATCGTCCGTGGCGGACCAGGTGGAGGACGCGAGCCGTCACGCGCGGGCGGTCCGCGTCTCGCGGCGCTCATCGGTACGACGCCGCCGGCGGGCCAGTCGGCGTCGGAAGGCGCGCGCGAACGCCTCGACATCGTCGCGACGCCAGACGCGCCCGGACGCGAGCGAGACGGCCGGCGGCGGGAACGAGCCGCGCTGGACATAGGTCGCCACGCGCCGCTTGTCCCATCCGAGAATTCCGGCCGCCTCCGCCATGCCGACGAGGGCCGGTTCGATCTCGACGGTGAGAACGGCGTCCTCGCCCGCCTCGTCCCGCAATCGGGCCAGGAGCCGCTCACGGGTGGGTGCGTGCAGAGTGCGTCCATCGGGAAGCAGCCGGCCGGACCATCCGCCGTCGATCTCGATCGCGTGGGCGCGCACGTCTCGATCGGGCACGCGGCGATGATATCGGGACGGCCGTCGACGTCTGAGCGAAGGGCTACCTACGGCGTCCGTCCCTTCGCAGCTCGACCTGCCAGCAGCGTTCGTGCCAGTGGCGCCGCTCGTCCGGCGCCGCCTCCGGGATGACGACCAGATGCCACAGCCCGGGCCGAATCGCGTGATCGCACCCGGGGCAGCGGTACTCCTTGTCGCCGCTCACCCGTCGAACGTCGAACCCGGCGACCTCGGCCCACGTCGGGGGCGTGCCCTGCGGCATCCGCACCGGTTCCGGCGTCTCCGGCGCCCGTCGGTTCTTGCGCGGCATCAGTCTGCCCCGTCAACTCGCCGCACGAACGGGAGGGCGAGGTCGGCGAGCGCGGCCCCGACCTCGTGTGGCGCGCGGCTGACACCGCGCGTGTTGAACGAGTGGTCGCCGCCCTCGACCGGGACGTACTCGGCCAGGTCCCCGAGCCGCCCGAGCACCCGTTCGAGTGTCTCGCGCCGCGCGAACGGGTCGCTCGTGCCCTGCAGGAACAACATCGGGACCTCGACCCGGTACAGGTGCTCGTCGCGCACGCGATCCACCTTCCCCGGCGGGTGCAACGGATACCCGAGGAAGACGAGACCCGCGGCGGGCATCCCGTCGGCCACGCACATGGACGCGACCCGCCCGCCGAGGGACTTCCCGGCGGCGAACGAGGGCACGCCGGCGAACCGTCGAGCGGTATCTTCGAACGCCGCCAGCCAGACGGCCCGAAGCCGCGGCTCGGGGTCGGGCGCCTTTCGGCCCTTCTGTGCGTAGAGGAAGTTGAAGCGGACGGCCGCGACGCCGAGCTCTGCCATCCGCCCCGCGAAGCCGGCCATGAACGGGTGGTCCATCCCGTACCCGGCACCGTGAGCGATCGTCATGGCCGCAAACGCGTCCCCGGGCGCGATCGTCGCCGTCTCGACCTCGTCGGCGCCGACAGCCACGCGGCCCCGGACCTCCCGCCCGCTCATGCGAGAATCCTCGCAGATGACGGGAACGCTCTACGTCGGGACGTCGGGGTTCTCCTACGACGGGTGGAAGCACGGGGTCTTCTACCCGGAGGGACTCAAGAACCGCGAGATGCTGTCGTATTACGCCAGCGTGTTCCCCTCCGTCGAGATCAACTACACCTTCCGCCGCTTCCCGACAGAGAAGTCGATCGCGAGCTGGCGAGACGAAACGCCGGAGGGGTTCCGTTTCACGCTGAAGGCCAATCAGCGGATCACGCACTTCAAACGGCTCAAAGACGCCGACGACGACGTGCGCGACTTCCTGGACCGTGGCCGGATGCTCGGCTCTCGGCTCGGGACCGTCCTGTTCCAGTGCCCACCCAGTCTCAAATTCGACGAGCCGCTGATCATGTCGTTCGTGGGATACCTTCCGCCCGACGTACGGGCCGTCATGGAGTTCCGCGATCCGTCGTGGCGCGCGGCGCGCGACCTGCTCCTTCAACAAGGCGTCGCGTGGTGCGTCGCCGAGACCGACGAAAACGATCCCGAGCCCGACGACCTGTCGTGGGAGCCGTACGGGTACCTGCGCCTACGGAAGACGGAATACTCGGACGAGGAGTTGTCGGCGTGGGCCGATCGGATCCGCGGGGCGCTGGCCGACGGCCACGACATCTACTGCTACTTCAAGCACGAGGAGGACGGCGTCGGGCCGAGGATGGCCAACCGGCTGCGGGCGATCCTCACGGACGGCTGACCCCGGCGCCGACCACCACCGGCCCCGTACGGTCCCGGTCCAATCATCTCGCCGCGACGCTGCGCCCTGGCGGCCCTAGATGAACAGCGTGATCGCGTCCTGCGCTTCGAGCAGCATGGTGGTCGCGCCCGCGGGCTCTCCGAGACCCTCGATCATGTCCTCGCGCCTCAGCCCGAGCAGGTCCATGGTCATCTGGCACGGCACGAGCTTGACGCCGAGGTCGACCGCCATCTTCAGCAGCTCGTCGGGACTGGCGACGGAATGCTCCTCCGCGAGCTTCTTCATCATCGCTGGCCCGGCGCCTGCGAAGTTCATCTTGCCGAGCCTGAGGTGGTCGATGCCCGGGTGGTCCACCATCGCGACCATCTTCTGCATCCAGTTCTCGCCGGTGAGGCGCTTCTCGTCCTTCACGAGCGAGAACAGGCCCCAGAACGTGAAGAAGATCGTCGTTTCGAGCCCCATCGCGGCGCCCGTCGTCGCCAGAATCATCTGCGGCCACACCTTGTCCAGGTCGCCGCTCCACGCGATGACCACCAGCTTCTTGTGCGCGTGTTCGTTGTGCCCGTGCGGGGCAACGTGCGTTGCCGGCATGTCGGCTTCGATGACCGTCACTGGACTCACTTCTTCCTGATCACGAAGCGGAAGACGCCGTCCTCCGCGCCTTGTTCGACGAGCTCGTTACCGGTGGTCTTGCACCACGCGGCGAAATCTGCAACCGATCCCGGGTCGGTCGCCAGCGCCTCGACGAGATCGCCGGAAACCATCGTCTTCATCGCCTGCGCCGTCTTCAGGATCGGCAGCGGGCAGGACAGCCCCTTCAGGTCGAGCGTCATCACGATCGCCTGGCTCATGTCCTCACTTCCTCTCGTTGTTCGCGTCGGCGGGTTCGCCCGTCGGGATCGGCAGGGGCATGTCGGGCATGCGCCCCTGCGGGATCGACTGCCAGTAGAGCCGGTTGAACAGCCACTTGGCCCAGTGCCAGACGGCGGTCGGACGTGGCGGCGCCGGTGGATGCTCGTAGTCGAACCTGAGCACCGTCGCCCTCCGCCTGCCGGTCTCGAGGAAGCACATCACGCGCCCGCCGTAGTTCTCCCTCGGCGCCGTGCCGCGGACGAGCGACGCGATGCGGCTGGCCACGACCGGTGCCTCGAAGTGCGCCGTCGAGCCGCTCTTGCTGATCGGCAGGTTCGTGGCGTCCCCGATCGCGAAGATCCGGTCCTGACCCTGGACCTGCAGCGTTCGCTTGTCCACCGGGAGCCAGCCGGAGGCCTCCGACAGGCCGCCGTCGATTACAAACTGCTGCCCCTTGTGCGGCGGGATGATGATCGGCAGGTCGGACCCGACCTTCTCCCCCTCGAGCGAGGAGATCGTGCCGGCCGATGGATCGAGCGACTCCACGTTGAAGAACGTCTCCAGCCGGATGCCGCGTTCCGCCATGATTGGCTCGACGAGCCTCGAGGCGGACTCGATCGTGAACGCGCGGTTGAGGGGCGAGAGCAGCGTCACCTCGCACTTGTCGCGGATCCCGCGCTTGCGCAGGTACTCGTCGAGCATGAACACGAACTCGACCGGGGCCGGCGGACACTTGTAGGGGATGCCCGAGACTCCGACGTGGATCCTGCCGCCGCGGAACGTCCGTAGGGTCTCGCGGAGCCGCTGCGCTCCCTCGAGTGAGTAGAAGTCGTAGCCGGTCTCCACGAGCCCCGGAACCTGCTCGGGGACGAGGCGCGCGCCCGTCGAGACGACGAGGTAGTCGAACGCGACGTCGTCGCCCCGCCCAAGACCGACGAACCCGCCCCTGGCGTCGACCGACGCGACGCGGTCGACGATCAGCTCGACCTCGTCGCGAAGCAGCGTCCGCTCGTCGCGCGCGAGCCACCGTCCGTTGGCTTGCCCGAGCGCCACATAGAGGTAGCCGGGCTGGTACTCGTGCATCCCCGTCGCGTCGACGACGGTGACGGTGGCGCCGCGCCCGAGCTCCTTCGACAGCAGGTTGGCCGCGAGCGTGCCGCCCACGCCGCCACCGAGGACGACGATGCGCGCGGGCATCCGGCTCACCTCGCCTTGCGAACCACGAACCGGCGGAATCCGTCGTCGTGAACGACGTCGACAAGCTCGTGTCCGGCCTTCGCGACCCAGGCAGGAATGTCCGTCGCCGAACCCTCGTCGCTCGAGAGCACTTCGGTCACGTCGCCGACCGCGCCCTCACGGATCGCGCCGATGAGCGACATCAGCGGGCCCGGGCACGGCATCCCTCGAGCGTCGATCTCCCGGTCGATGTGCGTCACTGCTGTCATCGCTCGCACCCCCTTGCTCGCCGTCAGATGAACGTCAGCGGTCCGTCGACCTCCATGAAGAACGAGGCGACGCCCTCCTGGTCGTCGACGAGCGGATCGAGGTCGTCGGTTGTGAGGTCGAACATCTCCATCGACAGGGAGCACGCGTGGATCCCGACCTCGCCGATGTCCTTGGCCTGGCGGAAGATATCGCTCCAATGCTGACCGCCGTGCTGCTGAAATGCCGTCTCGCCCTCGACGCCCGCCTCCGGCGCGACCCGCCGGTCCTTGTGGATCCGGTCCGCGCGGAACGCGTCGAGCGCCCAGTACTGAAGGAAGATGTTGACCGGGCGTCCCATCGCGGCCGCGCCGGCCACGAGCACCGCGGCGGCGCTCAGCTTGTCGTCGGTGCCGGAGAACAGGACCACCGAGACGGTCCGGCCGTCTGCTTCATCCATCGGCTGCCTCCTCGCCAACTGTGTCGCGAGCGTGGCACGAGGAGCGGCCCGCCGTTGGGGGCCAGGGTCCCGGGACCGCGGGGAGGAAAGACCCATACGGTACGGGGTACCGCACAGGAGGATTCATCTCGACCGAACGAGTAGGGAGAAGGGCGATGCGGTTCGACTGCGAGGCGGTCCCGGAGGCGCTCAGGCGGCTGCGACGGGTCGAGGGACAACTCGGCGGAATCATCCGAATGCTGGAGGAGGATCGGGACTGCGGTGAGGTCATCCAGCAACTCGCCGCCGTCGCTCACGGCGTCGACCGCGTGGGCCTGAAGTTGCTCGCGGGTCAGCTCCGCGAGTGCTTGGAAGACGAGGACGCTGCGCGCGAAGACGGGTACGACCCCGGCCGGTTCGAACGCCTCTTTCTCATGCTTGCCTAGACCGAAGCCTCGCTGCCATCGTTCGCTGAAGCCCGTCGATCCGTTCGCGGTCCTCGAGCTTGCGTCCCAGCTCGTCGCGGACGTAGAAGGCGTCGACCACGCGGCCGCCGTACGTCGCCACCTTGGCAAGGTGGACGTCGAGGCCGAGCTCCGCGAGCGTCGCGGTGACGTCGAAGAGTAGGCCGATGCGATCGGGGCAGCCGACCTCGACGACCGAGAACACGTCGGACACATCGTTGTGAACGGAGACCTCGACCGGGACGTCCTTCCTCGGCTCGGGGTAGTGGGCACGCTTCTGTCGAACGCGGTGCTCGAGCGACAGGCGCCCCTCGAGTACCCGACGAAGCGTCGACCGGAAATCACGCCACCGCTCCTCGGTCACCTCCGTCTCGAACACGCCCTCCACCTCGAAGACGTCAACGGCGACGTCGTCCTGCGTCGTGAACGCCTGCGCTGTCAGGATCGACAGGCCCGCGAGAGCCAAAGCGCCCGCGATCCACGACAGGAGCCCGGGGCGGTCTCCGGCGACGACGGTGAGCGAGTACGTCCCGGGGCGTTCCCCGTCCTCGGTCAGCGTGCGGACCTCGAGGCTGCCGATCGGCGCATCGAGCAGCGCCAGATGCCGGACGACCCGCGCCACCGGCACGTTCAACAAGTACGGCCTTGGGAGGCGTTGCAGGAAGGCGTCGACGTCGCCGGCCCGGTCGCGCGAGACCGCATCGCGGAGTTCGTCGGCGCGAGCCGCGAGGCGCTCGGCGATCTCCGCACCCATCGCGCCTCGCTCAAGCGCACGCTGCACCTTGCCGACGAGCTCGCGGACCAGCGTCGCGCGCCACGGCGTCCACGCGAGCGGTCCCGTCGCCGCAGCGTCCGCCAGCGTCAGGAGGTAGAGCGCCGCCAGCCGCTCCTGGTTTCCCACCCGCGCGGCCACGTCCAAGATCAGGTCGTCGTCGTCGAGGTCGCGGCGCGTCGCCGTGTCGGACAACAGGAGGTGCTCCGCGACGAGGAAGCGCACGAGGTCCGCCGTTCGAGTCGAAACGCCGAGACGGTCGAGCTCGTCGGCGGCGATCTCCGCCCCCGCGGCGACGTGCCGCCCGCGACCGGTCTTGCCGATGTCGTGGAACAGCGCGCCGAGTAGGAGCGCCGGCCGATCCGACACGAGCGAAGCGGCCTCGGCTCCGATCGGATCGTCGTCTGCTTCGAGCAGCCGGCTCATCTCCTCGAGCGCCCGCAGCAGGTGTACGTCAACGGAGAATCGGTGGTAGGGGTCACGCTGCGGGCGGCACCGGACGCCCGACCACGAGGGCAGGTATCTCGCCAACAGACCGAGCCGGTCCAGAGCCTCGAGGGCCTGAACCGCCTGCGCTCCCGTCGAGAGCAGGTCCAGGAACGCGTCCCGCACCTCGTCGGTCCAGTCGACGTGATCGGAGACGCCTGTCGCCTCGACGGCATCGAGCGTGCCCGGCGGGAGAACGCCGCGGCGCGCCGCCGCGTCTGCGAACACGCGAAGCACGCCCGCCGGCGTCGCGTCGAACGGCATTTCCTCCATCTCGCCGAGGAGGAACCGATCGAACGCGCCGTCCACGAGGTGCTGGATCTGCCTCGCGTGCTGGAAGACGTTGCGCATCAGGCCGTCGACCGCTGGCAGGTCCGGCTCGTCCTCGAAGCCCAGGGCTCGCGCCACCGCCGGGTGGAGATCCATCACGAGCCGATCCCCCCGCCTGCCGGTCTCCAGGTGCAGGGCGCCTCGAACGCGAACAAGGAACTCGACGGCCGCGCCGACGTCCGACCGCTCGGCCGCACGCAACACACCTCGATCGACGAGGCCGTCATCGCTGCCCGTGACGGCGAGCGAAAGCCACCGCAGCGACTGCGCGTCTCGCAGACCGCCGCGCCCCTCCTTGAGATCCGGCTCGAGCAGATACGAGACGGCGCCGAACCGCTCGGCGCGCCCGCCGGCGTCCATCCGGAGCTGGTCGGCGAAGGGCCGAGCGAGATCGCCGCGGACGAGCGCGAACACGAGCGATCTCGTCGTCGCCCAGACCTGCTCGTCGCCGGCGACGAGCCGACCGTCGAGCGTCGCCGTCAGCGCGTCGAGCCGCTCCTCAGCGATCGCGACCGCGTCGGCGGGGGTCCACACGGCGTGCCCGACGTCCAGACCGGTGTCCCACAGCGGGTAGAACAGACGATCGACCACGCCGGCGACGGTCCCCGCGTCCCGGCCGTCGTGCAGCACCAGGAGGTCGACGTCGGACGCGGGTGCGAGTTCCCTGCGCCCGTAGCCGCCGAGCGCGACTACGGAAACGCCGGCGGGCGGGCGCGCGCGATCGAACAGATCTCGTAGGCATGCGTCGATGAGGTCGGATCGCCGTTCGCCCGACCAGCGGCCGTGGCTCCCCTGCGAATACGCGCGATCGAGCGCTCGAAGGTCGTCCGTCAGGCGCTCGGCGGCGGCGCCCTCCGACATGTCAGAGGGCGTCGGGACCCATCTCGCCGGTTCGGATCCTCTCCACGAGATCCACGCCCATTACCCAGATCTTGCCGTCGCCGATCTTTCCCGTCCGCGCGGCCTTCGTGACTGCGTCGACGACCCCCTGCACCTGATCGTCCTCGACGACGACCTCGACCTTGATCTTGGGGACGAAGTCCACCTGATACTCGGCGCCGCGATAGACCTCTGTGTGCCCGCGCTGGCGTCCGAAACCCTCCACCTCGGTGGTGGTTAGGCCCTGGACCCCGATCTCGCGCAGCGCCTCCTTGACCTCGTCGAGCTTGTGCGGTTTGACGACCGCGACGACGAGCTTCACCGGATCAGCCCGCGGCCGCCTTCTTCCGCGGCGCGGCGGCCTTCTTGGCGGTTGCGGTCGACTTCTTGCCGGCCGTCTTCTTCGAGGTCGGCTTGTCGGCGGCGCCCGAGCCTGAGGACGCGGAGGGCTGCGGTCCCTTCTTCTTCACGGCCTCGACCGACGCCTTGAGCGCCTCCATCAGGTCCACGACGCGAGCCGGCGCCGCCTCCGGCGGAGCCTCGATGGCCTCGCCGGCGGCCTTCTTCTCGACAACGTCGAGAAGCGCCTGCCGGTATTCGTCCCGGTAGGCGTCCGGGTTCCACGGCTCGGACAGGTTCTCGATGAGTGACCGCGCCATCTCGACCTCCTGGTCGCGGATCTTTCCGTCCTCCTGGAGGGTCTCGAAGTCCGCGCCTCGGATCTCGTCCGGCCAGAACATCGTCTCCAGCACGAAGACCTCGTCCTTGAAGCGGAGGGCCGCCAGATGCTCCTTGTCTCGGAAGGAGACCTTGGAGATGCCCACCTTGCCCTCCTCCTCGAGCGCGCGTCGGAGCAGCGCGTACGCCTTGGCGCCCGTCTCCTCGGGGACGAGGTAGTACGACTTCTTGTACAAGATCGGGTCGATCTCTTCCAGGTCGACGAACTGATGGATGTCGATCGCCCGGCTGGATTCGACGGGCACTGCGTCGAAGTCCTCGTCGCTCAGGATGACGTATCGGTCCTTCTCGATCTCGTATCCCTTTGCGATGTGCTCGTACGGCACCTCCTCGCCGTCGACCTCGCACACGCGCTTGTAGCGGATGCGCCCCATGTCGGCGTCGTGCAGCTGATTGAAGCGCACGGACTTCTCCTCGGTCGCCGGGTACACCGAGACCGGGATGGTGACGAGACCGAAGGAGATGGCGCCCTTCCACATGGACCGTGGTGGCATGTCGGAACCTCCCGGGGAAGCCCGCGCCCCACACGCGGGGTTCAGCGAATTCTAGCCGCTCGATCCGACGGACCCTGAGCCCTGCCTACCTCGTGCGCTCGTCCATCGTGCGGGCGAGATCGAGCGCGGTCTCCGCGGCCACGGGCCCCGAGGCGATCAGGACAAGGATCAGGTTGCCGACGCGCCATGCGTGGACACGCAGCGGGGAGCCGTCGGACGCCGCCCGTCCGGCGAGTGCGAACGACTGCTCGCCGAGGCCGTTCTGTGGCGTCTCCACGACGTCCGTCATCTGACGCGTTTCGAGGTCCTCGACGTATCGACGCAGCGACGCGCCCGCCCCGCGGGTGTCCTCGAACACGCCTCCGATCGCCTGGTAGGCCACGTCCGTCTCCGCGTGCGGCTGATGATGGAAGTACGACTCGGGCGGGAAGTACACGACGTAGCCGGCGACGAACCCGTCGGCAATGAGCGCCCGCCGCTCCGTGTCGTCCCGGGCGAACTCGTCGACGTCGCTCGGGCCGCCGAGCGTCGAGGCCCGCGTACCGGCGGGCGCCTCGTCCGGATGCAGCAGGATCCGCGGCAGATCGTCGGCGGTGAACCGGGGAGCCGTCGAGTGACCACACGCGGCGACCGTCGTGAGCAGCGCGACGAGCACAATCGTTCGCATGTTCGCAATCCCATTAGACCGCTTAGAGACGTCCTGATTCTTATCCCGGTCTTAGATCGCCCCGCAGGCTTCGTCCGATGTACCTACGGGCGTTCGGAAGGAGGTGTCACATGGCACGCAGCGAGAGCGGATACGCGCGGAACTGGAAGAAGTGGGTCGCGATCTACCTGGCGATCGGCGCGGTCGTGTACTTCGTCGTCTACCTCCTGTTCTTCACGGGAGGCGGTGGCGGAGGCGGCGGGTTCCACTACTGATCGATCGGAGCCCTCGACGGGGGGCACCGTGTCCCGATGGCTAGTATCGAACGGTGCCCCCGAAGACCGATCGGCGCCACGGCGGACCGTTCACGGTCGAGCTCCCGAAGGCGCTCGACGTCGAGAGGTCTGGCCGGGACGCCTGGTTTACCGAGATCGACGGGCTGGAGCTTCGTCTGTCGAACCTCGACAAGGTGTTCTGGCCCGACGAGGGGTACACGAAGGGCGACCTGATCGCCTACTACTACAACGTCGCGGACCTCATCCTGCCGTACCTGCGCGACCGCCCGCTGACGATGAAGCGGATGCCCGACGGCGCCGCCGGCGGCTTCTTCTATGAGAAGAACGCGCCGCCCAGCACGCCGGAGTGGATGCGGCGTTGTCCGGTGCCGAGTGAGGACGCGAAGGCCGGGCTGATCGACTATCTCATGGTGGACCGCACGTCGGGAATCCTGTTCGTCGCGAACCTGGGATGCATCGAGTTCCATCCGCTGCATTCGCGGTGTGGATCGGTCGAGCAGCCGGATTACCTGTTCTTCGACCTCGATCCGTTCCCGCCGATCACGTTCGACGACGTGCTGGCCGTCGCGATGCACGTGAAGGCAGCGCTCGACGCGCTCGGCCTCGTCGCGTACCCGAAGACGAGCGGCGCGACCGGCATGCAGGTCTACGTCCCGATCGAGCCGGGCTACGGCTACGACCAGGTCCGCGATCTCGTCGGGGCCATCGGCCGCATGATCAACAGGGCCGACCCGGACCGGACGACGATGTTGTGGGAGGTCAAGCGTCGCTCCGGCAAGGTGTTTATCGACCACAACATGAACCGGCTCGGCGCCAACATCGCCGCCGTCTATTCGATGCGCCCCGAGGAGATGGCGACCGTTTCGACGCCCGTGACGTGGGACGAGGTCGAGGCGGGGATACGGCCGCAGGACTTCACGATCCGCTCCGTGTGGGAGCGGTTCGCTCGCGCCGGCGACCTGTTCAACCCGGTGCTCACGCTGCCGCAGGACCTCACGCCGGCGCTCGAGGCGCTCGGGCTGCCGACGGAGCGCGCCAACCCGCCGAGGCGCGCCGCCCCACCAGAGCCGACAAGCGGGGAATCAGAGGAATCAAGAAGCGAGCGCGCAGGCGCGAGCGTTAGCCCCCGGTCGGAACAGGGGTCCGGGGGCTCAAGAAGCGAGCGCGCGAGCGCGAGCGTTAGCCCCCGGTCGGAAGAAGTCATCGCCGCATCGAGGGATCCGAACCTCGCCGAGTACCTGCGAAAGCGGACCTTCGGCCCCGAGGGAACCCCGGAGCCGCCGCCCGAACCGCCGAAGCGGAGGAAGGGCAATACGTTCGTCATCCAGAAACATCGTGCGACGCGGCTCCACTACGACCTCCGCTTGGAGCGGCACGGCGCGATGCCGTCCTGGGCCGTACCGAGAGGCTTGCCGATCGCGCGCAACGACCGGCGCCTGGCGGTACAGACCGAGGACCACCCGCTCGAGTACGCGAGTTTCCACGGGACGATTCCGGAGGGCCACTACGGCGCCGGCGAGGTGCGCATCTTCGACGACGGCACGTACGACCGGATCGAATGGGACGACAAGAAGGTGAGCTTCGTCCTGCGCGGCCGCCGGTACCCGGGGCTCGAGTACCACCTGGTCAAGACACGGACCGACTGGCTGATCTTCCTCGCCTCCCACCAGGACGCCGCGCTGATCGCGTCGCAGCCGGCGTACGCTCCGATGCTCGCCGAGGGTGGCTGGAAGGCCTTCGACGCAGACGACTGGTGGTTCGAACCGAAGTTCGACGGCATCCGAGCGCTTGCGACGATGAGCACGGGCGAGACTCGGTTGCAGACCCGCAACGGTCGGGACGTCTCCGACGCCTACCCCGAGCTGCACATGATCCACGAGTTGGTGAACCAGGTGAACGCCGTGATCGACGGCGAGATCGTCGCGTTCGACGACGGCGGAAAGAACTCCTTCGAGGCGCTCCAGCAGCGAATGAACCTTCGAAACGAGCGAGAGATCAAGCGGGTGAGCAAGCAGATCCCCGTCACCCTCGTCGCGTTCGACCTGCTCTGGCTCGATGGCAGAGAGCTGATCGGCCTCCCGCTCGAGGAGCGCCGCGAGCTGCTCGAGGGCGTTGTCGAGCAGGACGAGCGGCTGCAGCTGATCACGCACGCCGAGGGCGACGGCAAGGCGTTCGTCGACGCGGCCCGAAAGCTCGGACTGGAGGGGGTCGTCGCAAAGAAGAAGGGCTCGCGCTACCACCCGGGCCGGCGCATGCCGGAGTGGCGCAAGATCAAGCTGACCAACACGCAGGACTGCGTGATTCTCGGGTGGACCCGCGGTCAGGGCAGCCGCGGGAAGTCGTTCGGCGCCCTGCTCGTGGGCGCCTACGCCGACGCCGAGCTTCGGTGGATCGGTCAGGTCGGAACCGGGTTCACGCAGAAGATGCTCGACGCCGTTCTCGAGCAGCTCGATCCGCTCGTTCGCAAGACGCCGCCGATCGACGACCCCGAGCTCAAGGCGGTCAAGGGAGCCACTTTCGTCGAGCCCAAGCTCGTCTGCGAGGTCGAGTATCTCGAGATCACGAGAAGCACGAACAAGATGCGCGCGCCATCGTTCAAGGGTCTGCGGCCCGACAAGACGCCCGATGAGGCACTGCTCGAACGGCCGGTCAGCTAAAGCTGCGGAAGGCGATCATCACGGCGCCGATGACGAGGACCAACGCGACGAAGAGCAGCGCGCCGAGCAAGATCGCCATCCACGCAAGCCACCGCAGGCCGTCGCGGCGCGCCGCCACGATCCCGAGCACGACCCCGAGCGCGGCGAGCGACGGCGCTGCGCCGACGAGCAGGAGACCAACCTCGTCGTCGAACGCGACGTCGCCCTTCACGATCGCCGCAACGAGTGCCGCTGCGCCGTAGCCGGCGAGGACGACGATCACACCCAGGATCGCCCACCAATTGGCCGACGCCTCGGTTGGCTCGGCCGCCCACCGGTCGCTTCGGCGCGCGTCGGCTCGCGTCCCGGCTTCCACGACGACGTTGGTATCAGACACGGAAGCCTCGCTCAAGCACCGGTTCGATCGAGCAACACCGGCGCCCGACCGGCCGGATCGATCACCGTTGCGACGATCGGCCCGGATCCGCTCAGAAGGGCTCGAAGCCCGCACGGACCAGGATCGCTCGCACCTCGCGCTCCTCGAGGCCGCGATCCACGAGCTCACGGTAGATCCGGACCGCCGCGAGGGAGCGGCCGCAGGTCGGGCAGAAGCGAAAGGCGTCCTCGGCGGATGTGTCGCACCACGGGCAGCGCGTCACGACCAGCTTGCGCTCGGGCTCCAGGCCAGTATCGGCCAGGGCATCGATGTAGCCCTTGCCGTAATCCCACTGGATGTACTCCTCCTCGCGCACGTCGAATGCGGGCTCGTGCATCCTCGGCTCGCCCGTCTGGAGCATGTGCTCGAGGTTCTCCTTGAGCAGGTCCCACTCGTAGAAGTGGTTCTCACCGCAGTCCGGGCACGCGATCACCACGCCCTTTACGCCCTGCGGACCGAACATCTCGCGCATGTCGTGAAGGTCCTCGAGGTCCGCGCGGACGTTCTCCTCCTCCTGAGTGTCGAGCGAGTACGACGCGTCGCGCGACTCGTCGTCCTGACCCTCGGAGGGCTCGTCGATCGGGTCGTCCATTAGGACTCCTCCTTGAGCGCGAACGTGCGGAACCCCTCCGCGTACTCGTACCCTGCTCGATCCCCGAGCTCCCGCGCGCGCTCACGTACCCATGGGGCCGAGGCCTCCGCGTGCTGCGAGCTGTGCGCGGCCAGGGACTGGATCTTCGCGTCGATCGTCTTCGTGATGTCGACGTACGTATCGGCCTCCTCGGCGATGAGCCAAAGGTTCGGGATCTCGAACGGCTCGAACCCCTCGTCGAGCAGCTCCGGGAACTGAGGGCGGGACGGCGCATCCGGCATGACGGCGCACAACGCAAGCTCCCCCGCGGCCTTGTGATCGGCATGATTCACATAGCCGCTTCCCGACCATAGACGCGAGGGGTCGGGCGCGACCAGTACGTCGGCCCGGAGACGCCGAACCTCACGGGTCACGGCCTTCCGGGTCGCGAGATTGACCTCGAGCATGCCGTCTGGGAAATCGAGGAAGGTGACCGACCGCACACCGAGGACCTCGGCCGCCGCTCGTTGCTCGTCCTTGCGAACCCGAGAGATCTCCGGCCGGGTCCAGCCGGGCTCGTTGTTGCCGGCCGACCCATCCGTGACGATGACGTAGTGGACATCCGTTCCCTCTCCCGCCCATGCGGCCACGGTTCCGCCGCACCCGTATTCCGCGTCGTCGGGGTGCGCGAACAGGACCAGCGCGCTCGAAAACCGCACGTCGAGGAGACTATCGAACGTCCTCGCGAACGTACGGCAGACTGACAGGATGCGGCGCACGGGTGTGGAGCGAACGGGCCTGGAGGCGCCGCCGCGCATCCGGCCGGCATCCGTCGCTGCCGGCGCGGGGCTGCTCTGGGGTGCCTTCTCGTACTCGATCCTGTGGGAGGGGAGCCCGTTCCCCGTCGACAGGGCATTCGTCGAGTCGCTTCGCGGCACGATCGTGCTGCTTCCGGCCCGGATCGCTCTGTGGGGTGTGCACGCCGCCGAGGCGATCTCGGGGCGGACCTTCGAGCTGTCGCGCTCGACGTGGATCCTCGCCCTGGCCGCCGGCATCTCCGGTCTTGCCGTCGGCCTGCTCGTTGCGGTCGTCGTGTTGGGCTTCTATCGGCTCCTTCACCGCTGAGGGCCGCACCCACCCAGCGCTCAGCGGCGGGCGAGGGCGCGCATCGGCATCCCGCCGCGCGGACGCAGGGTGATCGCAGGCTGAAGACCGACAGCCTCATCGGGATCGGCCTCGAAGCGCCAGCGCCGCGCGATCGTGGCGAGCACGATCACCGCCTCGAGCCGCGCGAACGGCTCGCCGACGCACATCCGCGGCCCCGCCCCGAACGGTAAGTAGGCGGCTCGCGGTCGGTCGGGGTCCGGCCGAAGCCACCGCTCCGGGACGAAACCGCCGGCGTCGGGCCACCACCGCGGGTCGTGGTGAAGCAGCCAGGGGGAGACGATCACGACCGAGCCCGCCGGAATCTCGTAGGCGCCGGCGGTGTGGGGCCGCATCGAGCGACGGCCGATCGCCCACGCTGGCGGATATCGGCGCATCGTTTCGTCGAGGACCGCTCGCGCAAACGGCAGCCGATCCGCCGCCGTCGCATTGGATCCGACCTCGACCCCCTCCGCCTCGGTGCTCAGGCGTCCCTCCGCCTCGGCATGGCGCGCGAGCAGGTGCCACGCCCACGACAGCGCGTTCGAGGTGGTCTCGTGCCCCGCGAGGAACAGCGTGATCGCCTCGTCGCGAACCCGTTCCGTCGACATCGACCCGTCCTCGTCGCTTGCGGCCAGGAGGCGTGAGAGGACATCGGGCCCGCCTGCGCCCTCGGATCGACGGCGTTCGATGAGCCGGTGAACAGCGGCGTCGAACACGCTCGTGGCGCGATCGAACCGACGATTGGCCGGGAGCGGCAGCCGCTCGGTCAACGCGAGGAACGGCGAGACCGCCCGCGGATACTGCGCGAGGACCTCCGTGAGCGCCGCGGAGACGCCGCGCGCCTCCTCGTCGGACAGATCGGCCCCGAACAGCGTCGAGACGACGATTGCAAGCGTGAGCCGCGACATCTCGGCGTGCACGTCCACGACCTCGCCGTCGCGCCATTTCGCGATCGTGCGATCGGTGAGGTCTACGATCGCCGGCACGTAAGAGTCCAGCCGCGCGGGCAGGAACATCGGCTGGATCAGCCGACGCTCACGTCGATGGTATTCGCCCTCGCTGGTCAGGAGGCCCTCGCCGAGCACGCGACGTGCGGCGTCCATGGCGGGGCCCTTGCGGAACGACCGGTGATCGGTGACCAATACGTCCCAGACGAAATCGGGATGATTCAGGATGAACGACGGAAAGCGCGGCATTCGAAGAAAGACGACATCGCCGCAGGCCGCGGCCCGCTCGAGCAGGTCGATCGGATCGTGACGAAACGCTCGGACGAGCGCAACACGACCGAGCGGGGGTCCGGGGGGAAGTCCCGGCGAGCTCACCTACCCGTTGTCACTCCTTGGCCGTCGCCCGCGGCGCCGGTCTCTTCGCGGCCGGCCGGAAACGACGGAGCTAGGCACGGACGCTATTGTGCCCGACTCCGCCAGCCGCGTTCGCCGGGTCGTGCTCGGGCTCGCTGGCCGCGCGGAGCAAGGCAGCCACCAGTACGCCCAGCAACGCCCCCACCCACAGGCCGATCAGGAAGATAACCATCGCACCCGGCAACGTACGTGGACGACGTGACGCATTCGTGGAATCCAAGCGACCGGCGAGCGAACGTCCGCCGACGCGGATCGATCGGCGGAGACCTGGCAAGACGTTCGCCGCAGCGCCCGCTACTCCTTGTACGCCGCCCAGAACTTCTTCACAGGCGACAGTGCCTTCCACGTCGCCGTCGAGCCCTTGGGCGTGATCAGAACGTCGCCGGGACCCGCGCGATGGACGGCGCCGTTGGCCTCCGTCACCTCGACCTCGCCCTCGACGATGACGGCGATCTCGTGATACGCCGGCTCCATCGGCCCCTCCTCGGGGACACGCCGCCACATCCCGAAGCTGAACCTCGCGTCGCGGCTGCGGAATAGGATCGTCTCCTCGCCGGGTGCGTTCGGATCGCCGGGGTCTGTGGATCGTCTGCCACTCGAGCGGGTCCTCGGCGTGCACGGCGCGGATCGTCGGGTCGAAGCCGTCTTCCATGGCGTTCCTCCTCGGCAAGGGCGGGGTGCGCCGCGAAGGCTACATGCGCCGCCACGGCGGCCGCGCCGAATATTCGAGCCGGCCAGAAAGAACGCCGAAGACCATGGACGGTTCACCGGGAACGCCGGGGCGTCGAAGCGCTGTACGGTGTGCCGCGTGGACTTCGACGAGGCGCTTACCCGGTTTGGTTTCGAACCCGAGACCGAACGAACACCTCGAGGGGTTCGAGTCTACGCCGCGCACCCGAACCGCTTCTTGACCTACACGGTCCAGGCGTTCGCGGACGGCTCGACTCTGTTCACCTTCGAGTTCGCACTCGGCGAGTACCTGCTGACGAAAGGTATACAGGTAGGTTCGGACGAGACGCTGAATCAGTACGCATACCCGCGGCGCGACATCCGCGGTCACCAGGACGGCGCCTGGCTGACCGGCGCC
>JBKOWM010000050.1:0-11536 GCA_046724395.1 Actinomycetota bacterium
CATCAGCTGTCTCGTGGGCTCGGAGATGTGTATAAGAGACAGGGCGTGCTTTACACGGTAATCGGCACAAGCCAGGTCGCCGGGTTCGTCTTCTACTCGTGGCTCGCTTTCTGGGGCCAGTTCTTCTTCTATCGGGCGTTCACCGCGGGCGTGCCGGAGGGAAGGGCTCGTTCATACGCGCGCCTGTTGTTCTTCCTCCCCTCGCTGCTCTTCTGGCCGTCGAGCATCGGCAAGGAAGCGTGGATGGTCTTCGGCCTGGGCATCGCCGCGTACGGCGCCGCCCTCGTGCTTTCCAGGGCGACCGTCCGGGCGGTCGCCATTACCGTCCTCGGCGTGTGGCTGGCCGCCATCGTGCGTCCCCACGTAGCCGGCCTGTTCGTCCTTGCGCTGGTCGGAGCGTCCCTCTTGCGTCGAACCAGCCCCGAACTCCGGCAGCTAGCGCCGATCGCCAAGGTCGTGGGCGTCGCGGCCTTGAGCGTCGCCGCCGTATACCTCGTGATCCGGACCAACGGGTTCCTGCAATCGCAAGGGATCGACACGACCAACGGCGTGGGAGGCGTCCTGCGCGGGGTCGGCGAGCGAACCGGGTCCGGCGAGTCCGAGTTCACTCCCGCGCCGATCTCCGGTTCGTTGCTCCACGCGCCCGTCGGCGCCGTCACCGTCTTGTTCCGTCCCTTCATCTTCGAGGCTCACAGCGTGACGGCGTTGTTGTCGGCCCTCGAGGGCACGTTCTTGATCGGCCTGTTCATCGCGAGATTCCGGTCGGTCGTCGCGGCCGTCAAGAGCATCCGGAGGCGCCCGTACGTCGCGCTATGTTTGGCGTACTGCGGCTTGTTCGTCGTTGCGTTCTCGAGTTTCGCGAACTTCGGTCTTCTCGCCCGGGAGCGTACGCAGCTCCTCCCACTCCTCCTGGTGTTGTTCGCCCTGCCGGGCAACCGAGACGGGGCGGAGAACAGAGACGGGACGAGCGGTTCGGCCGTCGAGCCGGTTAGCCACGACGCGGTGGCCGAGGACGCGGAGCCCAGAATCGACCACGTGCTGAGGCGGCTCGACGACAGCATGTCCAGATCCGGGCACGATCCGACCTAGGTTCGGCGCGTGAGGGAATGACACGAACGATGCGAGAGAGTCCGATCCTCCGCAAGGCCGTCAAGATCGGCGCCCTGCCCTTCGGCGTTGCTTCGCGGCGTCGTCGAGGCGATGTCGTCATCTTGCTCTATCACCGGGTCGGGCCGGGGCGACGAGAGATCGAACTCCCTTCGGCGACGTTCGACGCTCAGCTCGCCGAACTCGCGCGGCGCCACCCGGTGCGTTCGCTCGACGACGCCTTGACGTCGCACGAAGGTGGCGTCGTGGTTACGTTCGATGACGGGTTCCGAGACTTTCACGACACGGTCGTTCCCCGCCTGAAGGAGCATCGGATACCGGCCCTGCTGTACTTGGCAACCGGTCTCGTCGCCGACGGACGGCGGTCATCGGGCGATACGGATCGAGGTCTGAGGTGGCAGGAGCTCCGTGAGGCAGTCGCAAGCGGACTCGTAACGTTGGGCAGTCACACCCACTCGCACGTTCCACTCGCGGACGTAACGGAACGGGAGGCCGACGACGAGATGCGGCGATCCAAGGAACTGATCGAGGATCGCCTGGGCGTCCCGTGTCGTCACTTCGCTTACCCGTTTGCAGTCGCCTCGCCGGCCGCCGATCGCGCGGCACGGCGGCTCTTCGACTCGATCGCCTCCGGCGCGTGGCGAACGAATCGGCGCGATCGGATCGATCGATACCGGCTCGGTAGGACGCCCGTCCTGAGGAACGACACGGGCGCGTTGTTCCGCGCCAAGGCCGAGGGACGTCTCGACGCCGAGGGGTGGGCGTACCGAGCGCTTCGTCGTGGTCCATGGAGACCTCTGTGAGCGATCGGATCCGAGTCGCGCACATCGCGTCCGTCGATCTGACGCACCGGCACCTGTTGCTCGGTCAGCTACGCCGGCTTCGCGATGACGGGTTCGACGTCACGGCCGTCAGCGCGCCTGGTCGATGGGCGGCCGATCTTCGGTCCGAGGGGATCCACTTCGTGCCGTGGCGCAACATCAGCAGGGCGTGGGACCCGATCGCGGACGTGCGCGCCTTCGTCGAGCTGATCGGCATCCTGGCCCGAGGGTCGTTCGATCTGGTGCATACGCACAATCCAAAACCGGGCGTCCTGGGGCGCTTGGCGGCTCGAGCGACGGGCGTCCCATGCGTCCTGAACACTGTTCACGGTCTGTATGCGATGCGCGACGACCCGTGGCCCAAGCGCGTGGCCGTGAGTGCGGCGGAGCGGCTCGCCGCTCGGTTCTCCGATCTCGAGCTATACCAGAGCGCGGAGGATCTAGCTTGGGCGCGTAAGATCGGCATCGTTCGGCGCGGTGCAAGTCGGCTTCTGGGCAACGGCGTCGATCTGTCGATGTTCTCTCCGTCGGCCGTCGCGATGGGACGTCCATCGGAGCTCCGCAGCGAGCTGGGGATCTCCGATGACGCCCCCGTCATCGGCATGGTGGGCCGGATCGTCGCCGAGAAGGGATGCCGGGAGTTCTTCTGGTCGGCCGATGCCGTCAAGCGGGTTCATCCGACCGCGCGGTTCCTGGCCGTCGGGGAATCGGATCCTGCGAAGGAGGATGCGATCGCCGAGCGCGAACTGTCGGCCGCCGACGTGATCGTCACCGGCTGGAGGCACGACGTCCGAGATCTTCTCGCGATCATGGACGTCTTTGTGCTGCCGTCGTGGCGGGAGGGGCTGCCGCGTTCAGCCATCGAGGCGGCTGCGATGGGACGCGCCATGGTGCTGAGTGACGTTCGCGGTTGTCGAGAGGTCGCGACGGACGGTCACGAGGCGCTGTTCGTGCCCGCACGAGATGCACACCGGCTCGCCGACGCGATCCTGCGATTGGTTGAGGATGCCAGCTTGCGAGACAGATTGGGCACCGCCGCACGCCGGCGCGCGCAGCTCGCCTTCGATGAGCGCGACGTCGGCGATCGCATCGTCTCCTCGTATCGAGAGCTCTTGCGCCGAAAGGGCGTTCTCATCGCTGGCGTGACTGGAACCGGCGTCGAGATCCGGCGGGCGCGACCGACGGACGACGTGGCCCTCGCCGATTTGCATCGAAGCGCGCTCCCCGCGGCGTTCCTGCCGACGCTCGGCGATGGTGTCTTGCGGGCGATGTACCGAGCGCTCAGTCGGGACAAGGCCTCCGTCGCTGTCGTCGCCGAGGAGAACGGCTTGATCGTCGGCTTCGCCGCCGGGACGACGTCCGTTCGAGCCTTCTATCGCCGCTTCTTCGCCCGTCATGGTGCACAGGTCGCTCTGCTCGCAGCGCCGCGGCTCATGCGTCCGCGCGTCCTGCGCCGCGTGCGCGAAACGTTCACGTATGCGCACAGGACGGTCGATCTCCCGGAGGCCGAGCTCCTGTCAATCGCCGTCGCACCGCGGGCCAGATCCCGTGGCGTTGGCGCGGCGCTGGCGCGCGAGGTGCTGGGCGGTCTCGCGGACCTCCGCTGCACGCACGTTCGAGTCGTCGTGGATGCAGCGAACGCCGACGGCAACCGTCTCTACGCGTCGCTCGGATTCGTGCAACGTCGGCAGCTCGCGGTCCACGACGGAACTACGAGCAACCTTTGGGTGATCGAGTGCCCCTCCTCCTCGCTCTCGTATTCGGCCTGATCGTCACGCCGGTCGTCCGGAAGGCCGGCCGCCTCCTCGGTCTGGTCGACCGCCCGCCGGCGGACGCGCCCGACCGCCTGCTGAAGATCCACGATCGCCCCGTCGCGACCGTGGGAGGGATCTCCGTCACCGCCTCAGCCCTGTGCGCCACGCTCATCGTGGGGAGCCCCCCGCCTGCTTGGTTCGTCACAGCGGTGGTCGTCGCGCTGGCCGTCGGGCAGATCGACGACGTCCGGCCGCTCCGGCCGGCCGTCCGAGTTGCCTCGTTGGTCGGTTCCGGGATCGCGCTGTCGCTCGCCGGATCCGAGATTCCGCAGTTCGGCGTCGCATCGAGCGTCGCCGTGGTGGTCCTGACGGTTGGGTGCGCGAACGCGGTCAACCTGATCGACGGCCAGGACGGTTTGGCCGGGGGGCTCGCGGCGATCGCGGTGCTCGCGCTGACCGCCATCACCGCGACGGCCGCCGAAGGTTCGGCGGTCGTGGTTGTCGGCCTGGCGGTGAGCGGCGCGCTCGTCGCCTTCCTCGTTTGGAACCGACCACCGGCTAGGGTCTTCCTCGGCAACGGCGGAGCGTACGCGCTTGGCGTAGTGCTCGCGATGCTCGCCGCCTCGGCCGCGTCTGCGGCCGGGTGGCCCGGTTTGCTGGCTGCGGGAACGTGCCTGTTGCCGTTCGCGTTCGAGATCGCGTTCACGGCGACTCGGAGAATTGTGTCCAACTCGCCACTAGCTGCCGGCGACCGTCGGCATTCGTACGATCGGCTACGACGTTCGCTCGGCAGCGCCGGCCTCTCGACCCTCGCATGTTGTGGTGTCGCGGCGGGATGTGCCGGCATCTCAATGATGGTTGCTCGACTGTCGGTTCCCGCCGGCGCCGCCCTCCTGGGTGCGTCGACAGCAGCTTTCTTCGGGGTCGGAGCATGGTTGCTTCGGACCGATCGCGAGGCTACTCGCGCTTGACGGCGTCGATCTGCCCGGATCGCGGCGGTACATGAGAAGGGAGTCTCAGATGGCGATGGCGTACCCGAGCTCAGAGTCCACTCTTCCGGCCGTGGCGGGCGGGCGGGCGACGTTTCCCGAGGGTCTTCCGGTGGCTCGGCCCAGCATCCCTCCGGTCGAAGACGTACTGACGGACGTTACGCGGATCCTCGAGAGCGGTGTCCTGACCAATGGCTCGTACGTCCGAAGATTCGAGGATCGGTGCGCTGATTATCTCGGCGTAGCGAACTGCGTCGCGGTGTCGTCGTGCACGGCGGGACTGATGCTGGTTCTTCGCGCGGCAGGGCTCGCGGGGGACGTTGTCGTACCATCGTTCACGTTCGCCGCGACCGTTCACGCCGCAAGCTGGAACGGCCTGCACCCGACGTTTGCCGATGTAGATTCGGCGACGCTTACGCTCGCACCGCAGTCGGCCGCCCGAGCGATCGGGGTCAGAACGGCCGCCATCCTCGCCACGCACGTCTACGGCACGCCATGCGATGTCGAGCATCTCGAAGAGGTCGCGGCGAGCCACGGGGTGCCGCTCTTCTTCGATGCAGCACATGCCTTCGGATCCCAGCATCGCGGCCTCCGCGTCGGGGGCTTCGGGGAAGCCGAGGTCTTCAGCCTCTCGCCGACAAAGGTGCTGGTCGCGACAGAAGGCGGGCTCATCTCGACGAACGACGACACATTGGCGGAGCGGTGTCGGATCGGCCGCGACTACGGAAATCCGGGGGATTATGACTGCAGGTTCGTGGGCCTGAACGCCCGGATGTCGGAGACCCACGCCGCGATCGGCCTGCGCTCGCTCGAGACGCTCGACGAGCGGATCTGGCGACGCAACGAGCTCGCCCGACTCTACCGCGAAGCGCTCGTTTCCGTGCCCGGCATCGCGTTTCCCCAGGTTCGTCAAGAGGATCGCAGCACGTACAAGGACTTCACCGTCCTGGTCGATCCCGACCTGTTCGGCGCTGGAGCAGCGTGGCTCTCGCAGGCCCTCGCGGCCGAGGGGATCGACACGCGGCGCTACTACAGCCCGCCGGTTCACGAGATGCGGGCGTACCGCCGCACGGTGGCAGCCAACGCCAACCTCCCGGTGACCGATGCCGCGGCCGCCAGCGTCTTGACTCTCCCCCTGTGGACGGAGATGACCGACGAGCATGTGGAGCGCGTTGTCATCGCCGTGGGTCGCGTCCAGCGATGGCTCGAATCGGGCCGACCGTAGTTCGACGGCCGCCCGCTCGCTCGACCGATGCCAATGCCCCGGGACGGATTTACGTAATCGGGGGGCGCGTGCGGCCGAACCACTCGTCCAGGCGCGGCCGTATCTCGCCCAGCGTCGGCGCGCCTCGGTCGCGCTCCGATAGGATCGGGTCGTCCAACGGCCAAGGGATGGCGAGCTGCGGATCGTGCCAGGCGATCGCGACCTCGAGTGATGGATCGTAGTACGCGCTCACCTGATAGCAGACGTCGGCGAACTCCGATAGGGCCTGGAATCCGTGCGCGCAGCCCGGCGGAATATAGACCTGACGGTGATCTCGGTCGTCGAGCGCGAACCGCTCCCATCGAAGGAACGTCGGTGACCAGGGCCGAATATCGACGACGACATCGTAGATCTCGCCGCGCGCGCACCGGACGAGTTTGGCCTCAGTGAGACGCGAGCGCGTGTGCAGACCTCGGATCGTCCTTCGCTTCGATCGAGATTGGTTCTCCTGGACGAGCGTGTGCTCGATCCCGGCCTCGCGATACGCGTTCGCCGCGAACACGCGTATGAACCAGCCGCGCTCGTCAGCGATCGCTCGGGGTTCGATGACGATGACATCGTGGAGCGACGTCTCACGGAACTGCATGCGAAGGCTCCTTCCCGATCGAACCAATCATACGGACGACCGTCGCGGCCATACGCGGTTGACGCGGGCCGTCCTCGGCGGTCGTGAGCGTCGAGGGTGAACGGGAGGGCTTAGTCGATGTCGGAGCGCCGAATCCTGGTGACCGGCGGGGCCGGCTTCATCGGATCCCATCTCGTCGACCTGTTGCTCGAGCGACACGACGTGAACGTCACCGTTCTCGACAACCTCACGTACGCGGGGTCGACGCGGAACCTCGTAGCGCACGAGCAAGATACGCGATACGCCTTCGTGCGAGGCGATGTGGCGGACGCTACCGTCGTCGACCCGCTCGTCGAGTGGGCGGATCACGTCGTGCATGGCGCGGCGGAGTCCTTCGTCGATCGCTCGATCGTCTCGTCCCGGTCGTTCGTCGTCTCGAACGTGCTCGGGACGCACGTCGTGCTCGAGGCCTGTCGTCGGTCAGGCAAACCGATGCTTCTCGTGTCGACCGACGAGGTGTACGGCTCGCGGACCGACCAGGCGTTCACCGAGGACGCTCCACTACTGCCGAACAGTCCCTACGCAGCGACGAAAGCGGCCGCCGAGATGCTCGCTCGCTCGCACGTCGTCACGTACGGCTCCGCGATCACGGTCGTCCGCGGGACGAACGCCTTCGGACCGCGACAGCATCCGGAGAAGGCGATCCCCATGTTTGTGTTGTCTGCGTTGCGCGGCAACCCGATCCCTGTGTATGGAGACGGTTCCAACCAGCGCGAATGGCTCCACGTCACCGATTTCGTTCGGGCGATCTCGACGGTGCTCGACCGAGGTCAGCCGGGAACCGTCTACAACATCGGTGGCGGCACCGAGCTGTCGAACATCGAGCTCGCGCGACGCGTGTGCCGATTGCTCGGCCAGCCGTTCTCGATCATCTCGCATACGCCCGACCGTCTGGGCCACGATTTCAGGTACGGCGTGGTGTGGGATCGTCTCGACTCGCTGGGGTGGCGCGCGACGGTCCCGTTCGACGCGGGTCTGGCCGCCACGGTCGCCTGGTACGAGGACAACTCGGATTGGGTCAAGGCCGTCATGGCGGGTGCCTCGGCGTGAGGCTCGTCGTCGCCGGGGCCGGAGGCGGACTCGGACGGGCCTTCCTTGACGTCGTTCCGCCCGTGCACGACGTGGACGCGTTCACGCACGCGGACCTCGATGTGGCGGACCGAGACGTGGTCATGCGAACACTCCGGCCGTTACGACCCGACGCGATCCTCAACTTCGCGGCGTACACCGACGTGGACGGATGCGAGTCCGCTCCGCTGCGCGCGATGCGCGACAACGAGCTCGGTCCCCGGAGCCTCGCCGAGACCGCGCGCGCGAGCGGCGCGGTGCTGGTCCATGTCTCGACCGATTACGTGTTCGACGGCGAGAAGGGTCGTCCGTACGATGAGCGGGATCGGCCCAACCCGGTGAGCGTGTACGCGAGGAGCAAACTGGCCGGCGAGCGTGCGGTCGCCGACGTCTTGCCGGAGCATTTCATCGTCCGGACGGGGTACGTGTTCGGAAGCGGGAAGGACTACTGTACTCGTGCGCTCCGTCGGCTGCGTGCGGGGCGTCGCGCGGGGGGCATCGCCGACCGCGTCGGATCGCCGACGTACGTTCGGCATTTGGCCGACCGCATCGTGGCTCTCGTTCTGACCGAGCGTTTTGGGATGTACCACCTGGCGGGGGATCGCGCAGCGAGCTGGTTCGACGTCCTGTGCTACGCCAAGACGATCTGTGGTCTAGCCGTCGACGTCGACGCGCAGCAGGCGCATGCGCTCGGCCTGGTCGCGCCGCGTCCAAAAAACTCTTCGCTCGTGAGCGTGTTCCTCCGCGCTGCGGGCGTTCCGCCGGTGCCCCCGTTCGAGGTGGGGCTTCACGAGCTTCTCGATCGCCTCTGACGAGAGCTACGTCGTGCACCTCGCAAGCGCGAGCTGGGTCGCAGGTGGTAAGACGATCGGCCGGCTGGTTGGTAGAACGGAGGTTCCGTCGGGTCGGGTGACCTCAGTATCTGCGATGGAAGGAAGCGGGCGGGGAGACCCGCCCGCTTCTTCGCGTCTGGAGAGCGCGCGATCGGGGCACGGGTCGACTCGATCAGTGAGGACCGCCGCGCCCAGGCGCCCGGATCTGGGCACCGCGCGCGCCGATGTCACGCGAACGCCTGTATTTTCTTGACGGCCCCTGTGGAGAGGTCCATCTCCCATGCCGAGCCGTCCCTTCGCTGCGAACGCAGCAACGATCCGAGGGGGGCGTTTCGACGGACGACCATCGATGATTCGAGATCGTTGCCGTTCACGAGGCAGCGGAC
Organism: Actinomycetota bacterium; assembly: GCA_046724395.1. Taxonomy (GTDB): domain Bacteria; phylum Actinomycetota; class UBA4738; order UBA4738; family HRBIN12; genus DATAEU01. Next base: position 8,848 of record JBKOWM010000050.1, read on the forward strand.
GAATTCGAGTCGTCTAGCCGTTGAGCAGTCTACGTCCACGACGGTCTTGCAGCCCTTGATCACCGCGCCAACGACATGTTCGAACTCCTTCGAGGCGTTCGGGCCCGCTGAACGCAGCGCGATCGCCGTCTCGCAAGATTCGATGCGTGGACGCACGTACCTGTTCCCTCGAGCGACGTCGATCGCGTCGATCTCGAGTCCGATGTCAGATCCTTCGATTACGAGGTCGGTCCAGTCGTGCTGCGTCGTGTACGCGCCCTGGGTGACGCCGCCGGCGTTGTTGCGGTACGCGGTGAAGCGTCTTGCGACCCGGCGAGGGGTCGGCGGAGTAGCTGGCGTGTTGTGCCAGAAGTAGAATCCCCGCCCAACGTTGTTATGCGATACGCAGTCATTGATGGTCCAGGCTTTGTCCCCGGCGGCCTCGGGCCACTCGAACCCGCCCGCAGTGTTGTGCGCTTGACCGCCGACGGCCACGCAGCCGAGCATCTTGTTCCCGGAGCCGGTCTGCGCACCGAAACCGCGATTGATCGCGTAGTCCTGGTCTCCGAAGCGTTCGAGAGCGGCGACACAGTGATCATACGTGACGTCGTTTGAGGCATCGCCAGGCATGCCGGCGTCCCACCAATACTGAGCCTCGTTCGTGTCGTAGGCGATACAACGGGCGAACGTGATGCCATGTGAGCCGTGCGCGACGAAGGCGTGGGAGCCTCCGTCACGCGCCACGACGCCCTCGACGACCGAGCCACGCGACCCGTCTCCACAGTGGTGGAAATGGAGCATCCAACGGCCGAGGATCTTCCCGGTTCCGATCTCGGCCGAGGCGCTCGGCTTTCGCGGCCCGAGGTATCGAAGTTGCGCGTATCGGATCGATTGCGGTCGGGACGACCGGATGAACACGTGTGCTCGGCCCGAGGGCGTACCCTCGATCGACACGGTTCGTGTGAGGTTCATCACCTCGGCAGGCGGCACGGACCCGCTCGGTCGAGGAACATGGGATCCGGGCGTGAACGCCGCGAAGCCCGAGGAGCCAAAATCGCCTCCGCCCGTGGGCGCAACGCGGATGTCGTCGCCGCGCTTCCACGTCCGATGAGTTCCACGCCGGTTCCAAGGCGCTTTGCCCTGACCGAGGATGTCGAGCACTCCACGGTCCATCACCCAAAGCCCGACGTCGGAGTCGACGGGGTCCATGGTATCTCCCACGTATCGGCTCTCGTCGACGCCGACGAAACGCAAGGTGTGAACGTGCCCGGGGTCCGGTTTCATCTCCAGGCGTCCGTGCACGATCAGGTTGCCGCTCATCTCCACGGTGACGGTCGACCTCGGGTCGAACCTCAGCGTGTGTCCGCGCGGGACAATCAACGTCGTTAGCGACGTGTCGTGGGTGAGCAAGCGCGTCGTCTGATCGAGGTGCTTGGAGGCAGCCTCGGCGGGGAGCGCTCGCACCACCCGGGAGGCCAGCGCTCCGCCTACGATCGCCACGGATTTCTTCAGGACGTCCCGTCTCGTCGGATGCATGCGGCCCTCCGATCCGATCGCCTGACTAGTCAGTCTCGGCACCGACGGCCGTCGTCTTGACCGTCGATTTCGATTTTCGTCACTCTCCGTTGGTCGAGACCGATGGGACTGCACCGACCCGGACGCAAGACCCAAACGTACGGTGGAGCACCATCCCGGCCGCTGCTGCCCGAAGTCGGACACTACTCCGACGTGCTCGACCTCGCTCGATCGCGGGTGTAGAAACGAGAAGGAGCTTAGCGCGGCTGAGGGGAGGGCTGAGCCGGCGCCACTCGCGGCACACGGCATACGATCCGCATGCCAATTCGCTCGTTCAAATTCAACTACGTTTTCTTGATGACGCCGGGGACAGGGTGCACGGCTGTCGGTGAAGGCGCCCTCATTCCGTCCCTCGATGGCGTGTACTTCCCCGCACAGTCGATCGTGGATGAGTCCGGAATGACGCTCATCGATCGGAAACATGGCACCTTGTCGCAACTGAAACACGCCGGACTCATATCTGATGAGGAGGCACGTGCAGCATTCAAGTTCACGACGGTCCGGAACCCGTTCGATCTTCTCGTAACGAGATACGTTCGCCTCCGAGCAAAGAGCCTGAAGCTCAGCGATCCAGCCTTTGTGCTCAACAGACTTCCCGGGATATCGAACGCGATCGAGATCGCGTGTGAGAGTCCCACGTTCTGTAACTGGGTGGAACGACTGTACCTCCCGCACGGGATCCGCTCTCGCCTCCGGCGTCCTCTTGCCCGCTACGTAAGACGTCAAGAGCTGTTTGGCCGCTACACGACCGACGCCGACTTCGTCATGCGGTTCGAGCATCTCCAGCGCGACTTCGACGAAGCAACCAGGCGGTTAGGTGTCAGCACGCGGGTCCTGATCCCACGGCAAAACGTCACGCCGGGAAGGGATGCGGACTACCGGTGCTACTACACACACCGGGCGAGGAGGATCGTCGAGGCTGTCTTCCAACATGAACTCGAACGTTTCGGATACGACTTCTGAGTCACGACGTGGCCCCGGGGGCCTCGCTGTTCGCGTCGCTACGGACGTCTGCGAGCGTCCCCCAAGAACAGCTTCCAACGTTGGAACGGGAGCCGCCGCGTATGTCGGTTCGTCTCAGCATTGTGTTGCCTCACCGAGCGGGATCACGGCCCTACGGTTATCGACCCGTACC
>JBKOWM010000106.1:0-16305 GCA_046724395.1 Actinomycetota bacterium
CCGTGAAGGACGAGGAGCGCGTGTGGCTGGAGAGCCTGACCAAGGATCCGGAAAGCCTCGAGGCCTGTGGCATCTGGGTGGAGGGGGAGTTCGGGGGCGGGATGGGGATGGGGCGGGATCCGTTCGGCATCGCGGTCGAGATCGGGTACTGGATCCGCTCGCGCTTCGAGGGCCGTGGCTTCGTCACCCGGGGATGCGAGGCCCTGATCGACTATGCCTTCGACGCGATGGGCGTGCATCGCGTCGTCATCCGCGCCGGCGTCGACAATCACCGGAGCCGTGCTGTCCCCGAGCGTCTGGGATTTACCTTCGAGGGCGTGCATCGCGAGGAGGGGCGTGGGAGCGGTGGGTTTCACGACCTGGCGATCTACGGTCTCCTGGACCGCGAATGGCGAGCGCGCTGACGCGGCGGTTCGACGCGGTCGTCTTCGACCTCTTCGGGACGCTCGTCGGCGAGTTTCCGGTCGCCGACTGGTCGGCCCACTTCGACGTCGCCGCCGGCGCGCTCGGTGTCGATGCGCATCTGCTGCGCACGGCGTGGCAGGGCAGCGCGATCGAGCGGCAGACCGGTCTGCTGGGCGACGTTCGGCAGAACCTCCGCGAGATCGCTCGTCGAGCAGGCGGCGACCCGAGCGAGCGACAGTTGGAGGAGGCGGTGTCGGTCCGGGCGACCCTCTACGACCGCTTCTTCCGTCCGCTCCCCGGAGCGCTCCAGACGGTGCGATGGGTCCGCGACGAGGGGTATCGCTCGGCGCTCGTCAGCATGTGCGCGCCGGACACGCCGGCGTTGTGGCACGCATCGGATTTCGTCGGCCTGATCGAGGTCGAGGTCTTCTCGTGTGAGGTGGGACTGCGCAAGCCCGACGCCGGGATCTACCTCGCTGCGATCCAGCGCCTCGGCGTCGACGCGGATCGCTGCGTCTACGTGGGCGACGGCAGCTACGGAGAGCTTCGCGGCGCGGCCGCCGTGGGGATGGCTCCGGTCCTCGTTCGCAACCCGTCGGAGATCGAAGGCTCGATGCTTCGCCCCGGCTACGAGCCGTGGACCGGCCCGACGATCGCCTCGATCGGCGACCTGCGAGCGTTCATCGAGCGAATCGAACCGGACGAGGGTCGGGCGTGAGCGACCCGCGCCGGCACGTGCTCACCGGCGCGCCGGGGACCGGCAAGACCGCGGTGCTTCGCGCGATGCCGTCGCACGTCGTCGTCGTCGCGGAGCCCGCCCGCGAGATCCTGGCCGAGGAGCGCGCGGCCGGCCGGCCCGTGACGTTCGAAAAAGACGAGGACCGATTCGTCGACCTGCTGCTTCGTCGTTCAATCGAGAAGTTCGAGGCCGCGGTGCGTGCGGAGGGCGTCGTCGTCTTCGATCGCGGAATCCCGGACTGCATCGCCTACGCGGCACATCTCGGAGCAGAGACGGGGCCGAGTCTTCGAGCGGCGACGACCCATCGGTACGACGGTACGGTGATGCTGCTGGCGCCCTGGGAGGAGATCTATTGCACCGACGACGAGCGGAGGATGGCGTTCGAGGACGTCGTCGCGTTTCACCGGGCGATCGTCGATTCGTATCGCGCGGCGGGGTACCTGCCGATCGAGCTGCCAAGGGGATCCGTGGCCGCCCGAGCCGCATTCGTCGCCGATGTCATCGGCGCGTGATGTTCACCTGACTGGATGCCGTGACGCGAGGCCGGTTCTTCGATCCGAGCGCAACGACGTCGCCGACGACGAGCGTGGCGGGGGGACCGATCGAGGCCGCGAGCGCGAGCGCCGGCAGCGTCTGGAGCGTCCCGATGACGCTTCGCTCGTCCTCGGTCGTCGCCCACTGCACGATCGCCGCTGGCGTCTGCGCGTCGCGACCCGCTGCGACGAGCTGTTGGCACGTGGCGGCGAGCCTGCCGGCCGCCATCAACACCACCAGCGTGTCGGTGGCCGTTGCGACGTCCGCGAGGTCGACGCCGTCCCCGTGCGCGGCGCTGGCGGTCACGACGGCAACGCTCCGCGCGACGTCGCGGTGCGTCACCGGAACGCCGATCGAGGCCGGCGCGGCGAGCGCCGACGTGACTCCAGGGACGACCTCGACGGGAACGCCGGCATCCGCGCAGGCGAGAACCTCCTCACCCCCGCGGCCGAACACGAACGCATCACCGCCCTTCAGCCGCACGACGGTTCGGCCGGCGCGAGCTCGCTCGACGAGCAGCCGGGCGATGGCCTCTTGTGGCGTCGCCGCCCGGCCCGGCTCTTTCCCCACGTACACGCGCTCGGCGTCGGGCGGGGCGAGGTCGAGCAGGGCCGGCGCCGCGAGCCGATCGAAGACGACGACGTCGGCGACGGCGAGGGCCTCGGCGCCGCGCACGGTGATGAGCTTCGGGTCGCCGGGTCCGGCGCCTACGAGGATCACGCGGCCGTCCGCCCTCACGTGACCGTCTCCCGGTGAAGTGACCGGTCGTCGAGGAGCCGGCCGAGCAGACGCCGCCTGAGCTCCTCGGTCCGTCCGGATCCGGCGAGCTCCCGCGCCTCGTCGAGATCGAGGGCCTCGTGCCACCGGCGTGCGCGTTCGCCGAGGTCAGGTAGCGCGGGAAGCGTACGGTCGCGCACGTCTCGGAGGACCTCGACGACGTTCGCCCACTCCGCGCCGAAGCGACCCTCGAGGTCCTCGCGTAGCCGGCGGGCAAGCGCGGGCGACCGCCCGCCGGTCGAGATGGCCAGGACGAGGTCACCGCGCCGGACGATCGACGGCGCGGCGAAGTCGCAGTTCGCAACGTCGTCCATGACGTTGACCAGGATGCCGCGAGCCCGCGCCTCGCGCGCGATCCGGTCGCGCTCATCGGGGTCTGGGGAGGAGGCGACGCAGACGAACGCGCCGTCGAGATCCTCGGGCTGCCACGCGCCGTCGTCGAACACCTCGACGGTCCCACCGGCCGCGCGCAGCTGCTCGGGCTTGCCCTCGCGGACCGCCACTGAGCCGATCACGACCGCGCGCCTGCCCTCGAGCTCGAGGAACACCGGGTATCCGAACGGCATCGCTACGACGCCTCCTCGCTCACTCCGTGGACCACTCGGCCGCTGTGCGCGCGCTCGCTGTCGCTCTTGGTTCCGAGAAGGCCGACCGAGCAGTGGATGCCGCACTCCTTGTCGGTATCCTGCTCCCACCACCAGCGCCCGGCGCGCTCGTGCTCGCCGGGCATCACGGCGCGCGTGCACGGCGCGCACCCGATCGATGTGTATCCGTGGTCGAAGAGCTCGTGGTAGGGGACGTCGTTCTTGCGGACGTAATCCCAGACGTCGTCGAGCGACCAGTCCGCGAGTGGGTTGATCTTCACGATACCGCCGTGATCGCGGTCGAGCTCGACCTTCGCTACGTTCCGTCGGCTCTTCCACTGTTCGCGGCGCAGCCCGGCGACCCAGGCGTCCAGGGTCGCGAGCTTGCGCTTGAGCGGCTGCACCTTCCGGATCTCGCAGCATGCGAGGCGGAGGTCGAGGGATCGGTACATCAGATTCGGCCCGTTCCTCCTGACGAGCGTCTCGACGTCGGCGCGCTCGGGGAACTCGAACTCCACGTCGATGCCGTACTTGTCGCGGACCTGCTCGAACAGCGCGTAGGTCTCCGGCGGCAGCCGGCCGGTGTCGAGCGTGAACACGCGCACGCGCTGGTCGATCCGCCAGGCCATGTCGACGATCGCCATCCCGTCGACGCCGCCCGCCGCGCTGATGGCCATCCGGGGATGGAACGTGCCGAGCGCCCAGGTGAGGAGCTCCTCGGCCGATGCGTGCTCGAACCGGTTCGCGGCCTCGTGGACCCATGTGGACTCCTCGTCCAGGACGGGAAGCGCCGGCTCGTGAATGGGCTCTCGATCGCTCATCGATCCCACCTCGCGAAGGCCTGCAGCTCGTCGTCCGGCAGCGCATTCACGAACGCGCGAAAGTTGGGGAGGTCGTTGCGACGCTGGCGGTACCGTCGAACGAGCGCCTCCACGTAGTCGGCGGCGTCCTCGGCGAACACGCGCGTTCCCTTCACCTTGCGCGCAAACCCGCCCCGCGCCCCGAGCCCGCCGCCCAGGTGCACGAAGAAGGCCTCGCTTTTCGTCCCGTCGGGCCGCGCGAGGACGACGCCCATGAGTCCGATGTCCGCGAGCTGGAACCGCGCGCACGAGTTCGGACATCCGTTGACGTGGATGCGGAGCTGCTCGTCGAGGTCGGGAATGCGTTCCTCGAGCTCGCGCGCGAGCCAAGCCGCCCGGCCCTTCGTCTCGACGATCGCGAGCTTGCAGAACTCGATGCCGGTGCAGGCAACCATGCCGGCCCGGAACGAGCTGGGGTTCACGCGGAGGTCCTCGGCCTCGAGCTCGGCGACGATGTCAGCGACGCTTGCGGCGTCGACGTCGAGGATCACGATCTTCTGCTGCGTCGTCGTGCGGATGCGTGCCGCCCCGAACCGGTCCGCGAGCTCGGCGACGCGGCGGAGCTGGTGCCCGTGGATCCTGCCCGCGCGAGGCGCGAACCCGACGTACCGGCGTCCGTCGCGCTGCCGGTGAACGCCAACGTGGTCGCGGTGAGCGTGCTCGCTGGGGTCCGGTGCAGGGCCGTCGGGCAGGGCGAATCCGAGGAACTGCTCCTCCAGCACCTCGCGGAACCGCTCGGGGCCCCAGTCGGCGATCAAGAACTTCAGCCGGGCGTGATTCCGCGCGCGACGGTACCCGTAATCACGGAACGTGGCGGTGACGGCCGCCCAGACGTCGGGGACCAGACGGGGCTCGACGAAGGCGTTCAGGCGATGGGCGAGCATGGGGTTCGTCGAGAGCCCGCCCCCCACCCACAGGTCGAATCCGGGGCCGAGATCGGGGTGCTGGACGCCCACGAACGAGACGTCGTTGACCTCATGGTGCCCGCATTGCTGGCGGCAGCCGCTGATCGAGGTCTTGTACTTACGCGGCAGATTCGAGAAGCGCTCGTCGCCCACGAAGCGCCTCTCGGTCTCGAGCAAGACCGGAGTGGCGTCGATGAGCTCGTCGGCATCGACGCCGGCGAGGGCGCATCCGATCATCACGCGCGGCGTGTCCCCGCACGCCTCCTGGGTCGATAGTCCGACCGTCTCGAGGCAGGCCCAGATCGCGGGTACGTCCTCGATCCGGATCCAGTGGAGCTGGACGTTCTGGCGGTCGGTGACGTCGGCGACGTCCCTCCCGTATCGCTCGCTGCAATGGGCGATGGCGCGGAGCTGGTCGCTCGTCAGGGCGCCGCCCGGGATGCGGATCCGCAGCATGAAGAACTCGTCCTCGAGCTCGTTCGGCTCCACCGTCGCTGTAGCGCCCCCGGGGATCCCTTGCTTTCGCTGCGTGTAGAGGCCCCACCACCGAAAGCGCGAGCGCAGGTCGGTCTTGTCGATGGAGCGGAACCCCTTCCTGGCATACGTGGATTCGATGCGGGCACGGACGTTGAGGCCGTCGTCGTCGCGCTTGGCTCGCTCGGCCGCATTGAGCGGTTCGAAGTAGCCGAGGCCCCACTGGCCCTCGCCGCGCTTGCGCGGCCGGCGGGGCGACTTGGTGTCGTGCGCCTCGGCCGCTCGGGCCGACGTCGGCGGCGTCGTCGCGGGTGGCGTCGTCCCCGTCGTCATAGTCGGTCGCTCGGTCACGGGTCGTCCTTCGATCTCGTCGCGGAAACGAAGATGGGAGCCGCGGTGCGCGGCTCCCCAATAGGTCTGGCTTGGATGTGAGGTCGGGTCGTCTAGCGCCGCACGTCGTAGATCGCGCCGTCAGGACGCGAGATCGGTAACTGGACAGCACAGGCGGCAGGGGATCATCGCCGCCACCAGTCCTGCACACCGCGTGCGGATCATTCGAAATCCGACTCCCTCGGTGGGGAATTGCAGCTGCAACGTACCGAGGGAGCCTCCGGGCGTCAAGGTGGAAAGCGCGCGGCGCTACGCGGTCGCCTCGTCTTGGTCGCCGACGGGCTCCTCCCCCTCGTCATCGCGCATCCCGTGCGCTCGACGATCGAACTGCGCCGATTCCGTGGAGCCGACCAACGCCAGCGTCGACGAGTGACCGCCGCTCACGACCTGTGCCACGCGGTCGAAGTATCCGGTCCCGACCTCCGTCTGGTGCCGCGTCGCGGTGTATCCGTCGCCCTCCATCTCGAACTCCCGGTCCTGCAGCCGTACGTACGCGGGCATGCCCTCCCCCGCGTACGCATGCGCCAGGTCGAACATCGACGCGTTCAACGCGTGGAACCCCGCCAGCGTGATGAACTGGAACCGGTAGCCCATCTCGCCGAGCGCGTCCTTGAAGCGGCCGATTTCCCTTGCGCCGAGGTTGGCGGCCCAGTTGAACGACGGCGAGCAGTTGTACGCCAGCATCTTGTCGGGGAACCGTTCGTGGATGCCATCCGCAAACTCCCGCGCCTCGCCGAGGTCCGGCCGCGACGTTTCGCACCACAGCAGATCGGCGAGTGGCGCGTACGCGAGTCCGCGGCGGATCGCCGCCTCGACTCCGTGTCGGACGCCGTAGAAGCCCTCGGGCGTCCGCTCGCCCGTCAGGAACGGCTCGTCGTACGGGTCGACGTCGGTGGTAACGAGCGTCGCGGCGTCCGCATCGGTGCGGGCGATGAGCACAGTCGACACGTCCAGGATGTCGGCCGCCAGACGCGCCGCCGTCAGGGTCCTGAGGAACTGCGACGTCGGGACGAGCACCTTGCCACCGAGATGGCCGCACTTCTTCTCGGAGGCGAGCTGGTCCTCGAAGTGCACGCCCGCGGCACCGGCCTCGATCATCGCCTTCATGAGCTCGAACGCATTGAGCGCGCCGCCGAATCCCGCCTCCGCGTCGGCGACGATGGGTGCGAGCCAGTGCGTCGACGCGTCACCGTCCGCCCACGCGATCTGATCCGCTCGCAGCAGCGCGTTGTTGATTCGACGGACGAGGGCCGGCGCGCTGTCGGCCGGATACAGGCTCTGATCGGGGTAGGTCTGACCGGCGACGTTGGCGTCGGCCGCCACCTGCCATCCGGACAGGTAGATCGCGTTCAGGCCGGCCTTGACCATCTCGACGGCCTGCCCGCCGGTCATCGCGCCGAGCGCCGAGACGTACGGCGTTCGCTCGAGCAGGTGCCACAGGCGTTCGGCGCCGTGCCGCGCGAGCGTGTGCTCGACCTTGGTCGAGCCCCTCAGCCGGATGACGTCCTCCGGCCGATGTGCCCGCTCGACGCCGGTCCACCGGGCCGCCGTTCGCCAATGCCGCTCGAGCGCGTCGGCCTCGCGCTCGATGCGGGCGTCGTAGGTGCCTTCCATTGCCAGCCTCCCCGTTCGGTCGTCCGTGCGGGACCGCGGTGCGGCCCTTCAGCCAGGCAGTGGCCGGCGGGCGCGAGGCGCCTACCCGGCCGGAGGCGTGGGTACTCGGCCGGCCAGAGGACGTGAGGCGACGGATTTGAATGGCCGGTCAAACACGCCGACAGTCTGCCCGGCGCGGGCCGGCCGTGTCAAGGAGCGCGTTGCCGCGCACCGGCCCTCCGTTGGGGCACGGTTGCCGGGTGCGCCCAGGGGATATACGAACGTGCCGTGCGACCCAGGACCGCCTCTATCCTCGTCCTCGCGGTGCTGGTCCTCGTCGGCTGTTCCCCGCGGTTTGGGCTTCCGGCCCCCAGCTCCGAGCAGGCCTCGGATGTTGCCGGTCTTTGGCGGCTCTTCGTCGGGGCGAGCATGGTCGTCGGCGGCATCGTCCTTGGGCTCATCCTCTTCGCGTCCGTCCGTTATCGCGGCAACCGGCCGGGCCGGCCTGCGTTGTTCAGCAAGCACATCCCGCTCGAGATCGTCTATACCGCGATCCCTGTACTGATCGTGGCCGGGCTCTTCACGGCGACGTTCGGAGTCGAGGATCGTGTCGACAGCACCTCGGCGAGGCCGGCCGTGACGGTGGACGTAACGGCGTTCGACTGGTCCTGGCGTTTCGCGTACAAGGGGACGGACGTGGTCGTGACCGGCTCGCCGGCCGCGCCGCCGACGCTCATGCTTCCTCAAGGGCAGACGGTCCGCATCGTGCTGCACTCCGCGGACGTCATCCACGCGTTCTACGTGCCAGACCTGTTGTTCAAACGCGACGCGATCCCCGGGCAGACGAACATGTTCCAGATCGTTCCGGAGCGCCTCGGAACCTTCCGCGGTGAGTGCGCCGAGTTCTGCGGGCTCGATCACGCAGAGATGACGTTCGACGTCCGCGTGGTGAGCGGCGCCGAGTTCGACGCCTGGCTCGCCGGCGGCGGAGCCGGCGCGTGAGCGCGACCGCCGTCCTGGAGCATCCCGAGTCGCGACCGAGCGGAATCGTCGCGTGGCTCACGACCACCGACCACAAGCGGATCGGCATCCTGTACATGGTCACGACGTTCGGGTTCTTTCTGATCGGCGGGCTGCTCGCGTGGATCATGCGTGCGCAGTTGACCGCTCCCGATCACGAGCTCGTCGGCCGCGAGACGTACAACTCCTTGTTCACGATTCACGGCACGGTCATGATCTTCTTGTTCGTCGCGCCGTTTGCGTTCGGCCTTGCCAACTACCTGCTTCCGCTTCAGATCGGCGCCCCGGACGTCGCGTTCCCGCGGTTGAACGCGATGTCGTACTGGATGTTCGTCTTCGGCGGCGTGATCGTCCTCTCCGGCTTTCTCACCGCCGGCGGCGCAGCGTCGAGCGGCTGGACGGCGTACACGCCGCTGTCCACGCGGCCGTTCATGCCCGGCTTCGGCCAGGATCTGTGGATCGTCGGCCTCCTCGTGACGAGTGTGTCCGGCATCCTGACCGCGGTGAACCTGCTCGCCACGGCGATCCTGCTGCGGGCGCCGGGGATGATCATGTGGCGGGTGCCGATCTTCACCTGGAACACCATCGTGACGATGGTGATCGTTCTCGTCGCGTTTCCGTCGATCGCTGTCGCGTTCTCGATGCTCTTCGTCGATCGGAGGCTCGGCGGTCACCTGTTCGATCCAAACGCCGGCGGCAGCCCGATCCTGTACCAGCATCTGTTCTGGTTCTTCGGACACCCCGAGGTGTACATCATGATCCTGCCGTTCTTCGGCGTGATCACCGAGATCGTCCCGGTGTTCTCGCGCAAGCGGTTGTTCGGCTACACGGGCTTCGTGCTGGCGACGCTGCTGATCGCCGGCTACTCGATGACGGTATGGGCACACCACATGTTCACGACGGGGGCTGTCGAAAACCCGTTCTTCTCGGCGATGTCGTTCCTGATTGCGGTGCCGACCGGCATCAAGTTCTTCAACTGGATAGGGACGATGTGGCGAGGCCGGATCTGGTTCTCGTCGCCGATGCTGTTCGCTCTCGCGTTCATGGGCAACTTCCTCATCGGCGGGATCACAGGCGTGATGGTCGCTTCGCCGCCGCTCGACTACCACTTCCATGACACGTACTTCGTCGTCGCACATTTTCACGACGTGCTCATGGGTGGAAGCGTCTTCGCGATTTTCGCGGCGATCGCGTTCTGGTTCCCGAAGATCACCGGCGCCATGCTGCGCGAGCGGCTCGCGAAGGTGTCCGTCGCGCTGATGTTCGTCGGCTTCAACGTCACGTTCACGCCGATGTACACGCTCGGGCTTCGCGGGATGCCGCGGCGCGTCGCGACGTACCCGTCTGGGTTGGGATGGGAGACGCCGAACCTCGTCGCGACGATCGGATTCGCCGTCCTTTCGGCCGGCGTGCTTGTGTTCATCGTCGATGTCGTCGTCTCGCTCGTTCGTCGGGTACCCGCGGGCGACGACCCCTGGGGCGGGTACTCGCTCGAGTGGGCGACGAGCTCGCCGCCGCCGGACCACAACTTCGAGCGGCTTCCGCAGATCCGCTCGGAGCGGCCTGCGTACGACGTCCACCAGGCGGCCCGCGAGGTCTCCAAGCGAATGGAACGTGAGCGGGAGGGCAAGTCGTGAGGACGCTCGTCAAGGTGTTCCTGGCATCCGGAACGTTCATAGCGGCGAGCGCGACGATCTACTGGTTCGTCAGCTACGAGCCGGCGGGAACGATTCTGCTGCTCGGCACGGCAGCCGCGACCTACGTCATGGCCGCATACGCTTGGTCGAAGATGCGCGGTTCGAGCGAGCCCGTCGAGGATCGCGGCGACGCGGACCCCGGTGCCGCGGCCGGGGAGCCGATCACGGCCTTCACGATGGACTCACCCTGGCCCCTCGTCTTCGGCGTCGGCGTCGCGGTCCTGGCCGGCGGCTTGGTGTTCGGGTTCCCGCTGCTCATGCTCGGCGCGATCCTCGTAGTGGGGGCGTCCGTCGGCCTGATGCGCGAAAGCATCGCGTGATGCCGGACCCACAGGCTCTGCGGTGAAGCCGCCTTCGCTGGTTCGCCGGAGGGCGATGCGGTCGGGCCGGCGGATGGGATGGAACTCCCCGCGTCGCAGCTCATGGCAGACGACATAGGTGAGGACCCCGGCCACGATCGGGCCGACGACGAGCAGGATTCGCATGACGGCGTTCATGCCTTCGACCGACACCCGGAACAGGTACGCCAGGAGGTCGTTGCTTCCCGCGAGCGTCAGGATGGCCATAAACGTGATGCCCGCAGCGCCCACGCCGCTCCGCATCGGGCTGTCGCGGGGGCGATCGAGGAGATTGTGCTGGTCGCGGTCGTGAGTGATCCGGCGCTCGAGGAACGGCCACGCCGCCAGGATCGTGAAGAACGCGCCCGGAACGACGACGCCGGGGATGAACGGTTCGGGCAGCGTCCATCCGAAGAGCCGCGGCTCGAACGGCGGCGCCAACCGGAGGCTCCCTTCGAGCCACCCCACATACCAGTCCGGCTGGGCCGGCGAGGTCGGCACGGTGGGGTTGAACGGACCGTAGAACCAGACCGGGTTGATCTGGAAGAGCCCGCCGAGGATCGCGAGGACGGCGCCGATGGCGAAGAACAGCCCGACGCTCTTTAGCGTGTACCGAGGCCAAAGCGAGGACCCGACGACGTTGTCTTCGGTTCGCCCCGCTGACTTGAACTGTGTGTGCTTCTGATGCCAGACGAGGGCGAGGTGCGCCGACAGCGCGCCCGCGATCAGCGCCGGGAGCAGGAAGACATGGAAGACAAACAGCCGCGAGAGCATCGCGTGAGTCGGGAACTCGCCGCCGAAGACCAGGTATGCGATCCAGGGGCCGAGAAACGGGATGGACAAGACCGCCGAGTAGGCGATCCGCAATCCCGTTCCGGAGAGGAGGTCGTCCGGGAGGGAGTAGCCCGTGAAGCCGGCGCCGGTGCCGAGCAGCAGGAGCGAGACGCCGATCAACCAGTTGATATCGCGCGGCTTACGGAACGCTCCGGTGAAGAACACTCGGATCGCGTGGAGCATGATCGCGCCGACGAAGACGAGGGCGGCCCAGTGGTGGATCTGTCGCATGACGAGCCCGGCCCGCACCTCGAAGGAGATCCGCATGACGGAGTCGTACGCCGCCGACACGTGCTGACCCTGCAGGGGCGCGTACGGACCTCGGTAGGTCGTCTCCTCGGCGGAGGCGACGTAGAAGAACGTCAGGAACGTCCCTGTCAGGACGAGGATGAGGAACGTGTACATCGCGATCTCGCCGAGCATGAACGCCCAGTGGTCCGGGAAGACCTTTCGCAGGCTTCGCTTCGCGAAGCTCGCCGCATGGAGCCGCTCGTCGAGCCCCTCGACCACGCGGCGGACGATCACGGCATGTTCCAGAAACTCGGGCCGACGGGGCCGCTGAAGTCGCCTCCGGCGACGAGATAGCCGTCCGCGTCCACCTCCAGAGGGAGCTGCGGCAGCGGACGGACGGCCGGGCCCGAGACGGGCTGCGCCCCCGTCAGCACGTCGAACGTCGACTGATGGCATGGGCACCGAAGCGCGTGCTCGGTTTGGACGTACAGACCGACCGGACATCCGGCGTGGGTGCAGACCTTCGAGTAGCAGACGTTCCCCTCGGGCGCCCATTGATCTCTTCCTTCGGGGAGCGTCAGCGCGGTCGTCTCCACGCGCACGAGGACGCCCTGAGCGTCGGCCGACCCGATGTGGCCTTCCGGGAACACCGTCACGACGGACTCCGTCTCGAGGGCGCCCGCCCGCAGCGGCTGCGCGTCTTCCGTGACGAGCCGCGTCCCCTTCTTCCACGGCGTTACGAGGAGCGTGTCGCCGGGGCTCGGACCGAGCGAGCGAACGGGGAACAGGAGCGCGACGCCGAGCGCGCCGCCCGCGGCGGCCAGCAGCCTGACCAGGAAGCGTCGACGGGCGATGCGCTCTCCGCCCTCCTCGACGGCCTCCTCGGCCTCGGCAACATCGCTCGGCGGGGACGAAGCCTCGCGCGGTTCGACGTCGTCGGGCCCTGCCAGAATCCTCTTGCCCCAAACGATCAGCGCCGCGCCGATGCCGCCGAGCGACAGCGCCAGGAACACGCCCTCGAGCTGCGGCTGGCCCCCGAGGACGTACACGACGGCGAGCGCGACGCTTCCCCCCGCGGACGCGAGCAGCGCGAGGCCGGCGATCCTCGACGGATCCTTCACTCCCGTGTCCCCGCGTAGCGGATCACGAGCATCAGCAGCCCGAGGCCGAGGAACACGCCGACGAAGCCCTCGGCGACGGGGCCGATGCGCGTCAGGCCCAGGCCTCCCCGGTTGGGCGCGTGACGCAGGTGGACGAGGTATCGGACGATCGAGTCGAGATCCCGCTGATCGACGGCAGTCGTGCCGAAGCGCGGCATCGGTCCCGGGCCGACGCGGATGGCCTCCGCGATCTGTAGTGGCGTGGCCTGATCGAGCGCCGGGGCGATCTGGTTCCCACCGATCGAGTCGCCGCTGCCGGCCGCGCCGTGGCAGGCGCCGCAGTTGGCCTCGTACGCTTGCTGTCCGAGCGAAAGGCTTCCGGCCTGCACGTCGACCGCCGGAAGCGCCGTCCCGCCCGAGCTGAACGAGTCGACGAAGGCGACGATCGCGCGGATCTGCTCGGGTGTGAAGACGGGCCGTTGTCGCTGCGGCTGAAGGTCCGGGTTCGCGAGCGGCATCCGGCCGGTCGAGAGCATGAAATCGACGTTCGCCGGGCCGACGCGTTCGAGTGGGGGACCGTTCGCCGTGCCGTCTCCGAGCGTTCCGTGGCACGACGCGCAACTCTCCTCGTACAGCGCCCGCCCCTCCACGACCTGCAACCCCGACGACTCCTGGGCGGAGCTCGACTCGGGCGCGAACAGCGCCTGCGCGACGCCCGCGGCTACGATCACCGCGAGCAGCCACGGCAGAATCGAGCGCGTGCGAGGCCGCCTCATCGGATCAGAAACAACGTCGAGAACAGCGCGATCCAGACCGCGTCGACGAAGTGCCAGTAGTAGGCGACGGCCTCGACGCCGCGGACCTCTCCACCGCGGTAGGCGCCCTGTGCGCTGCGGCCGAGGATGACGAGCATCAAGACGAGGCCGGCGATGACGTGGAGTCCATGAAACCCGGTCATTCCGTAGAAGAGCGTGCCGTATGCGTGAGACGCGACGGAGAACGACAGGGTCGTCCAGTCGTGCGCCTGAGCGGTGACGAAAGCCGTCCCCAGAACAAGCGTGAGGACGATCCAGGCGTTCATCGCGCGCATGTTCCCTCGCCTGGCGGACCGGACACCCAGCTGGTACGTCGCACTCGACGCGACGAGGATTGCTGTCGCGATCGCCGAGGGAAGCGTCTCGAGCTCGACGCCCGAAGGGGGCCACGGCGACGTGACCCCACGCAGGAAGAAGTAGGACGCGAAGAGTCCGCCGAAGAACATGAGCTCGGAGGCGATGAACAGGACGACGCCGAACAACAGTGGGTCGACGCGGCGCTGTACGGTCGTCACCATCTACGGGAACCGCCGATGCGAGCGGGAACCATGACGCAGTTGCTCTTGGCGCCGGTCCTCGGCGCGGTTGGCGCGTGGTATGTCGCGAACGCGCGGCGTCCGCCGGCGCGGACGCCGATATGGCGGGTCGCGTGCTTCGTCGGCGGGATCGCCGCGATGCTCGCGGCCCTCGTCTCGCCGATCGACGCCGCGGCCGAGCGGTCGTTCACGGTGCACATGGTGCAGCACCTGCTGCTGACGGCTGTAGCCGCGCCGCTGCTCGTCCTCGGGCGCCCCTTGACACTGCTCCTTCGGGCGCGATCGACGAGATCATGGGCGCGCCGGGCGGTGCGATCCGCACCATTTGGCGTTCTGACCCATCCCGCCGTCGCCTGGCCCGCGTTCGTCGCAACGATGTACGCCACCCACGTCGGGCCCTTGTATGAGGCGGCGCTCGAATCGCCGGCCTGGCACGCGGCCGAGCATAGCCTCTTTCTCGCAACGGCCCTGCTCTTCTGGCTGCCGGTGGTCGGCGACGGTCCCGCGTCGCACCGTCTGGGCCGCGGCGGAAGGCTCCTGTATCTCGCGTTCGCGATGCCGGCAGAGGGATTCCTGGCGCTCGCCATATTCTCCGCGCAGCGAGTGCTGTACCCCTCGTACGCCGGTCCCGGCGCGCTGGCCGATCAGCGCGCGGCGGCCGCGCTGCTGTGGGTCGTCGGCGATGTCGTGATCCTCGGCGCGTTGATCGTCGCGGCGCTGGCGTGGAAGGCCGACGACGAGGCGCGCCAGCGCAGGGTCGAGCACGACCACGACCCGCGGCCTACCCCCGCGTCCCCGTAAGGAAACCGCGCTCTACGGAACGATCTTCGAGATCGGCAGCTCGAGGACGTCGGTCGCGCCGTGCTGCTTGAGCATGGGGATCAAGCGGTTCACCTCCGCCTTGTCGACGACGGTCTCCAGCGCGTATCCACCGCCCGACAGCGACGATACGGTCGGCGACTTCATCGCGGGGACGAACTCCAGCAGCTCGGCCAACCGGTCCTCGCCGACGTTCAGCTTGATCAGCACGCAACCCTCGGCGCGAAGCGCGCCGAGCAGCAACGTCGCGACGTCGTCCATCGCCCCGCGCCTCGTGGCATCGGCCGCGGACGTCGGGTTCGCGATGAGGACCACCTCGGACCGCAGGAGCGTCTCGACGATGCGCATGCCATGTGCCCGCAGCGTCGACCCCGTCTCGGTCACGTCGACGATCGCGTCGACGATCTCGGGGACCTTGGCCTCGGTCGCGCCGTAGGACCAGGCGACGTGCACGTCGATGCCCAGGGCCTCGAAGTGGCGCCGCGTGATGTTGACGTACTCGGTCGAGATGCGAGCCGGGCAAGAGGTCTCTGGCCGCGCTCGCCGGGTGGTCGTTCGGCACGGCGAGGACGACCCGCACGCCGCGGCCCGTCCCGGTCTTTGCGTAGTCGAGCGAGGCGAGCACCTCGACGTCCGCGCCGGTCTCCTCGACCCAGTCGCGCCCGGTGATGCCGACGTCGAACAGCCCATCGGCAGTGTACGAGGGGATCTCCTGAGGCCGCAGCAGGGAGACGCGTTCGATCCGCTCGTCGTCGATCGTGCCGTGGTAGTCGCGGCTCGATCCCCGTCGCACTGACAGATCGGCCGCCTCGAACAGCCGCAGCGTCTGCTCCTCGAGCGATCCCTTCGGGATCACGAGCCGGAGCATCACCCGGGCTCCGGGGGATCCGTCTCGGCGTCGTGCGCCACCTCGTTGAAGAAGCACGACCGATTGCCGGTGTGACACGCCGCACCCACCTCGTGGACGCGGACGAGCAGCGCATCGCCGTCGCAATCCGCGCGAACATCGACGACGTGCTGAACGTGACCGCTGGTATCGCCCTTGCGCCAAAGCTGCCGTCGCGACCGGCTCCAGAAGACGGCCCGCCGCTCCCCCAGCGTGAGGGCGAGTGACTGCCGGCTCATGTACCCGACCATGAGGACCTCCCCGTCGTGTGCGCTCTGCACCACCGCCGGCACGAGGCCGCGTTCGTCGAACCGAAGATCGCCGAAGTTCATCGGGTCCGCACCTCGATCCCGCGCGCGCGGAGGTGGTCCTTCACGTCGGAGATCGTCAGGCGGTCGAAATGGAATCGCGACGCGGCCAGGACGGCGTCAGCGCCGCCGCACGACAGCGCCTGCTCGAAGTGGTGCGCCGAGCCCGCGCCGCCGCTCGCGACGACGGGTACCGTGACGGCGTCCGTCACTGCGCGCACCAGCTCGAGGTCGTAGCCTTCGCCGGTGCCGTCGCGGTCCATCGACGTGAGGAGCACCTCTCCGGCGCCCCGCCGCGACGTCGTCTCGGCCGCCCAGTCCACCACGTCGTGTCCCGTCGGAGTCCGGCCCGCGTCGATGAAGACCGCCCACCCGCCGTGGTCCTGCCGCTTCGCGTCGATGGCGACGACCATGCACTGTGATCCGAACCGGTCCGCGCAGCGCTCGAGCAGCTCCGGGT
>JBKOWM010000098.1:0-12053 GCA_046724395.1 Actinomycetota bacterium
ATGCCCGGGAGATCGAAGTGCAGGAAGACCGCATCCCCCCTCCGGTAAGCATCCATAGGGATCGATCGAACCTGGACGACCCCTCCGAAGGCCTGCTGGGCGAGGCGGTCCAGATCCCGGAACGGATCGAAGCGCATGACACTGGGTCGTCATCCCCTGGGCGCGGACGTCGGTCCTACGTTATCCGCAGGCGGCTTGACTCCTTCCAACTCCCACCAGGCCGTTACGCGTGGACGAAGGCCGCCATAATCACGGCCGAGCATCTCGCTCGTAGCCCTCTGGGCCTCGACGAGTGGCTCCTCGCAACTCCTCCGGCCCTGGAAGGTTCGACGAGATCGTCGACCGGCTGGCGCGCGAATTCCATCCCCGGCGCCGCTCCAGAGCAATGTGAGACCGAGACCGGAGAGCCGGTCTGGTTCGATCGCAGCGACGTCGCGAACGTTCTCAACGCCCAGGAAGGCGCATCCCCCAAGCAATTATGAGGCGGGCCGCGCCTGGGGCGTGGGCCGAGACGCACGTCGACCTGAGGGCGCTGCAAGAAGAGGCTCGCTCGACGCCCCTTGACATCAGCATTAGGCGCGATCGGATGGACTCGGTGGATCCGAGCCGCAACGGCGAATGCCGACGCCTGGCTCCATCGGCGCGGATCCGGTAGCCGCTCACTCCCTGGCTCACTCTGGGGCCCAGCAGAACCCGGTCCTAGACGCCTCTTCGGCCTCTGCGATGGCTCCGTTGATCTCCATCGATCGGTTCCCACTGAGTTCCATCGGCTCGACGTTTTCTCCCTCTCCGAAGGGCGTCTTTCAGGCGGCTCGCCCCGCTCCGGCGGAGAGCGCAGCTGGAAGCACGATCACTACCTGAAGGGCACGCTAGTCTGCGCCGAGTGCGGCTCCAACCTGTACTACGTGGTCGCCAAGGGGCGCTTCGGGTACTTCCGCTGCATCGGGCGGAACACCCGTCGCACGCGCTGCTCACAGCGCCGCTACATCCCAGCGACCGAGCTCGAGCGAGAGGTCGAGGCCTTACGAAGACCTCCGGATTCCGCCGACGCTCGGGAGGAGACTCGAACAGGTTCTCCGCGTCGAGGCCGCTGAGCTCGAGCGACACCGGGCAGAGGCAACCGAGTTCTGGGCCGGCGCCTTCGCCAGCTCACCAACGAGCGGGCGAAGCTGCTTCGCGCCCACTACGCCGATGCGATCGACGTTGCGACCCTCAAGCGCGAGCAGGCGCGGATCAACGCCGAGATGGCGGATGCCGAGTCACAGCTCACGACCGACGGGGGGCACATCAAACATGCGAAGCAGGTGGAACCACGCGTTCTTCCGGACGATCCGGGTTCGAGACGGCGCGATCGCGAGCTTCACCTACGAGGAGCCCTTCGCATCCCTCTTCGGTTCGCACAAGGGCTCGATGGTGGAGGTGAGGGGATTTGAACCCCTGACCCCTGCCGTGCGAAGGCAGTGCTCTACCGGGCTGAGCTACACCCCCTTGGCGACCAAGGGTAGCAGTCGCTACCCCTCGCCGAGCACGGCTCGCCCGTGGCGGTCCAGCGCCTCGCGCAGGTCACGTTGGCCGATCGCCGTCGTCACGTCTCCCCGCGTCTTCTCGATCAGACTGCGCGCGACGTCGGTCGTTCGGCGAAGGTTTCCGGTGATCGCGTCCGGATAATCCATTGAGACAAGCACCGAGTACAGCTCCTCCATAAAGGCGAGCACCGCCTCGGCCCGATCGACCTGCGACTGCCGGAGGAGATCGAGAGCGAAGCGGCGGCCCTCCCCAATTGCCTCCGCCATCCCGTTGAGGTAGGGCGCGTCCTCGACGCCGAGCTCGTCGACGCCGGGAAGAGCGTCCGTGCCGGTGACGAGCGCCTCGGTGATGCGCGCCTCGGCGTACTCCTTCTGCGCGTCCTGCAGGTACCCGGCGAAGCGAATGTCGGGGTGGTCTCGGACGGCCTCGAGCGCATCCGCGATGGCCGTACGTGCCTCGTCCATCAGCGATCGAGCGAGATCCCATTCACCTCGATGCAGCGCACGGATCGCGTTCGCGCACGAACGCACGCCACGGCGAGACGCGGCGAGCGCACGTTCGCGCGCCTGCATTCGCACGTCGAACCGGACGCGGAAGCCGTCGGCGAGCGAGTCGAGGTCCACGCCCGGTCAGGCGTTGGCGCCGACTTCGGAGACGCGCTTGACGGTGATCGTCTCCACGTCGTCGGTCCCGAACGCACCGAGGCCGTTGATCGCCGGTCTCGTGCGACCGGCGGCATCGCTGGCGTACCGCTCGCGCACGCGATGAGGGCGCTCGGGTACGGATCGGACAGCCTCGGACCGCTGCTCGGGGGTTTGCGGTGCCCGCTGCTTGATCGACAAGAGGATCCAGACGTACGCCCCGAGGAGCGTGGCCAGAACCGCCGTCGCGTACCAGACCGGCCGCAGCGGCGGGACGATGCCGATCATGAACGACAGCGCGATGCTCTCCAGGAAGAAGACGAAGACCTTGCGGCGGCGCTCGCGGGCACGGACCTGCGCTCGCGCGTGGGGTTCAAGCAGCGGGACGCCTTTCTTCGGCGTCACGATCCAGCGGCCCTGACCGCTCAGGTCGGTCTCTGCCAGCAGGTCCATCCCTCGTTCGAAGTCCTCGACAGTTCGGTTCGGCGACCTCCGCCGAACCGACCCAAGGAGGAGCGCGGCCCAAAGTATGCCGAACACTACAAGCGACAGCCAACTCATCCAGCAGCCCTTCCGCCTGTGGTGCCCCGGTTTTCCACAACATCTGGGCTGGGTCCGGACGGTACCACTACATCTTGAGCACTCCAATCACATTCGTGTGATTCTCGCTGCGGGCCTGTCCTGCCAGTCCAGGCGGTCCCGGTCGAACGAGCCCGTCAGCGGGAGGCCTCGTAGGCGCCCGACTTCCCGCCGGACTTGCGGAGAAGCCTGAGGCCGTCGATCCGAGCGGCTCGGTCGAACTCCTTGCCTGTGTCGTAGAGGCTCAGCGCGGCCACGGCGGCCGCCGTCAGGGCCTCCATCTCGACGCCCGTCCGGTCGCGCGCCCGGACCGTTGCCTCCACTCGGATGGAGCCGCTCGCGGGGTCCGGTTCGACGAGGACCTCGGCCCCCGTGATGGCGATCGGGTGGCAGAACGGCAGGAGGTCGGGTGTTCGCTTGACGCCCATCACGCCGGCGATCCGCGCGGCCTCGATCGGATTCCCCTTCCGGGTTCCGGCGACGAGGTGGTCGACGGCCTCGCGGGTCATCGAGACGACACACTCGGCGACGGCGACGCGCTCGGTCTCGTCCTTCGTGCCGACGTCGACCATCCGCGCTACCCGCGGAGCGTTCTGGTGACCCATCTCAGCCGTCCATCGCCCGAAACAACCAGACGTCGACGTCCTCACCCGGTGCGGCGCGCTCGACCCCCGCGGGAACGATCGCCAGGCCGTTCGCGCGCGCCACCGTTCCGATGAGGTTCGACCCCCGCCCGCCCGTCGGCGTCGCCTCGTACCCGCCTCCGCCCGTCGGCCGTACGAGCACGCGCGCGAACTGCGTCTTGCCGCGCGGACCGACGACCTCGTCGGCGAGCGTCGCCCGCACCTTCGGACGGAACAGCCGCGTTCGGCCCATCATCTTCATGAGCGCCGGTCGGATGAACACCTCGAAGCTCACGAAAACGCTGACCGGATTCCCGGGCAGGCCGAAGTACGGCTTGCCCTCGACGTGCCCGAAACCCTGCGGCATGCCGGGCTGCATGGCCACGCGATAGAAGTCGACCTCACCGCGTTGGACGAACGCGGCCTTCACCACGTCGCGCTCCCCCACCGAAACGCCGCCCGAGGACACGAACGCGTCCGCCTGCACCAGGTGGTTCAACACGGCGTCGCGGAACGCGTCGACATCGTCGGCGACGATCCCCGCCATAACCGGCGAGGCGCCCGCCTCGCGGAGCGCACCGAACAGGAGGTACGCGTTCGAGTCGTGCACCTGCCCGAACTGCGGGGACTGCGACGGCGGAATGAGCTCGTCTCCCGTCGACAGGACCACCACGCGCGGTCGTGGATGCACGAGCGGATGCGACGCGCCCGCGGTGGCGAGGAGCCCCATCTCCGGAGCGCCGAGACGCCGCCCGGCGCGCACGAGCGGCTGTCCAATCCGCGCATCCTCCCCGCTCGGGCGGATGTGTCCGCCGGCGCGATTGCCCGCGATGATGCGAACGACGGTCTCGCCCATAGGCTCCGCGTTCTCGATCGGCACGATCGTGTCGGCGCCCGCCGGGATCGGTGCGCCCGTCGCGATCCGGACGGCCTCACCGCCCCCGACCGTCGACTCGGGACGCCGGCCGATGAGTGCGCGCCCGACGACGCGCAGTTCGATGGGCTCTGAGGGTGTCGCGTCGGTGACGTCGTTCGAGCGGACCGCAAAGCCGTCCATGGCCGACGATGCGAAATCTGGGATGTCTCGCTCGGCGACGACATCGCGCGCGAGGACGCAACCGTGCGCCTCCTGTAGCGGAAGCTCGAGCGGCGAGAGGGGGTTGATCCCGGAGAGCAGGCGGTCGCGCGCCGTCTCGACGGACAACATGCCTTCGCCGCTGTCATGGTCGTGCACCCGCAGGGCCATCCGCGGCAGTGTAGCGACGGGCCGGGCTTGCGTTAGAGGAGCTTCTTGCGTTGGACGACCTGCGCGAGGTACCGCCTGAGGTCCTCGCCGAGGTCTTCCCGGTCGATCGCGAGCTCGATCGTCGCCTTGAGGTAGTCGAGCTTGTTGCCGGTGTCGTACCGCCCACCCTCGAATGTCCACGCGTAGACGGCCTGCTCCTGAGCGAGCGCGTTGATGGCGTCGGTGAGCTGGATCTCGCCGCCCTTGCCCGGCTCGACGTCGTGAAGGCAGTCGAAGATCTCCGGAGTCAGGACGTACCGGCCGATCGCCGCGAGGTTCGACGGCGCGTCGTCGCGCGACGGCTTCTCGACGATCGACGTCACGCGAGCCAGTCGTTCGTCGACGAACTCGGGGGTGATCGCGCCGTACAGACTGATCTCGTCGCGGCTCACCTCCATGGCCGCCAGAACGCTGCGCCCGTAGCGGTCGTGCACCCGCAGCATGTCGTTCAGCAGTGGGCTGTCGGGCGCCATGATGTCGTCACCGAGCATCACAACGAACGGTTCTGCCGCGACGAATCCCTCCGCGATCGCGACCGCGTGGCCGAGGCCGAGCGGATCGCGTTGGCGGATGTAGTGGATGGTCGCCATCTCCGAGATCTCACGGACCTCCTTGAGCTCGTCGAACTTTCCCTTCGCCTCGAGGTAGTGCTCGAGCTCAATGGATCGATCGAAGTGGTCCTCAATGGAGCGCTTACCGCGGCCGGTGACGATCAAGATGTCCTCACACCCGGCGCGGCACGCCTCCTCGACGACGTACTGGATGGCCGGCTTGTCCACGACCGGCAGCATCTCTTTGGGCTGCGCCTTGGTTGCCGGCAGGAACCGCGTCCCGAGTCCGGCCGCGGGGATGACCGCCTTTCGTAGCTTCATGCCAGCACTCCAGCGCAGGAGCCTGGCAGCATACTCCGGACCCGGGCATCGGTCGCCTCGGTCCATTTGGCGTGGACGTTCGCGCAAGTCCCCTCTCGGCCGCCCAAGGCCCAGACGGCATTCCCGCGCGCGAAGGCGGCGAAACGACGCGACGAACAGGGCCACGCCTTCGCTTACGATGGATGCGGCATGCCCACCTATGAGTACGCGTGCACGCGCTGCGGACAGCACGTCGAGGTGTTCCAGCGGCTTTCCGAACCGCCGCTCGAAACGTGCGGCGTCTGCGGGGGGCCGCTCCGAAAGGTGTTCCACCCAGCGGGCATCGTGTTCAAGGGCTCCGGGTTCTACGCGACGGACAGCCGCTCGAAGCCGAAGGCCGAGGGAGCCGAGGGCGCGAAGGAGGGGGGCAAGGACGACGGCAAGGACAGGGGCAAGAAGGAGACGGCGGGCTCTTCGTCCCCCTCCACGTCGTCATCGCCGACGCCCTCGTCGTCCTCGAGCTCGGAGTCGAGCGCCGGCTCCGGCACGAGCGGCTCCGGCACGGGCGGCTCCGGGTCTCGCGGCTCCCCGTCTCGCGGCTCCGGGTCCGGCGGCTCCGGGTCCGGTGGGTCTGGCGGATCCCGATCCGGCTCGGGCGCCACCTCCTCGGCGAGCGGGGAGAACACCTCCTGAGCGCCGCTCCCGCCACGACCGCCGACATCGGCGTCTTCGGCGGCTCGGGGTTCTACTCGTTCCTCGATGCGACGGAGACCGTCGACCTCGAGACGCCGTACGGCAAACCGTCGGCGTCGCCGGTTCTGGGCGAGATCGGCGGCCGACGCGTGGCATTCGTGCCGCGGCACGGCGTGAAGCACGAGTTCCCGCCCCACCGCATCCCGTACAAGGCGAACCTGTGGGCCTTGAAGGAGCTCGGCGTGCAACGGATCCTCGCCCCGAACGCGTGCGGCTCGCTCCAGCAAGAGGCGAAGCCGGGCGACTTCGTGATCTGTGATCAGCTCGTCGACCGCACGCGTAGCCGGCCGAACACGTTCTACGACGGTCCGATCACGACACACATCTCGTTCGCCGATCCGTACTGCCCAACCATGCGGTTCGTCGTCCTCGAGGAGGGTCGGCGGCTGTCGATCCCGATGCACGACGGCGGGACAGCGGTGGTCATCGAGGGACCGAGGTTTTCCACGCGCGCCGAGTCGGCGTGGTTCAAGTCGGCCGGATGGACGGTCATCGGCATGACGCAGTATCCGGAGTCCGTTCTGGCGCGCGAGCTCCAGATCTGCTACGCGAACGTGTCGCTCGTCACGGACTACGACGTCGGCGTCGAGGGCGTGCCGCCGGTGACGCACGAAGAGGTCATCCGCGTGTTCAACGAGAACAACGCGCGGCTGCGCGATCTGCTGTTCGCCGTCATCCCTGCTCTACCCGCGGAGCGAGACTGCCCGTGCGCGACCGCGCTCTCCGGCGCCCGACTCGAGGTGCCGTAGTCGGGATCGCGCGGCGCCGAGCCGCTCGATCGAAGGCTCGCTCACAGGTTCGTATTCGCCCTCGCGCTCGCCGGAGGCGCACCGTGGGTACGATCGGCGCATGCCTGAAGAGGTGCTCGTGACGGTCGAGATGCGGATCAGGACGACCGACGACCCGAAGCAACTCGGCGAACGTCTCCGCGAGTCGGCGGCCGTGATCGTCGGTCGCGAGGCGCTCGAGGAGTTCCGCGTTCGGGTCCTTCCGCTTGCCGAGAAGCGGCGCGGCTCGGCGTGACGGACGTCACGGTCCGCATCGCCGCCGCTCGGTAGCGTCCTCGGGGTCCGGCGCCGCGCCCGAACCGCAGAATCGCGGCACCGGACCGACAAGGGGATCGAGGAAGAGCCGAACGGAGTTTCTCTCGTGCGCCGTCGCTGGTCCACCGCTTCGAAGCTCCTTATCGTCGTGGCCGGCGTGAGCGGCGCCTCCGCGTTCGCCCTCGTTCGCGGGTACGCCGCGGAGCTCGAACGACTGCGGCCGGCGATCGGTCAGGACGTGCCCGTCGTCGTGGCCGCACACGGGATCGCGCGGGCCAGCGCCATTCCGCGAGACGCGCTGGAGGTCCGCGCGGTGCCGTCATCGTTCGCACCGGCGGCGCGATTCGGCGACCCCGACGACGTGGTCGGACGCACCACGCTGACGGCGCTTCGGGCCGGCGAGGCGATCACGCCCACCCGCCTGGCGCCGCCGGGCGGACCCATCGCGGCGGTGGCCCCGCCTGGGACCGTCGGCTTCCCCGTCGGAGTGGACGTCCCGACGCGCGCCGTGCGGCCGGGAGATCTCGTCGACGTACTGGCCACGTTCGGCGGTCGGCGCCCCCACACGGAGACGGTCGCCGAGCGCGTCGAGATCCTGCTCGTGCTCGACGCCTCCTCGCTGCCCTCGGGGGGGCTCGGCGCCTCGTCGACGCCGACGCTCGTCCTCGCGGCGACGCCCGAGCTATCCGAACGGCTCGCGTACGCCTCCGCCTTCGCGACGCTCAGCATTGCGGTTCGCCCCTCCGAGGCGCCGGCGCCCTGGTGAGGCGTCAGCCACGGAGGCCGTGGATAGGATGGCCGCCGCCCTCCTGCCGCGAAGGGGTCCACGCTGTCCGTCCTGCAGGCGATCGTGCTCGGCATCACCCAGGGGGTAACCGAGTTCGCCCCGATTTCCAGCTCCGGCCATCTGATCCTGGTGCCGTGGCTCTTCGGGTGGTCCATCCTCGAGAACCCCGAGCTCAACAAGACATTCGACGTGGCTCTGCACATCGGAACGCTCATCGGCGCCCTGGCGTATTTCTGGCGGGACGTTCTTCGCTACCTCCGCGCGTGGATCCGCTCCATCCGCAGCCGGTCGATCCGCGGAACCGACGAGCGCCTGGCCTGGGCGCTCGTCGTCGGGACGATCCCCGGCGCGGTGGCCGGTGCCGTCTTCGAGGGGTTCATCACGGACCAGCTAGGACAGCCGTGGCTCATCGCCGTCATGCTCGCCGTGTTCGGCGTCGTCCTGTACGTCGTCGACCGAATCGCGTCGCAACGCCGGACCATCGACGACGTGACCGTCCGCGACGGACTCGTACTCGGAGTGGCCCAGGCACTCGCGCTGCAGCCCGGCGTGTCGAGATCGGGCGTGACCATTACCGCCGCACGGGCGATCGGCATCGACCGCCCGTCGGCGGCGCGGTTCTCGTTCCTGCTGTCGCTGCCGATCATCGCCGGCGCCGGCATCTTCAAGGGCATCGACGTGGCCCGGACCGGGATTCCGGCCGGGATGGAGGGCGCGTTCCTGTGGGGGATGATCGCGAGCGCCGTGAGCGGATTCCTGGTGATCTGGTTCGTGCTGGCCTACCTCCGCCGACACGACTTCGCCCTGTTCATGTGGTACCGGATCGCCGTCGCGGCGGTCGTCGTCGGCGTGATCGCGCTTGGCATTCGGCCCCCGTCGGGCCTGTGAGGCGTGCTTGGCGGGGACTACCGCTCGCGTTCGCGCTCGCTGCTTCAGTCCCCCGTAGCCCCGGCTGCTGATCGGCGGGAGCTAGACGCCCGCCACCGTCATCTCGCCGATCAGGATCGTGGGGACGCCGACCGACGTGAAGAAGCGGAGGTCGTCGCCGACGGCGGCCACCCCGGCGAGCATCTCCGGAAGTGTGCTCGCGACCGTCATCTCACGAAGCGGCGCCCCGGCGGCGCCGCCTTCGATCCGCAAGCCGGTGGCCCCCACGCTGAACTCGCCGCTGATCGGGTTGGCCCCCGAGTGCACACCCGAGACGTCTTGGATCAGGATGCCGCCCTCGGCGCGCGCGAAGAGCTGCTCGACCGGGGTATCGCCTGCCTCAAGGTAGAAATTCGACGTGCCCACGCCCGGCGGGCTCTTGTAGCCAGCCCGGCGTGCATTGCCGGTCGACGTCGCGCCACCGCGATGCGCGGTGTAGCTGTTCTGGAGGAACGCCCGAAGGACGCCTCCCGCGAACAGCTCTGTCCGGCCGGTCGGCACGCCTTCGTCGTCGAACGGCGCCGCGGCCGGCCCGTCCAGCAGTCGTCCGTCGTCGACGAGCGTGAACAGCTCCGAGCCGACCCGCTCGCCAAGCAGATCCGCGAAGAGCGACCGCCCCTTCTGCACGGCCTCGGCCGAGAGCGCGCCGGCGAGGACGCCCAGGAACGACGACGCGGCGAACGGGTCGAAGACGACCGGGACCCTGGCCGACGCGGGCTTCCCAGCGCCGAGCAACCGTGACGCGCGCTGGGCCGCCTCGGCCGCGACCTCCCGCCAGCCGAGCTCGTCGAGATCGCGCCCGACGCGCAGAGACCATCCGGACTGCGTCTCGTCCTCCTCCTCGGCGAGCGCCTCGACGACCGCCCAGCAGTCGGTCCGGCGGTACTCGGCCGCCACGCCGGCGGTCGATGCGATCGCGACACGCGAGATCGCGTCGCCCACCTCGGTGTGATCCACCTTGCGGACGCGAGCGTCCGACGTCGTGGCGACGCGCTCCAGCTCGAGCGCGATCTCCACCTTCCGATCGGTCGGCGCGGAGGCGAGCGACTCGTGGAACAGCGATGGCAGCGGGTCGGCCGACGTCGCCGCCGGGAGCACGTTGTGCGCGTCATCGCTCGCGACCGTCGAGTTCTCCCTCGCGCGCGCGACGGCCTCACGGACCTCGTCGAGGGATGGATCAGCCGCGTACGCGTACCCGAGGCGTCCGCCCGCGATCAGCCGGACGCCGACGCCGCGTGATTCCGAGACCGTAAGCCCTTCGACGTCGCCCCGGTGCGCCTTCACCTCGGTATGTCGGGACTCCTCGGCATACGCCTCGACGGCCTCGTCCGACTCCGCCGCCTCGACGGCGGCCCGAACGACGTCATCGAGGTCAGGCATCGGCGCCTCCCGTTCCTCCGACCGTGATCCTCGCGATCCGTAGCGTCGGGGATCCGCTGTCGACCGGGACGCTCTGGCCGTCCTTTCCGCAGACGCCCTGCCACGTGCCGAAATCGTCGGCGATTGCGTCGATGCTCGACATGACCTCCATGGCCCGCCCGATGAGGTTCGCACCGCGGACGGGCTTGCCGACGTTGCCGTTGTCGATCAGGTATCCCTCGGAGACACCGAAAACGAAGTCGCCGCTCGCCGGGTTGGTCTGTCCACCGCCGAGCGCTGTGACGTACACACCCCGGTCCGTCGACGACAAGACGTCGTCGGGCTTCGACGAGCCGTTCAGGATGTAGGTGTTCGTCATGCGCGCGATCGGCGGGCTCGCGTAGGACTGCCGACGTCCGTTCCCGGTCGAGGGCACGCGATCCTTCTCGGACCGCAGACGGTCGTAGAGAAGCGCGCGCAGGACGCCGCCCTCGAACAGCACCGTCCGCTGCGCCGGCGTCCCCTCGTCGTCGAAGGAGAACGACCCCCATCCGTTTGGGACGGTCGCATCGTCGGTGCCGTTCACGAGCGGCGAGGCGACCCGCTCACCGAGCTTGCCGCGATACACCGACGCCTCCTTGTCCACGATGTCCGCCTCCAGCGGATGGCCGACGGCCTCGTGGAAGAGGACGCCGCCCATCCCGGGTGCGAGCACAACCGGCATCTCACCGGCGGGAGCAGGACCGGCGTCGAGCATCGTGACGGCGCGGCGGGCCGCGACCGTCGCGACCTCGGCGGGGGGGTTGGCGCGCACGAACTCGAGCCCCGCCAGCGCGGCGGGACCGTGGAAGCCGGTCTGGATGTTGCCGTCGCGCGCCGCCACGACCTGGACGACGAGGCGCACGCGCGGCCGATCCTCGCGGACGAAGCGGCCGTCGGAGGACGCGACGAGCACTCGCTGCAGCGAGTCGGCGTAGTTCGCCGTGACCTGACGAACCTCCGCGCTGAACGAGCGGGCCGTCTCGTCGGCCTCGCGGAGCCACCCCACCTTGTCGACGGCGGGGACCGAGTCTCGTCCGATCTCCGCGCGGTGGACGACGGGCGCCGAGCTCTCCCGAAGATCGACGACGGAGCCCGGCGCGTCGCCGGCGAGCGCCGCCGCCGCGGCCTCCGCCGCCCGCAACAGTGCCTCGCGGTCGAGGCGGTTCGAGAACGCGTAGCCGTAGGACGTCCCGTGCGCGACGCGGACCCCTGCGCCGCGGTCGAGCCCGCTCGTCAGCTCCTCGACCTTACCGTCGTCCAGACGAATGGAGACGGCGACCCGCTCCTCGACGAAGACCTCGGCGAACGAGCCCCCGCGCGCCCGGGCGGCGCGCAACACCTCGGTCGCAAGGTCACGGTCGAGCACGGATGGCGATGCTATCAACCCCCTGCTAGCGTTCCGCCGACCTTCGGAGGGCACGCGCTGATCTCCCGGCTCCGTTCCGACGCGTTCGTGCTCACCGCCTTGGCGGCAACGCTCCTTCTCTGGTTCACGGGGCTGTTCGTGTTGCGCGGGTTCCGGTTCCCCGTCGGGCCCGACGCTCCCGTATACCTGTGGTGGACTCGCCTGGCGGGCGCCGAGGGCCTGTCGACCGTAGAGCGGCCCGGCGCCATCGCCCTGCTCGGCGTGCTCCGC
>JBKOWM010000081.1:0-35888 GCA_046724395.1 Actinomycetota bacterium
CCCACGAGCAGGTCGTCGAGCGGTACCGCCGGGCGACCGCCTTCGCGCTGCCGTGCCGCACGGGGCCGGACGGCGACGTCGACGGCATCCCGAACGTGATCGCCGAGGCGATGGCGTCGGGGGTTCCGGTGGTCTCGACCGACCTCCCCGCGATCCGAGAGCTCGTCACCGATGGTGTCGACGGACTGTTGGTCGAGGCCGACGACCCAGCCGCGCTCGCGCAGCGGATCGGCGACCTCCTGGATCGCCCGGCGCTCAGGGCCGAGCTGGCGAGCCGCGGTCGTCAGACCGTCGAGGAGATCTTCGACGCCGAGGCGAACGTTAGGCGGTTCGCGGCGACCCTCTGGCCAGACGTCTTCGCGCCGGAGACGGCCGATGCGTGAGGTACGCCGAGGCCGTGGCGCGCGCGGCTGGGTCGCCGTCGCGTGGGCACCCTACAGCCGCCGGAGCGAGATGTTCGCCCGCGAGCTGGGCGGAAACCTCTACTGCATCCACTACCTTCGCTTCCAGTCCCCCCGCCACGCTCCCGCGAAGTACGTTCTGCAGGCCGTCCGCACGCTGCGGGTGCTCTTCCGGGAGCGCCCCGCCGCCGTTCACGTCCAGAACCCGCCGTTCGTGTGCGCCCTGATCGTCTACGCGTACTGCCGGACGGCGGGCGCACGCTACGTGATCGAGCACCACACGGCGGCGTTCGGCAGGGCATGGGACTGGGCAGCCCCACTCCAGCGTTTCGTCGTTCGCAAGGCCGCGATGAACATCGTGACCAGCGAGCACTGGGAAACGCTCATCCGATCATGGGGAGGGAGCGCCCTCGTCATGTACGACGCCCTCCTGGAGCTCCCGCCGGGCGCGCCGTTCGAGGTCGGTCCCGGGTTCAACGTTGCCTTCCTCGGCACGTTCGCATCCGACGAGCCGGTTGCCGAGGTCCTCGAGGCGGCGCGAATGACGCCCGAGATCCACTTCTACGTGACGGGGGAGCCCGACAGGCTATCGCCGCGCGTCGCGGCTTCGGTTCCATCGAACGTCACGCTGACCGGCTTTCTCGATCCCGGCGGGAAGTACATCGGCCTGCTGCGGGCGGTGGACGCCGTGATCGTGTTGACGACACGGGATCACACGCTGCAGCTCGCCGGCTGTGAGGCGATCGCGATCGGCAAACCGCTCGTGACATCGGACTGGCCGTACCTGCGCCGGCTCTTCCCGGGCGGGGCCGTCTTCACCGACCACTCACCCGACGCGATCCACCGAGCCGTGAGAGACGTTGCCGCGCGCCGCGCCGAGCTCGCCGCCGAGATCCCGGGCTTCAGAGAGCGGCGACGCCGCGAGTGGGAGCAGCAACTGCGCGAGCTGCGGCGCGCGGTCGATCAGGAACCGATGGACGAAGCGATCGAGGGGACCGCGACATCGACGGACGCCCGTCCCGCCGTTACGTCCGGCGGACGGGCCGGAAGGGGGTTCGACGCACCGTGAAGGTCTTCATTACGGGAGGTGCAGGGTTCATCGGCGTCAACGTTGCAGCGCACCACCTGGAGCGCGGGGACGACGTCGTCGTATACGACGATCTGTCTCGCGCCGGAACGGCCGCAAACATCGATTGGTTGAAGCGCGACGAGCCGGCCGGGCTGTCGTTCGTCCGCGGCGACATCCGCGACTTCGAGTCCCTCCGACGCGCCCTGCCGATGGACGTCGCTCGCGTGTACCACCTGGCCGCGCAGGTCGCCGTGACGACGTCCGTCGTGGAGCCTCGGACCGACTTCGAGGTCAACGCGCTCGGCACGTTCAACGTGCTCGAGGCCGTGAGGCTCACGGCACCCGAGGCCGTCGTGCTCTACGCCTCGACGAACAAGGTCTACGGGGGAATGGAGAACATCGCCGTCGTCGAGGAGAACACCCGGTATCGCTACGACGACCACCCCCACGGGATCTCCGAGGAGCAGCCTCTCGACTTCCATTCACCGTACGGCTGCTCGAAGGGAGCCGGCGATCAGTACGTCCGCGACTACGCGCGGATCTTTGGACTCCGCACGGTCGTCATGCGGCAGTCGTGCATCTACGGGACTCGACAGATGGGAGCCGAGGACCAGGGCTGGCTCGCCTATTTCTGCATCGCGGCGCAGACGAACCGTCCGATCACCGTGTACGGCGACGGGAAGCAGGTCCGCGACGTCCTGTGGATCGACGACCTGATCGACGCCTACGAGGCGGCCGCCGATCGCGTCGACGCACTCCGCGGCGAGATCTACAACATCGGTGGCGGGCCCGAGCACACGCTGGCGATCTGGAGCGAGTTCGGACCGATGCTCGAGGATCTGGCCGGAAACCGGATCGATGTCGCCTACGCGCCGTGGCGCCCCGGCGATCAGCCCGTCTACGTCAGCGATATCCGCAAGGCCGCCCGCGAACTCGGCTGGCGCCCCCGCGTATCGGCGGATCGGGGCATCGAGCGGATGTGGCGGTGGGTGGCGTCGAACCGCGAGCTGTTCACCGGTCCGCTCGTGCAGACGACGTCGTAGATTCGCGCGGAGCCTGCGATGGGAGCGCGAGCATGCCGGGAGATCTCCGCGGAGACCTACCGGGCGTGGTTCGACCGGCATGCATCCCAGCTCGATCACCGGTCGCCGTTTCACGATCCGGCCTGGCTGGAGGCCGTGAGCAGCGGGATCGGGTTCGAACTCCGTTTCGTCGGCGTGTACGAAGGAGGCGACCTCTGCGCGGCGGTACCCGGCTTCCTGACGCGGAGGGGCCCGTTCAGGTTGTTCGGTTCGCCCCTTCGAGGCTTGATGACCTCCTACTTGGGACCGGTGTCGTTGCCAGGAGCCGACGGCGGTCAGATCGAATTGATACGGGAGTGCAACCGGTTCGTGCGCAAACGTTGGCGTGTGGCGTACACGAGATTCTCCTTGCGCGACGCTCCGGCTCACGAGTGGCCTGAGCTGGGACCTGGCTGGCGACAGGAGACGGCGCGGAGTTATCGCGTCGATGTCTCCCAGGGCGCTGAGGCGGTCTGGGAACGTCTGGAATCGGATTGTCGACGGAACGTTCGACGAGCCGGTCGTCTGGGCATCGCCACAGCCGAAATGAACGACGCTCATCTGTTCTACACGATGCTCGACCAGACGATGCGGCGACACGGGACGATAAGTTGGCACCCCGAACGGCTGTTCCATCGACTCATGGAGAACCTTCCGCGTCGGGATCTGCTGTGGAGCTGGGGTGCATGCTATGAGGACAAGATGGTCGCAGGCGGTCTCTTCCTTCACGACGACAACGAGGTCCACTTCTTGAGCGGGGCATCCGAGCCAAAGTACGGTTCGCTTCCAACCAGCTACCTGCTCCACTGGCATGCCATCGAGAGGGCGGCGGCCGGCGGACTGCGAACCTTTCATTCGGAAGCGAGTAAGGTGCGAAGCATCGATCGATTCAAGGAGTCATTCCGTCCAGCGGTTCAACGACGCCACACCTTGATCTGGTCCCCCCATCTCGTCCATCGTGCCGAGCGTGCGTTCATCTCGGCGTCCGGCCGTCTGCGGCGGCTCAAGACACGCGTGGAGGGTCCCGGATGATCTCGAGCCATGCGTCCGCGGCGCAGATCGAGGGATCGAACGGAATCCGCGTTCTGCGCAAACTCGATCATGCTCCGTGGAGAAGGTTCGTCGACGAGGAGTCGGGGGGCAATGTCTTCCACACTCCCGAGATGTTCGAGGCTTTCGCGCGTGCCGAGGGATACAGTCCGACTCTGTGGACAGCGGTCGAGCCCGACGGCCGACCGCTGGCCTTGTTTCTGCCCGTCGAGATCAGCCTCGTGCCTGGGCCATTGCAGTACCTGACGACGCGGGCGGTCGCCTACGGGAGTGTGCTGTGTAGGCAGGATGAACGAGGGCGCCGCGCCCTTGGCGTGTTGCTCCAGAGATACGGCGACTCGGTGGGACGCGCGGTCTTGTTCACGGAGTTGCGGAACATGTCCGACTGCGGCGCGGCGCAGGGGGTGCTCGCAAGCCACGGATTCACGTTCCACGATCATCTGAACTTCCTGATCGACTTGACCGGCCCCGCCAAGGCAATCTGGGCGCAGATCCGGCCGAACGCCCGCCGGAACATCCGAAAGGCCGAGAGGTTGAACGTTCGCGTGCGCGAGGCCGACGACATCGCCGACATCGATGCGGCTTATGGCGTCCTTCGGGACTCGTACAAGCGCCTGCGCGTCCCGCTGCCGCCGGCATCGCTGTTTCGCTCGACCTTCGAGATTCTCGGCCCCCTCGGGATGATGCGAGTGCTCCTGGCCGAGGTCGACGACACCGTCGTCGGCGCACTCACGTTGTTGCTCCACAAGGGCGTCGCTCTGTATTGGTACACGGGGATGCTGCGTGAGCACTCCTCCCACCGCCCGGCGGACCTTCTCGTCTGGCGGAGTCTCGAACTGGCGCGGGAGCTCGGCCTCGAGGTGTTCGACTTCGGCGGTGGAGGAACCCCCGAGAAGGACTATGGGGTGCGCGACTTCAAAGCCAAGTTCGGCGGCGAACTTGTGAACTACGGCCGCAACATCAAGGTTCACGCGCCCGTTCGCTTCAGGCTTGGGCAGGTGGGTTACAGCGCGTGGAGGCGCATCTCATGATCGGGCCGGTGATCATCGCTCGAGGGACCGCCCCTTCCGTATGACTCGCGCCGACCATGGCCGTTCCTGAACGCCCGATCTTCCTCATCGGCGCTCCGCGATCCGGAACCACCCTCATGCGGTATGTGCTTTGCAGCCACCCACGAATCTACATCCCTCCCGAATCGAACTTCATTCCGAGAATGCTGGCCCGCGATCCCTGCAACGAACTCAGACCGGCGGAGGCCGTTCGGATGTTCGAGACGGTTTCGACGTATCGGTCGTTCTTCAAGGATTGGCGAGGACCGCGGCTCAGCCCTCCCGCATTCGTGCAAGGTGTCCCCGATCTGCTCCCGACCACGCTCGTCGATGCTCTGTATTCCGAGTATGCACGTCAGCACGATGCGACGCGTTGGGGAGACAAGTCACCCATCTACACAATGCACGTCGATGCGCTCGCCCACGCATTTTCGACTGGACAGTTCATCCACATCATTCGCGATGGCCGGGACGTGGCCGTTTCGATGCAGCAAACCTATCGAGGTGCCCGCTTCTTCTACATCGACGCCTATTACGCCGCGTGCAGCTGGAGGTCGCGAGTCAGACACGCGTCGGCTTCGGGCGCGCGACTGGACGCGTCGCGGTACTTCGAGCTGCGCTACGAGGACCTCGTGGCCGAGCCGGAGAAGATGATCCGGGCGATCTGTAGCTTCCTCGGCGAGGAGTACGACCCCGTCATGACGATGCCAAGCCGCCAGGCGTCGCGTCAATATCACTCCAAAGGCATCCACGCGGCGACTCGGAAGTCCATCAACACCGGGAGATCCGGCCGTTGGCGCTCCGAGATGTCCTCGATGGATCAGCGCCTGGTCCAGCACGTGGCGGGAGACCTGTTGCGTGACCTGGGCTACGAGCTGGTCGACCTGGGACCGATGACGGCCACGGAGCGGATGCGATTGACCGCCCTTCGAGGAAAGTACACGGGTATTCAACTCGGGCGGCGTGCGCTCCAGTCCGCCGGGGTGTTCC
Source organism: Actinomycetota bacterium (assembly GCA_046724395.1). Classification (GTDB taxonomy): domain Bacteria; phylum Actinomycetota; class UBA4738; order UBA4738; family HRBIN12; genus DATAEU01. The sequence goes on from JBKOWM010000081.1 coordinate 5,621, forward strand.
ACCCGACGTCACTACTCGACCGATTGCACCTCGGCAAGTTCGGATGACGCCGGAGATCTCGACGGCCGCCGTGTAGTCCGTCGTCGGGACGACGACGAGGCGGCACGCTTGGCGAGGACCGCGGCGGCGGCGGGCGCCCCCGAGGTGATCGACATCAGGCGGCGATAGAGCCCGTACCCGGCCCGGCTCACCCTGAGGCGCGCGGGGGCGTGCGTTCGTACGTTCCGCCCGTAACACACGAGCTCACCACCGAACTTCGCCTTGAAGTTCCTCACCCCGTACTCCTCGTCGGGTCGGCCCGCGCCGCCGAAGTCGTACGTGGCAAACCCGTTTTCGGCGCCCCACTTGAGGACGTACCACATCAGGAGCTCGTTCGGGGTGTGCGAGACGTACGCGCGATCGACTCCGCCGTACCAGCCGTAGATCGTGTCCTTGAACACGAGCTCGACGGACGCGGCCACGCATGTCCGGTCGATCCTGGCGAGGACGAACTTCACCATTCGGCGATGGTGCAGAACGTCGAAGGCGGCTTCGAACAGCGAGCGATCGGCGAGCGGAACGCGTGCGCCGGCGTACGTTCTTCGCAACACGTCCACGCACTCGAGCGCCTCGTCGCGAGTCGCCGCCTCCTCGATCGTCACATCGCCCGTCCGCAGGCCGTGCCGGATCTGCTTGCGCGTGCGCCGGCCGATCCGCAGAAACGTCTCGTCGGCGCCGCCCGCGAGGGACACCAGGTAGTTGAGGTGCGGCTCGAACGCGTACCCGCGCTGCCTCATGATTGGCTGGAGATCGGACAGGTCCGCGAGGTTCCGGAGCTCGGTGAACACGACGGCCCTGTCGGCCGCGCGGTCGTACGCATCGAGGACGGCCCCGGCGGCCTCGCGCCCGGCCTCGGTCGGCTCGTGCAGCACGCTACCGTACGCGACCGCGCGCGTGGTCAAGTACCGCGCGACTCCCCCGCCGAGCGTGACCGCCACCGGGACGAGGAGCGCCAGGACGTGGTCATGGCCCTCGACCGCCGCGAAGGTCTCGGGCCGGTGGCCCTCCGCCCGAGCGAAGACCTCGAACATCTCCGGTGTGTGGAAGATGTTGGCCGCCGGCTGCTCGCTCACGAACCGCCGCCACGCGTCCTCACGGAGCGACCGCACGATCCGGACCGTCATGCCGAGGCCCGACTACGACAGCGCGTCGCCATAACGCCTCTTCCTGCGCTCCTCGGCGGACAGGAACAGCCGGGCCGAGCGTTGCAGGTCGCCCAGGAACGGACCCGGGTCCCTTGCCGAGAACAGCGCCTCCCGCTTGGGCCCGCGCAGTGAGCGTGCCCAGTCGGTGATGCTCAGTTCTCCACGCCGCCACTCCCGAAGCGCCGCCTGGAGATCGCGCCGCAGGTAAATCCACTTGGCATCGCCATACCGCTGCGTCAGGTTCCGTGGGAGCGGATGTCCGACCGCGTCGCAGTACGCCGCGTAGTGCAGCTCGACGCCGCCGGCCTCGGCGATCGGCGAGCGTCCCGTCGGCCGGCCCACGTTCGGCTCCATGATGAGCTGCTCGCCGGTCCGTTCGTCGCGCTTCATCTCCACGTAGCCCAGTCCGTGATAGCCGACCAGCTCGAACAGCCGAACGGTCGCCTCCAGAACGACGTCGTTACGGCACTCCTGCCCGAAGCAGCTCTCGCCGGTCTCCGGAGGCCATTGCCGGACCTTGCGGGAGACGAACGTGGCGATCGGGCGCGAGGCCCGATCGAAGTAGCAGTTGCAGGAGTAGAGGTTGCGGGTCGGCCCGGCGACCCACTCCTGGACGATCAGCGCCTCGGCCAGTCCGGCGAATCGATCGTACGCGGCGAGGAGCTCCTGCCGGCTGGACAGCCGATAGGCCTTCTGCTTGCTGTTGCGCTCCCACTCGGCCGTGCCGCTGAGCGGCGGCTTCATCACGACGGGGAAACGGAACGACGCGGCCGTCTCGACGGCGTCCGAACGATCGCGGAGGAACGCCGTCGGCGGGATCGGAAGCCCCTTCTCGGCGGCGAACGCGTAGAAACGCCTCTTGTCCATCAGCATCTCGACGACGTCGACGCCGGGCAGGAGGACGTGGTACGCGCGCTCGAGCCGCTCGCGGTGCCGAGAGATCAGGAGGACTTGCTGGTCGGTGGACGGGAACAAGACGGCCTTCGCGGGCAGCGAGGGGGCGAGGTCCTCGAGTGCCTCGATCATCGGTTCGCCCGTCGTATCCGTCACGAGCAGGCGCTCGCAGATGCGTGTCCGCGAACAGGGATGCGACGGGTCCCGCACGACGCCGATCACCGGCACGCCGCGCTCCGACAGGATTCGCGCGACCTGGATGCCGTTAACGTGGTCCAGGCCGAGCACCACGGCGCGGGGCCGATCGGCCGTACGCGCGCGGGGCGCCCCGCGCCCCGCTCGCTCGGTCACGCCCGTCGCCATCGCGCTACCCGGCCCTCTCGGCCTTCGGTCCGGCGCCAGCAAACGCCGTCACGATCTCGTTCACGTCGGCGAGGACGTCCTCGAGGGGTCGATCGGCATCGACTCGATGAAATGCCGGCATGCGACCGCCGAGCTCGAGGATCGCGCCCCGGAGGCGCTCGAGCTCACTCGGTCGCACTTCGCCCTTCCGCCGGCGCAGAACGTCGATGGGCGCGTCGAGGAACACGACCACGTCGGGCCGTGGGTACGATCGGTCCAGCAACCGATACTCGTACCGCTCCAGCCATCCCGATCGCCGGCGAGCCGGCCCCTCCGAGAGCGATTCGAACAGGAAGTGCCTGTCGAGCAGGACGACGTGGCCCCGGCGCCGATATAGGAAAACGACCAACTGCCGCCAGCGCGCCTCGGCGAGACGGTTGAGGAAGCTGGCGGCGATCCGTATCCGACCTCGGCGCGCCGGAAGCCGATGCGGATCGACGGTCGCGTCGCCTCGGCCGCTCACCGGGGACGTTTCCCGCGAACCGGAGGACATCCGCCGCTTCAATGCGCGGGCGAGCCGGGAGGTCGGCAGGGCCAGGTTGCTCGAGAGCACGCTCTGCCCCATATAAAGGTATCGGTACCGCGCCCCGCCGTCCGCCACCATGCGCTTGGCGATCGTGGTCTTGCCCACGCCGTCGCCGCCCACGAGCGCCACACTGAACCCACGGACTCCCCGCGTCCTCCCCACGGCGATCGTCATCTCGCTCACGGTTTGGTGCACCAGAAGATGTTCTCGTCGTCCCGCAGCCCGAAGCGCTCGCGATCTTCCGGCGGCACGTCACGGGCGAGGTCGACGTCCACGGCAAAGCCCGCCTCCCGCAGCCGATCGACGATGTCGCCTCCGTACACACGCACATGCGCCTTCTCGCCGAATTCCCGCTGCCGGTCGATCGGCGAGGTGATCGACGGGTCCTCGTACGTCGGCCGGTCCAGGCGCGTCGGAACCGAGATCAGCGCCCACCCCCCGGGTCGCAGGACGCGATGGATCTCGCGCATGCCGCGCCGGTCGTCCACGATCTCCTCGAGAACGTGAACGCAGATCACGGCATCGAACGTCTCCGAGTCCATCGCCAGGGCCGTCAGATCCGTCCTCACGGCGACGTGCGGTCGCCCGTCGAGGTCGGCGCCGACGAACTCGAGATTCGCCATGCGAACGAAGCGGCGGGCGAAGCTGTACTTGGGGGAGATCTCGAGCAGTCGGATCCGATCCGCGAACAAGTTCGTCCTGCGCTCGAGGAACAGCCAGATCCTGCGATGCCTGGCTTTCGCGTTGCATCGGGGGCAGTAACCGAGCGGCCGGGTGCGGAACGACGCACCGCCCCAGGTGAAGCCCCGCACGTGCCACCCGCAACACGGACAGACGTAGCGCCGCCCGGCGAACATGACGGCCCGCAGCGCCATGCCGGCCTCGATGGCGCGCAGGCGCAACGGCATCGGACTCCGGCGCCGGTGGACGGCCGGCTCAGTGACGGCTGTCGCCCGCACCCGGCAGGTACCTCAGCTCGGCCCGCTCCAACTCGTCCGCCCGCTGGAGGCGGAACACCTCCTGGACGCTCACGACATCCTGCTCGATCGCCTCGATCGCTCGTTCTTTGTAGAGGGTCGCGGCGACGCGCTGCATAGCCGCGACGCTCGAACGGAGCAGGTGGTTGGCCCAGATGACGATGCTGACGCCCGCGTCCGCAAAGACATCGACGGGCGTCGTGTAGTACGTCGTCGGGACGATGATGACGGGGCACGCTCCGTCCCAGGCCTCCATGAAGGCGAGGATCTCCTCGGCCGTGGAGCGCTTGCTGTGGATCAGGACGGCGTCCGCCCCCGCCTCGCTGTACGCCTCCGCGCGTCGCATCGCCTCGGCCTGCCCGTGCCCGGTGATCAGCGCCTCGACCCGCGCGACCACACAGAAGTCGCGATCGTCCTGGGTGTCTTTCGCCGCTCGGATCTTGCCGCAGAACTCGGCCGGGTCCGCGAGCGGCTGGCGCTCCCCCTCGATGAAGGAGTTCGTCTTGGGGAAGAGCTTGTCCTCGATGCACATCGCGGCGATGTTGCGCTGCTCGAGCTTGCGAACGAGGCGGCGGACGTTGTTGAAGTTCCCGTAGCCCGTGTCCGCGTCGAGGAGGATCGGGATCGACGTGGCGTCGCTCATGAATTCGAGCACGTCCAGAACCTGTGTCCAGCTGGCCTCGTTGTTGTCCCGGACACCCATCGCGGCGGAGATGCACAACCCACTCGCCCACACACCGTTGAATCCGGCCTCTTCGACGATCCTCGCGCTCAGACCGTTATGCGCTTCCATCAGGAACTCGAGCCCCGGCGATGCGAGGAGCTCCCTGAAACGCGTCGTCTTCCTGCGCGTCTGTCCGTCCGAGATCATCGCGGACCTCCATTCGAACCGGCGTGCACGACCTTTTGAGCGTCGGCGAATCGGTCCACGATCTCGTTCACGCGGCGGCCGATCTCCTGCTGTGCATCCACGGCCATCGCGCCGATGTGCGGCGTGAGAACCACGTTCGAAAGCGGCGCAAGCGGCGACCGGACGCCGTCGCCCTCGTGCACGTGCACGTCGAGCGCCGCGCCTTTCACCCTCGAGCCGTCGGCGAGCGCATCCCGCAGCGCAAGCTCGTCGACGATCCCCCCGCGCGCAAGATTGACGAGGAACGAGCCCGGCTTCATCGCACCGAGGACATCGGCGTCGATGAGTCCCCGTGTCGTCGGCGTCAACGGCACGTGCACCGACAGAAGATCGGCGGTGCGCACGACCTGGTCCAGGCCGGCGAGTTCGATCCCACGCCGCGCGAACGCGCTGACGCGCGCAGGCGTCGGGCGCTCGACGCAGCCGCACACCGTCATGCCCCACGCGAGTCCCATGTCGGCGACGTGGCCGCCGATGCTTCCCAGACCGACGACGCCGAGGGTGCGACCCTTCAGGAGACGACCCTCGGACCCGTGCTTGGCCCACCGGCCCTGTCGCATCGAGCGGTCCGCGCCGAGGATGTCGCGGCTGAGCATGAGCATGAACGCGAACGCGAGCTCGGCGACGGCCTGCGCGCCGGGCTGCGGGATGCGGACCAGCTCGAGCCCACGATCGCGCACGTATTCGGTATCGATGTTGTCCAGCCCGGAGCCCGCCCGGATGAGCAGCCGTAGGGTGGCGGCGCGACGCATGAGGTCGGCCGAGATATTCACGCCGGAGCGGAAGACGAGGACGTCCCTGTCCGCGATGAGTTCGGACAGCGCTTCCTCGGAAGCGTCGAACGCGCAGGCGACGTCGTGTCGTTCCCGGAGCCGTTCGACGGCGTCGGGAAAGATCGGACTCGCCAGCAGAATCCTCGTCGACGTGCTCACGTGACCTCCAGTGCGTGGGATCGAAACGACGGTCCGGGTGCGCCCAGCCGATCGACGAGCGAGACGTACTCGGGCGCGATCGACGCCCAGCTGTAACGGTCGTTGAACCTCCGGCTCCCGCCGGCCAGCTCCATCAGCCGCTCGGGTGACCTCGACAGCTGAAGGAGGCACCGAACGAGATCGTCGACGCTGCCAGGCGTGAAGAACTCGACCATCGTGTTCTCGAAGTAGGACTCGATCGCCGACGTCCGGGCGGCGATCGCCGGCAATCCGACGGCCGCGTACTCCATCAGCTTCGTCGGCAGCAGCCCGTCGGTGAAGGGATCGTCGCGGTAGGGGACGATTCCCAGATCGGCGGCGGAGATGAGCTCGGGTAGCTTCTCCGCGATCCTGCCGCGAAGAAACGAGACGGATCCGTCGAGCTCGAGCTCCCCGACGAGGCGCACGAGCTCGGGGAGATGCTCGCCGCTGCCGACGATCGTGAGGTGGGTGTCGGGGAACTGTTGGCGGACGAGGTGCACGGCACGGATCGCAAGGTCGAGCCCGTACCGCTCCGGGATCGTGCCGTGATAGATCAGCTTGAGTCCGCCCGGCGACGGCGCCGGACGATCCTCGGGGTCGACGTGGGCGAAGATGGCGGGGTCCGCCACGTTCATCACGACGCTGCAGCGGTCCCGATCGACGCCCCGCTCGGCGAGCGCCTCGCGCCAGTGCTCGCTCACGGTAATGACGTGGTCGGCGAACCGGCACGCGGCCCGTTCTTGCGCAAGGATCAGTCCCGACAGGAGCGACGAGACCCGACCCGGCGAGCGGGCGGCGAAGAACTCCGGCATCAGGTCGTGGAGGTCCAGCAGGACGCGGCTTCCGCGGAGCTTCGCCGTGAGGGCGGAGAAGACGAGGAAATCCGGCACGTTGTGCACCTGGACCGTGGCGTAGCGGCGCCGCCGATCCAGCCGGTTCAGCCGCAGCGTCGCCAGCACGAGGAAATGGACGTAGTTCGCGAGCTGCCGGGCGACCCCACCTCGCCAGCGCCGGACCGGCATACGATGGACCTCCACCGAGCGATACCGCACACGCGACGGCTCGCGCGGCTGCCGGAGGCAGATGACGTCGACCTCCCACCCGGCTTTCACCAGGGCTTCGGCCTCGCGTTGGACGCGCGTTTCCCCATGCGGGTAGTACGCGTGCACCACCATGCAGTGCCGCTTCAATGACCGTTCACGCACGAGCGTTCCCTCGCTCCACGCGCTCCGAGGCCCCAACCCGCGTCGGCGCCGCCGCGTCCACGAGCGTCGCGATGAGCGCCAGCGTGATCCACCAGATGCCGAGCCCGAACGGGACCTGCATCCGCATGAAGTTGTTGACGATCACGTGGCTGGCCGCGACCAGCCAGAGGATGATGACGAGGCGTCGGTCCATCAACCCGACCCGAGGCAGGCGCCGACGTCGACGGATCGTCCTGACGAGCCAGATGACGGCGGGAGCGAGCAGCAGGGCGAACCCGACGGTTCCTTGCTCGGCGAGCGTGGTGATGTAGAAGTTGTGCGAGGCGTGCTCCTTGTCGGGCAGGAACACGCCGCGGACCCACCCCTGGAACCGGGGAGAGTACCGGTCGAAGTTCTCGTACCCCCAACCGAAGAGCGGCTTGTCCTCCCACATCCGCGTTCCCGCGAGGATGACCGGCAGGCGGCTGAGGGCCGATTCCTGCGACGCCTGCGAGTCCAATCGCAAGCGCGCGAACGCCAGCTGACCCTCCAGCGCTCCAGAGGCCGACACGACGACGACGAGCGCGACGAGCGTCAGCGCGATCTTGGCGACCACCACGCGATGGACGAGCAGCGTCCCGACGATCGCGACGCATCCGGCAAGCCAGACCGAGCGCGAGAACGTCAAGAACGTCGCGAGGGCCGTCACCGCGATGACGGCCGGCGCAAGGACGCGCTGCCGGACGGGGTTCGACGACGCGGCGGCGATGTGAAACAGCACCAGCCCGCAGAACAGGACGGCCATCCCGAAGACATCGGGCTCCTTCAGGGAGCCGCCGGTCCGCTGGCCCACGTTGTGCTGCCAATCGGCCGGGAGCGCGGCAGGCGCGGCCCACGAGATCAGTCCGATCGCGACCTGCGCGAGGAGGACCGCGAGTAGCACCGGAGCGAACCGCCGCAGGTCGCGTTCGTCCGGGGCGACCAGGCGGATGATCAGGTACAGGCAGATCGGCGCGACGACCCGGTCGTAGAAAAGGATCGTCGTCGCCGCCGGGTCGAGCGACGTGTAGGCGATCAAGATCACCGTCGCGATGACGTAGGCGACCATGAAGAACTCGGGCCATCCCAGGCGGCCGGCCCTGCGGAGGCCGACCCCGAGCGCGGGAGCGATCGCGATCACGAGGAGGGTCGCGACCGGCAGCCCCCGGTGGAAAACCCAATAGACCTTCCGGAGCGTCTCGTTACTGGTCTCGACGACGAACGGCACGATCAGCAGCCAGGCGATCACGGCGACGAGCGGGTATCGGTGCAGCAGCACGAACCCCGGCAGCAGGAGGGCGCCGGCCAGGGCGACGTACCAGAGCCCGCGGGCGACGAGGGCGGCGACGACCACCGTGCCGAGGACGGCACCGAGGGCGATCACGGCAGGGATCGCGGCGCCGGGTCTCCCCAGCTCCCGGCCCCTGACCGCGCCGGATGGCTCCGTCGCGATCACGTCGCCTGCCCAGCGGGCTGAAGTCTGTACGCGGGAACGGGACGACCCATCCTGTCGCGCATCGCCTCGCGCGTCCGCCACGCGAGCAGGTGACCGACCTCGAGTGGGACGTCGCGCAGCACGAACGCCAGGCGCTGGCGCGAGGCGAGCGTCGGCACCTCGGCCTCGTACCCGAAGATGGCCATCTCGCGCCGGGCGAACCGTTCGATGAAGGCGACCTGGCGATGCGACAGCACCTGCCTGAAGCGCCCGATCGACTCCGGCGAAATTACGCCCGGGTCTCGTGGTCCGTAGGAGCTGTTGCTCCCCTCCTCCCGGAACCGCGCCGCCCCTTCCATCGACAGCATCTCGGGGGCGTAGGGCTCGTCGATGAAGGCGCAGATGGCTCGCAGCGTGGGCTCGGGCGCCAACACGAGGGTCTCGTACCGGACGACGCGGGCCTGCTGCGGGTAGCGGCGCTCGTTCCGCACGGCGAGCCGCGCCGACGACAGCCACTCCGCGGTGCCCGCCCCGACGCCGCCTCGCCGGCGCTTCCATCGCTTGAAGGAGGATGCGAAACGATCGCGGGGGTCACGGACCATGTGCAGGATCCGGGCGCCCGGGTACGCCGCGAAGATGTCTTCGGCGTAGCGCTCGGTGTTCAGCGACTTGTCACCCCATCTCGGCTTCCCGAGCTTGCCCGCGTACTGCTCCTCGAGGAGCCGGAAGAGCGTGGCGTAGCTGCGGTCGCCGGCGAGGAAGGCCCGCTCGAGCGCGTCACGGTCCGGCTCGAGTCGTGCCAGCCGCGTGTACCGCATCATCGTGTCGAGACAACGATCGAGGTTCTCGCGGTCGGCAAGATCGCCGTACTGCCCGTAGAAGTGCGTCCATAGGTTCGTCCTTCGAGTCATCGCGATGTTCGGATGCGATGCGAGCAGCGCGAAGATGAGGCTCGTCCCGCTCCGCTCGAGGCCTGCGACGAAGACCGGTCCTCGTTCCATGTCTATGCCTCCACCACACTCAGGTGATCGCCGCGCAGCGCCCGCCAGGCGGCCATCGACAGCCGGTTCAGTGGACGGCCAAATGCGTGGAACGCCAGGAGCTCCCCCGGCGCGAGCGTGGTTCGAGGGTCGACGTACCCGAGCGACGTCATTGCCCGCCCGGCGTAGCGTTCGACGAAGGCGGCCTCGGTCGTCCGAGCCGACCACCGTCGCCGCTTCGCACCGCCTTCGCCCGCGTCGTCGAAGGAAACTGTCGAGAGCGCCTCCTGCATCGGCGGGACGACATCCTCCCCGACGAACCGCGCTACCAGGTCGATGGTGCGCCCGGGGTCGGCGGCGAAACTTTCGTAACGGACGACGACGTACCGTCCGGGATAGCGGCGGACGTTCCGGTCCGCCAGATCTGCGGACCGCAGCCAGGCGGCCACCTCCCACCCGACCGCGCCCGGTCGCCGCCGGCCCGGCCGCCTGGCGACCGGCGTCCGAGGGTCCCTGACCATGTGGATCATCCGGGCCGACGGGAACGCCGAGAAGATCGGGTCGGCGAAGCGCTCGACGAACTTGACCTGTTCGCCCCACCTGCGTTTGCCGTGGCGCTCCGCATACTGCGCGTGGACCACTCCGAACAGGCGCGCGTACGACGGTGAGCCGTCCGCCAATGCCCGCCCGATCCGTTCGCCGTCCGGCTCGAGTACGGCGATGCGCGGGTCGGCGAGCATCGCCGCGAGGCATCGCTCGAGGTTGCGAGGATCGGCGAGGTCGCCGAACCGACCGTAGAAGCGGTCCCACGCGTACGTGCGGCGGGTCAGCGAGACGTCGGGGTGCGCGCCCATCACGATTCGAAGCTGGGTCTTCCCGGAGTGGGCCACACCGCCGATGAAGATGGGATCGTCCGAGGTCATGACGTCCCTCCGACGCGTGCCTCGGCGTCGACGAGCGTGCGCGGGCTGGGTGAGTGCCCGAACCGGGACGGGAACCTCAGGTGCATCGCCTCTCGACCGTGCCACGCGAGCATCCGGGCAAGCTCCGCCGGCCATGTGGTCGCCAGCAGGCGTAGCCACTGCGCTGCCGACAGTCCGATGCGTTCGAGCGAGTATCCGCGACGGCGCATGTGGCGGCGCCCGTGCAGCTGCATGAAAGCAATGTCCTGCGCCGACATCGCCTCGCGGAACGAGCCGATGAACCGGCTCGACAGCGGCGGCTCGCCCGCGCCTACTCCAGCCCGCGCCTCCAGGCGTCGGCGCCGTTCGGGCGTGCCGGTCATCCTCATCATGTCGGGGTGGTACGCCTCGCCCACGAACGAGCAGACGTCGCGGAGGGTCTGCTCCGTCCGGGTCACGAGGTCCTCGAATCGGACCACCGTGTAGGCGCCGGCGTGTCGGCGCTCGTTTCGTTCTGCCAGCCGCATCGAGTGGTTCCACCTGGCGGTCGCTCCCCCGACGCCACCCCGACCATTTGGAAACGCCTCGCGCGATGCCACGTAGCGATCTCGAGGATCCCGGACCATGTGGATCACCCGGAGGCCTTCGTAGGACGCGAACAGGTGCTCGGCGTACGCCTCGACCAGACCCGACTGCGCGCCCCACCGACGCTTGTCCCGCCGCTCCGCGTAACCGCTCAAGAACAGAGTGAACAGCCGCGCATACGTCCGCTCGCCCTCGACGAACCTTCGGCGGATCTCGTCGGCGTCCGGCTCCAGGTACTGCACATGCGTATAGCGCAGCATCGAGGCCAGGCACCGATCGAGGTTGCTGTCCTCGGAGAGGTCTCCATACCGGTCGAGGAAATAGGTCTCGAGGTTCGACCCGACCTCCGGGATGGCGATGGCCGGGTGGGACGTCAGGAACGCCGCCATGGTCGTCTTCCCCGACCGATCGAGGCCGACGATGTAGATGGGGCCGGATCTCGTCGCCGGCTCGGCGGCGGTCGGGCCGGTAAGGGTTCGGGCGACGTTGCTTCCGCTCACGCCACACCGCCCCTCCACGGCCATCGGAGGCCGCCGGCAAGCGATGCGATCTTGCGACGCGTGCTGTCGATGACCATCCGATCATCGGCCGTCAGACCGAGGAAGAGGTTCACCCCTACGTAGCACCCGACGACGAGGCACCCCTGCAGCGCCGCCGGCAACAGGCGAGCGCCGGGCGGGAATGCGAGCCTGAGCGCCAGCCCCAGGCCCATGGCGATGACCGCCGCGACGGCCGGCTTGAGGAAGGTGCGATCGAACGGGAGGAGCCGTTCGAGGATCCACACCTCCAGGACGCAGACGCCGTTGACGACGCCGATCGAGAACGACGCGGCCGCGGCGGCGCCGAGGACCCCCCACGCGGGGATGAGGAGCGCGCCGCCGCCGACCAAAAGGATGGTCCACAGGATGGTGTTCAGCAGCTTCACCCTGGTGTGCCCGGTCATGTCGAGCATGGGCTGACAAAGGCCCGTGGCGGCGTCGAGCATCTGGCCGAACGCGATCACGATCAGCGCGGCCGCGCCCGATTCGAACCCGCTCCCGAACAACGAAAGCAGCGCCGCCGGATACAGCACGGTCACGAGGAAGAACGGCAGGTTGAGGCCGAACGTCCACCTCGTGGTCGTCGTGTAGAGGTGCGTGAGCGCGTTGTGGTCGCGACGATCGTGCAACCGGGCGAGGGCCGGCTTGACGGCGTAGAAGATCGACAGGTTCGAAACGTTGGCGACCAGGTTCACCTTGCCGACGACGGAGAAGACACCCACGCTGGAGGCGGAGGCCATCGTTCCGAGCATCAGGTTCTGCACGTTGCGGCGGAACTGCCGCAGGAGCCCGGAAAGCCAAAGGGGGATCGAGAATCCGAAGATCTCCGACGTATCCCGCCGCACATTCGAGCGAAACGGCGCGGTGAACGGCACCAGCTTCCCGAGGAGGAGAATGAGCGTCACGCTGGACGCGACGTCGCCGACGCCGAACGCGATGCCGGCGGTGATCTCGTTGAGGCTTCCGATGACGGCGAAGATGACGACGAGGGCCAGCCTGACGAGCGACTGCACCACATTCTCGGCGAGCGCGGCATAGTCCATCCGGCGGAAGCCGCGGGCCACGCCGAGCAGCACGTTGCTGAGCGTCAGAAAGGGGATGACGACCGCGAACAGGTGGAACATCGGAACGAGACGCGGCTCGTGGAACAGCTCCGTCGCGAGTGGCTCCGCGGCGACGAACAGGATGACGCCCAGGATCGTTCCGGTGATGGTCGTCACGACCAGACCGATCTGCAGCGCACCGAATAGTCCCGGCCGGTCCCGCCGGCCGGCGAGGATCGCGACGTAGCGCACCATCGCGTCGTCGAGCCCGAGAAGCGCGACCCCGGCGAACATCGTCGCCGCGCTGATCGACAGGACGTAGAGCCCGTACCCGCTCGCGCCCAGGGATCGCGCGAGCACCAGGGCGATCACGAAGCGAGTGGCAAACTCGAAGAACGTCCCGGCGGCCAGGAGGCCGGTGCCCTTCGCGGCGGTGCGGACCTCCCCCCGCAGCTCCGCCTCGGTCAGCGAGGGCGTGGCGTCATCGCGTTCCGCGACGGCCAACCGACAGCCCCTTCCGACCCTTGCGTCCGGTTCCACCCGATGACTCGTTGCCGACCGACCTCTCGCCGAGAGTCTCGGCCGACGCGGTGGCCCGGCCCGTCTCCGACGATGCCTCGGGTTCGGCGACCGACGCCGAGCCGCTGGGTGACGCCACCTCCGACGGTAGGCGCTGCAGAAGCGCGGCGATCTGGCGACGCGTCTCGCGATCGCCAACGAACCCGTCGCCGCGGTACTCGCACGCGCCCGTCCACACGGACAGCCGTCCGTCGGCGCCGCTATAGGGCGTCGTAACGACGATCCCGCGCCAGTCGGACAGCAGGCGCTCCGCTCGGTCGAGCCGGATTCCGGGCAGGATCACGCCGATCGTCGTGGAATCCACGGGATCCACCACGTCCTGCCCCCGGACCGTGGGTCGGAGGGCGTCGATCAACTCCGGCAGCAAACGCTCGACGCGTCCGTTGCCGTGCTCGGCGTCGTGCCCGTTCGAGACCTCTCCGGCGGAAGTTCGCAGGAGACCGAAACTGATCGGCAACCCCGCCAACCTGGCCCGCCCGAGCTCCTGACGGGCACGGAGCGCGAACGACCGACGGTCAGCGATGGAGTCGGCGCCGATGTCCGCGCCGACCGCCGGCGACGGTGCGTACGGACGCGCTCGGGCGGACGAGGAGCGGCGCGCGTAGTCCCACACAGAGGCGAACGCGAAGCCCAGGAAGAGGCCGAAGACGGCTCCGATGCCGATCGTCAAGACCTTGTTCGGACCGACCGGGGTGGTAGGCACCTGGGGTGTCTGGAGCGCGACCAGCTGATACGTGTCCTGGAGATCCTCGATGTAGCTTTGGGTCTGCAGCGCGACCTCGTTCGCGAACCTCTGCACCGTCTTCGGGTCGGGGCCGTGCACCACGATCGTAATGACCTGCGTGCCGGGGACGATGTCCGCATCGAACGTCACGCCCGCGGATGCCATCGATCGGTGAAGCCATGTTTCGACCCTCGACTTGATCGCGTCGCTGCGCGCGATCTCCGCGTACGTCGCCGTGATCTCGTCGTTGTTTACCAGCGCGGCGAACGCGTTCGCGACGTTGTCTGCCCCGAGTTGCCTGGGCCGGACGACGAACGTCGCCTTGGACTCATAGGTCGGCGGCGCTTGCGCGACCAGCATCACCGTCAGCGCCGTCGTGAGCACGAAGCACGGCAGGACGATCCACCACCCGCGCCTCGCGATCTGGAGGTACCGTCCGAGCTCCGTCATGCCTGTACCGCCTCCATTCCCTTGCCGACCGCTCCGGGCGACAGATCCACGACCATGTCGTCCGATTGCTCTTCATCCGCGTCGCGGGCCGGGAGGTCCGACAGCTCCGAACCCGCGCCCGCGTCGACCGAGATCTCGATGCCGCCCGCCGCCAGCGACCGCTGGGCCGCCTCGATGACCCGCACGACGTCGAGGCCGTTTCGACCGTCGGTCAGCGGCGGTTTCCGCTCCCGAATGCAGTCGATCAGGTGGAGGCACTCCATTCGCAGAGGCTCCTCGAATCGCACGTAAGGACTGACGACGCTGCCGTAGTGATAGGCGAATTGGTACTCGCCGAAGGTGTCGGTCTTCCGGACGGCGTTGACGCTCTTGTCGTAGACCTTCAGCTTCTCGAGCGGTTCGAGATCGTCGTACACGACCATCTTGCGGCTGCCGACGATCGTGATCTTCCGCGTCTTGTACGGGTCTACCCAGCTCATCCGCGCGTGCGCAAGGACGTCCCCGTCGAACTTCATCGAGAGGTAGGCGACGTCCTCGACCGAGTCCTGGACGCACGACTTGCCGACGGCACTCACGCTCCAGGGCGACGAGCCCAGGACGTGTAGCAGGATCGAGATGTCGTGGGGTGCGAGGTCCCACACGACGTTCGTGTTCGAACGGAACACCCCGAGGCCCGCCCGGATCGTGTCAACGTATCGGATCTCGCCGAGCTCGCCGCTGTCGACCATCTCCTTCAAGGCGACGACGACCGGGTTGTAGGCGGCGATGTGACCGACCATCAGGATCCTGCCGTTCGATTCTGCGAGGTCGATGAGACGCGCGCCCTCGTACGAGGTCATAGCGAGCGGCTTCTCGACCAGGACGTCGAGACCCGCGTTGAGACAGTCGCTGACCACGTCGAAGTGGGTCTCCGGCGGGGTGCTCACGACGGCGATGTCCAACCCGTCCTGACAAAGCCGCTGGTGGTCCAGCTCGAAGTGCTTCACCTGGGGGTGGCGAAGGCGCATCTCCTCCAGTCGCCTCCAGTCGTGATCGGCGATCGCGCGCACGCTTGCGTCGGGGATCTCCATGAACGTCCTGACGAGGTTCGGACCCCAGTACCCGCACCCGATGATGCCGACCTTCAGCCGCCCCACCTAGCCCGCCCCCTTGCGCGACAAGACGAGGGGAATCGTCAGGAAAAGGACCTTCAGGTCGAACGCGATCGACCGGCGCCGGATGTACTCGACGTCGAGGCGCACCATCTCCTCGAAGCCGATCGTGCACCGACCGCGGACCTGCGCCCAGCCGGTCAGGCCCGGCCAGCTCGCCAACCGGACGAGATGGCGCTCCTGATACGCGTCGACCTCATATGGCACGGGCGGCCGCGGTCCGACGAGACTCATGTCGCCCTTGAGTACGTTCCACAGCTGCGGAAGCTCGTCCACGCTGATGCTTCGCAGGAAGGCGCCCAGACGGGTCACCCGCGGGTCGTTCGACGGTCGGTACGAATCGCCGTCGGAACGACCGGGTCGGAGCGTAGACAGCGTCGCCTCGTCCGCCGTGAGATACGCCGTCATGTACACGCGGTGAAGCGAATGGTCCGCGTCGGCCACCATCGTCCGGAACTTGTAGAGCGTGAAGGGCTCGATCACCCACATACGAACCCCGTCGACGGTTCGCCGGCGTCCACCCAGGCGTTGCTGCGTGAAGACCGCCGGTCCCGGGCTGTCGAGCCGGATCGAGAACGCGATGAGCAACATGACCGGCGACAACACGAGCAACATCAGCGACGATAGAACGATGTCGACGATCCTCTTGAACAGGTAGTAGCCGCGCGTACCCGAAAGCCACGGCTCCGCCAATGGAACCGAGATGCCGACCTCGTTCACAACACCCCCTACCGGATCGACGAGCGCCCCGATCGAACGACGGCGAACGATGAGGCCCCGTCCGGGGATCTCGCCGTCGGGGTCGAGCGTGCACGATGGCGCAACGCCGGTGAACGTGCCGTTGAAGTACGTTCGGTACGGCGGACGAAGTACGAAGCCGCGCCGGCGTCGCCAGGCGGACGCGGCTACCGCATCGGGCGTACGCGATCTACCGCGGCCGGCGGTCGGCAGCCCACTATCATCCCCCTAGCGTCTGGGACAAATTCTCCAGAGGGAGTCAGCGTGAACGTCGCCATCATCGGAACCGGACATGTCGGCCTGATCACCTCGGTGGCATCCGCGCGCATGGGTCATCGCGTCGTCGGCACAGACGTCGACGCGGAGAAGATCTCGCTCCTGCGTCGCGCCGTCCCGCCGTTCTATGAGCCCGGCCTCGAGGAGGCGCTCCGGGACGAGATGGGGGCGGGACGTCTTTCTTTTACGGATGACCCCGCCGAGGCGCTCGCCCTGGCGGAAGTGGTCTTTATCTGCGTCGGCACGCCGGCCCGTGCCGACGGCGAGGCGAACCTTCTCGCGATCGAGGAGTCCGGCGCGGCGATCGGGCGGCACTCGGCGTCGGGCACGGTCGTCGTGGAGAAGTCGACGGTCCCGGCCGGCACCGCCGATCGCTTGGAGCGGACGCTGCTGCGCGAGGGCGCCGGTCGTCGCTTCCACGTCGCGTCGAACCCGGAGTTCCTGCGCGAAGGCACGGCCCTTCACGACGCGCTCGAGCCCGACCGGATCGTGATCGGCGTGGAGTCGGACGAGGCGCTGGTGGCACTCCAACGGCTGTACGACCCGTTGGTCCGCGCGGGAACGCCGCTGATCGTGACCGACATCCGTACCGCAGAGCTTGCCAAGCACGCGAGCAACGCGTTCCTCGCCCTCAAGATCTCGTTCGCGAACGCGCTCGCGCGGATCTGCGAGCGGGCGGGCGCCGACGTGACGGCGATCGCCGACGTCATGGGCTCCGATCCCAGGATCGGACGCTCGTTTCTGGATGCCGGTCTGGGGTACGGCGGGTACTGCTTCCCGAAGGACGTCGCCGCTCTCGAGCGGCTCGCGGCCCGGCTGGGGGAACCACTGGGGCTGCTGAAGGAGGTCGAGCGGATCAACGAGCGAGCGGTCGAGTCTGCGGCGGACAAGGTCACCGAGGCGCTGTGGAACCTGGAGGGCAAGCGCCTCGCCATCCTTGGGCTGTCGTTCAAGCCGGGGACGGATGACGTGCGGTTCAGCCCGGCGCTCAACCTCGCACGGCGCCTGTTGGCCGCCGGAGCCGAGGTCGTCGGGTACGACCCGAAGGCGGGCCCCGCAGCCAAGAACGAGCTCCCGGAGCTTCGGCTGGCCGAGGATCCGTACGACGCCGCCTCGGGGGCACACTGCCTCGTCGTTGCGACGGAGTGGGCCGAGTTCCGCGCGATGGATCTCGACGCGCTCAGGCACGTGATGGCGTACCCGGTGGTCGTCGACGCGAGAAATATCCTCGACGCGCAGGAGCTCGCGGCCGCCGGGTTCTGGTACTACCCCACCGGCCGCCCTCCGGTCGTGCAGGGACCGACCCCTGTGCTCGACGAGAGCGACGTCGCCGGCGTGTCGGCCGCCATCGAGCCGACGGCGCGGTGACGGGCCGGCGCGCCGTCGTCACCGGCGGGGCGGGCTTCGTCGGCTCCCACGTCTGCGACCGCCTCCTGAACGAGGGCTGGGAGGTCGTCTGTCTCGACTCGTTCCTCACCGGCAGCGCGGACAACCTGTTGCCCGCGAGCGCGAACGAGGCGTTCAGCGTCAGAGAGGTCGACGTCACGGCGGAGCTACGGGTCGAGGGTCCGATCGACTGGATCCTGCATCTCGCCTCGCCGGCATCGCCCACGGATTACCTGGATCACCCCATCGCGACGCTCAAGGTCGGCGCGCTCGGCACGCTGAACTGCCTCGAGCTCGCGCGCACGAGCGGCGCCGGCGTGCTGCTCGCGTCGACGTCCGAGGTGTACGGCGACCCGCTGGTCCATCCCCAGCCCGAGAGCTACTGGGGGAACGTCAACCCGATCGGGCCCCGGTCCGTCTATGACGAGGCCAAGCGGTACGCCGAGGCGGTGACGATGGCGTATCACCGGACCCACGGCGTGCCCGTGCGGATCGCCCGGATCTTCAACACGTACGGCCCCCGGATGCGCCACGACGATGGGCGCGCGGTCCCCACGTTCATCGTCCAGTCGCTGCGCGGCGAGCCGATCACCGTGCACGGCGACGGGTCGCAGACTCGCTCGCTTTGCTACGTGACTGACCTCGTCGACGGGCTTTGGCGTCTGTTGAGCAGCGACGTCGTGGGGCCGGTCAACCTCGGCAGTCGCGACGAGACGACGGTCCTGGAGCTCGCTCGGCTGATCCGTACGATCTCGCGTACGGATTCCGAGATCGTCTTCGTCGACCGACCGATCGACGACCCGGAGGTCCGCCGTCCGGACATCACCTTGGCCACCTCGCTGCTGGGGTGGGAGCCGACCGTGGGGTTGCGCGACGGGCTCGGCAAGACCGTCGCCTCGATGATCCCCAGCGTGCGCGGGATCCCCGCCGCGTCGTGACGGCGGGGAGCCGCTCCTCGCCCGGCGGCGCCCCGCGCGCCGACCCGCGGAGGTCCGGCAGGCCTGCGCTGGTGCGCGCGGCACAGCTCGCGGGCGTCGTCGTGATCGTCGTCGCGTTCTCCATCGGACCGCTGCCCGTTCCGGATCTCGACGGGGTCTGGGGCGTGGTCCCGCACGTGATCGCGTACACCGTTCTCACGGTCGTCGCGCTGGCCGTCGTGCCGCTCGGCCACAGCGCCCTCTCGAAAGCCACGCGGATCGGTTCGATCGTGCTCGCGATCGTCGTTCTGGGCGCGGCGATGGAGGCACTCCAGCGCGTGTTCGGTCGCGATGCCGAGGTCGCCGACGTGGTCGCGAATACCGTCGGCGCGACCGCGGCCGTCGTGTTGATGGCGCTCGCGCAGAGGCTGCGCGGCGGCTCGCCGGCACAGCGCTTCAGATCGCCGCCGACCGGGTGAGGGCGGATCCGTCGTCCGGGCCGATCGGTGCTCGGACGCCCCGCTCCCGGTGCCAGGCCAACTGCTCGGCCAGCCCGTCTCGCAGGGAGACCTCGGGCCGCCACCCGAGCAGACGCCGGGCGAGGTCGATCGATGCTCCCGTCCGCGCAACGTCTCCTGGCTGGGTCGGCAGGCGGTCGATGGACGGCGAACGGCCGACGAGGTCCCCGACCATTCCCAGGAGATCGGCGAGCGCGACGGCCTCGCCCCCGCCGACGTTGACGACGGTTCCCGGCCGGACGTCCGCGGTCGCGGCGAGCAGGTTGGCTCTCACGACGTCCTCGACGTACGTGAACTCGCGCTTCTGTGTCCCGTCGCCGTACATCGAGAACGTGCCTCCCCCGATCGCCGACTCGAGGAGCCGGTGGATCGCCATGTCGGGCCGCTGCCGGGGTCCATACACGGTGAAGTACCGGAGGGAGACGACCGGGACGCCCCAGTTCCGAGCGTAGACGTCGCACAGCTGCTCGGCTGCGAGCTTCGTCACGCCGTACGGGCTGTGAGGCCGCGTCGGCGTCTCCTCCCGGGCCGGGTACTCGGGCGCCTCTCCGTAGACCGATGAGCTCGACGCGAAGACGAAGCGTCCGACGCGTCCGTCCCTCGCCGCCTCGAGCAAGCGTTGGGTCGCGACCACGTTGTCCTGGACATACGACACGAAGCTGTCGCGCCAGGATGCGCGGACGCCGGGTTGCCCGGCCTGGTGGAACACCACATCGACGTCGCGCAGGAACGTGCCGAGATCGGCCGTCGTCAGGTCGCCCTCGACGAGCTCGCATGCCGGGAGCTCGGCGAGGGCGCGAACGTTCGCTCGCTTCTGGGCGACGTCGTAGTACGGAGAGAACGAGTCCACGGCCCGGACGTGGTGACCTCGCTCGCAAAGCCGCTCCGCGAGGTGGCTGCCGATGAACCCCGCCGCGCCGGTGACGAGCGCGCGCATGTTACCCCTGTCCCGTCCGCCGCCCGGGACGTCGAGGCACCGTGGATCGTCCGCTCGGGCTCATCGCCCGACGGACACGAGGTCGGCCGCCACGCCGTTGCGCGTCACGAAAGCAGCGGCCTCGAGCCTGGAATGCACGGCGAGCTTGCTGAGGATGTTCTGGATATGCGTCCGCGCCGTCTGCGGGCTGATGACCAGCGCCCGGGCGATCGCCGCGTTGTCCGCTCCTTGAGCCAGAAGCGCGAGCACCTCCCGCTCTCGACGGGTCAGCATCGCGATCCGTTCGTACGCACGGTCCTGCTCCCTGCGGCGCTTGAGCAGTCCCGTGAGGAGGGGGCCGAGCATGCCGGGCGGGACGTACGTCTCGCCGTCGCGGACCGCCCGGGTCGCATGGATGAGGTCGTCCAGCGGCGCCTCTCTCGTCAGGAAGCCGTGCGCGCCCGCGTCGAGGACGGCGACCAGCGTTCGGTAGTCCTCGCGCGGGCTCAGAGCGAGGATCCGGCAGTCCGGCAGCCTGTCCATGATGCTCGCCACGGTCTGCGCACCGTGCGACATCGGCAGCTCGAGATCGAGGATCACGACGTCTGGCATGACGCGCTCCGCCTCGCCGATCGCGTCCAACGCCGTTCGAGCCTCCGCGACGACCGTCATGTCGTTTTGGCCATCCAGCACGCTACGCATCGCCTCGCGGAACAGCGCGTGTTGATCCGCGAGCAGGATCCGTATCCGACTCCCGGCCTCGATCACGGCTCCACGCACCTCCGACAGTCCCCGGGGCAGGGACGCAGGGCGACGGTAACTAGCGCGAGCGCGACGCGCACGCCCCAAGAGTCGTAGGCCGGCTACGGCAAGCGCATTAGTCCCGCGGCCAGGGACCGGGGCCGGGCGTCGTCTGCAACCAGGGCGGAGATCCCTGGGGCGGCTTCGGGGAGACGGGCACGAGTCCGTGTCTGACGGCGAACGCCGCCGCCTCGAGCCTGGAATGCACCTGAAGCTTCGTCAGCAAGCTCTGGACGTGCGTCCGCACGGTGTTCGGGCTGACGCGCAGACGACGGGCGATCTCCGCACCGCTGGCGCCCTCGACGAGCATCGCCAGCACCTCGAGCTCGCGGGAGGTGAGCTGCGCGGCGAGGAGCGCGGCGCCGTCGTCGCCTGCTTGGCGCCGTGCGGGCCCGAGGCCGTGGGGAAGGACGATCTGGCCGTCCATGACCGTCGTGATGCAGTTGACGAAGCGCGTCACGGACGTTTCCTTGGTCATGTAGCCGCGGAATCCGAGGCGCAGCGCCTCCTCGGCGACCAGACGGTCTACGAGCGCCGTGACCGCTACGACCTTCGCCTGCGGCCAACGCTCGAGGATGCGCTTCCCGGCGGCCAGGCCGCTCTGGTCCGGGAGAGCGACGTCCATCAGGATGACGTCCGGTTCCGTGTCGGCCAGGCGCAGTCCGTCTGCGGCGGTGCCGGCGATGCCGGTCACCTCCATCCCGACCGCCTCCAGCGCCGCCTTGACGGCGTCGGCGAATAGACGGTGGTCGTCGACGATCAGGACGCGGATGCCCGTAGGTCCTCCCTCGGGATCGGAAGCTGCAGGCAGAACCGCGCACCGCCCGATGTGCGGTCCAGCCGGACCGAGCCGCCGTGCGCCTCGGCGACGCGGCGCACGACGAACAATCCCAGACCGTTGCCGCGCGCCACGTCCCGACCGACCGCCCCGCGCACGAATGGATCGAAGATCCTCGAGCGCTCCTCCGACGGGATGCCCGGACCGCGATCCCGAACCGTCACGCGCGCGCGAACTCGATCGGCGTCGACGACGACCTCGACGGGCGTCGTCGACGGTGAGTACATCAAGGCGTTTCGGATGAGGTTCGCGACGGCGGAGCGCAACTGCGCGACGTCCGCACGAATCGGCATACGCTTTGGCGCCCTCATGACGATGCGATCGCGTTCGCCGTCGTCGCAAGAGGACTCCACCGCACGGTTCACGATGGCCACGAGGTCTGCGTCTGCCTTCTTCGTGCGACCGTTGATCGAACACGCGAGCAAGGGGTCGACGATATCCGCCAGGCTGTCCAGCTCCGCCTTGGTCCGGCGCAGGAGGTCGCGATCGCCGTTTCCCGCCGGGGTCGTCAAGAGCACATCCAGCGCTGCCCTCGCGCCGACGAGGGGTCGCCGGAGCTCGTGCGCGGTCCACGCCATCCCGACGTCGACCTCGGTGCCGTTGCGCCCGGCCAGCAGGCGCAAGGCGACCTCGAGCTCCGAGATCGCGCCCCGCAGGAACTGCGACCGAAGGTGGCGCGGTTCTGCGACGACGAACGCGTTCCCGGCGGCGCGGCTCCGCGCGGGGCGCCGCGTGATGCCCTCGAACGCCTCGACGACGCCGTGAATCTGAGCGTCGTCGGAGATCGTCCGCGGCAAGGCGTGAAGGACCGCCCGAAGCCGTGCCCGGCTCCGCGCTCCCATGCCGGCGATCCCGGCCAGATACCATCCTCGGCCGCTGCGATCCGGCCGCACGATCACGATCGGCGCATCGAGATGCTCCGAACACGCCTGCGCAACCGCCCGCATCGCCGCCACCGCCGTCGGCGCGACCGCGAGCTTCCGCGCGAGACCGAGCAACCGCTCGAGCCCTTCGGAAGTCCGGTCCGAGGCGGCGCGTTCCTGGGAGATCTTCATCAGGGCAGCGGATTGGCGCACCAGCGCGAGCACGGCGTCACGCCGGTCGTTTAACCGATCCTCGGGCGCGGCGACTTCGACGACGCCGAGCGTCTGGTCCTCCGCCACGAGCGGCACGATCGCGAGCGACGGTTCGCTGCGTACTGCCGACACGACGATCGGTTGGCCGCTTTCGAACGCCTGACGCCGGGGAGCGGACCGGCGCGAGTCAGCCTGTGTGTTGCCGCACGATGCAACTACGCGGAGCCGGCCGCTGGCGTCCGGGAGCACAACGCGAACGCCCGCGTCGGTGCGGCCGAGCGCAACGAGTATGGAAGACGCCGTGTCGGCCGCCGCACGGTGAATGCCGGATACCGCCGACGCGGCATGACGAATGCCCCCCACCCTTGCGCGCCCCCTCGTGTCTGTCCAATCGGCGTTTCCCGCCGGATCACGTAGTCGTTGTCCCCCAGAAGAACTACGTCAGTGTGGAACGCGGGGTGCGTTCTGTCAACGGTCCTTCGCCCGAAAATCGAGTCTGGCCTACGCCGAATGGCCCGGAACCGGGTGTAGCCTCCCTACGAGTTTCGGGCGATGGCATCGTCGCCGACGCAAGTCGGTGAAAGGGCTGGCGTCAACCCAGCGCCTCCGGGGGGCCTGTGCGCAATCCTATCGAGGTCGAGACCGGTAACGCCCTGCGGCGGATCCGTCGCGCTCGGGGAATGCGTCTGGCCGATGTCCGAACCGCGTCTCGAGGACGGTTCAGTCCGACCACGGTCGCCGGCTACGAGCGCGGTGAGCGCGAGATCTCCCTCCGCCGCTTCTGCGATCTGTGCACCGTCTACCAGGTCTTTCCCGAACGCGTTCTGGGAAGGATCCTGCGGGCCGTCGACGGCCGGGGAGAGATCGCGATCGATCTGACGAAGATCGAGAAACTTCCCGTCGAGGCACGGCCCCTTCTGGACGCGTTCGTCCGCCGGGTCGCCGTCCGCAGGGGAACCCCCACGGACGACGTCGTCATCATCAGGGCCGCGGACATCGAGGTCCTGGCCACCGCCATCGAAACGTCCGCCGACGCGCTCCTCGTGGAGATCGGGGCGAGTCAGCGCGATGACTCTGCCGAGCGGCACACGCGAGCGCCGCGGCACGCCTAGATCCCCCTCAAGTACGCGACCGTCTCACGGAGTCCGTCCTCGAGGTGCGTCCACGGCTTCCACCCGAGGATCTCCGAGGCGAGGGCGTTGTCGAGTGCGCACCGGCGGAGCTCGCCTGGCGGAATCGGCGCGTGGCCGGGCTCGCTGCCGAAGCGGACGATGTCGGCGAGCATGCGATACAGACCGTTGACGGACGTCTCGAGTCCGGTTCCGATGTTCAGGAGCCGGCCCTCGCCGGCGTCGGCCGCGAGGGCGAATGCATGCACGACGTCGTCGATGAACACGTAGTCGCGCGTCTGGTTCCCGTCGCCGAAGATCGATGGAGCCTCGCCGGAGAGCATCTTCGACGCGAAGATCGATACGACGCCCGCCTCTCCGTGCGGATCCTGTCGGGGCCCGTACACATTGCCGAGCGCGAGCGCGGTGTACTCGATGCCTCGATACCGCTGGTAGTACGCGAGGTAGTCGACGACGACCTTTTTGCTGATCCCGTACGGTGACAGCGGCTTCGAGGCACCCGCGGCGCTCTCCTTCACCGGCACCTTCCTCGGCTCGCCGTAGATCGTTCCGCCGCTCGCCGCGTACACCACCTTGCGGGCGCCGGTCCTCACGGCGCAGTCGAGGACGTTCAGCGACCCCATCAGGTTGACGCCGGCATCGAAGGCCGGAGCATCCAGCGAGGGCCGGACGCCCGCCTGCGCGGCCAGGTGCATCACGATCTCCGGGCGATGACGCTCGAACAGCTGAAGGAGACCTTCGCCGCGGACGTCCATGTTGAAGAACGTGAACTCCTTGCCGTACCCGCGTGCCTCGGTCATGTTCGCGATGCGGCCCGTCGACAGGTCATCGACGGCGACGACGCGGTGGCCCTCCGCCAGAAGCCGATCGCACAGGTGCGAGCCGAGAAACCCGGCCCCGCCGGTGACCAGGAACGTCGTCACGACTCGAGCTCCATCCCAGGGTCGGCGGAGACCTCGAACGACGACCGCTCGCCCGCGATCAGCCGGGACGCGCCTGCGGCCGCGATCATCGCGGCGTTGTCGGTGCACAGGGCCATCGGCGGGAAGCGGACGTCGATGCCTGCCTCCGCGCCGGCCTGCTGCATCCGTTCGCGCAGACGCGTGTTGGCGACGACCCCACCGCCGAGCAGGACCGTGTCCACGCCGCGGTCCCTGGCCGCGGCGATCGTCTTGGAAACCTGAACATCGACGATGGCCTCCTGAAAGGAGGCCGCGAGGTTCGCGGCATCGATCTCCCGGCCTGCCTCGCGCTCGCGCGTGACGTGCCTGAGCACGGACGTCTTGAGGCCCGAGAGCGAGAAGTCGTAATCACCGGAGTCGAGCATGGCGCGCGGGAACTGAATCGCGCGCGGGTCGCCGGTTCGCGCGAGGGCGTCGAGGGCCGGACCGCCCGGAAACCCCAGGCCGAGAAGCCGTGCGATCTTGTCGAATGCCTCGCCCGCGGCGTCGTCGACCGTCTGACCGAGTACCTCGTACCGATGCGCGACGGGCATGTGGACCAACAGGGTGTGACCTCCCGAAACGACGAGGCATACGTACGGCGGTCTCGGGTCCCCGTGGTCGAGGAAGTTGGCCCAGATGTGACCCTCGAGATGATTGACCCCGATGAAGGCCGCGCCCGAGCCGAGCGCGATGGCCTTCGCCCCGGCGACCCCCACGAGCAGGGCCCCGACGAGACCCGGTCCGGTCGTGACAGCGACGCCGTCGAGATCCGAGAATCGCGTGCCCGCGCGCTCGAGCGCCTCGTCGAGGAGCGGGTTCAGGGCCTGGACGTGCGCCCTCGCGGCGACCTCCGGCACGACGCCGCCGAAACGCGCATGCAGATCCGTCTGCGTGCCGAGGACGTTGGAAAGGACCCGGCCGTCCTCTACGACGGCCACGCCCGTCTCGTCGCAAGATGTCTCGATGCCGAGAACCCTCACGGGCGAACGCCCTGAGGGATCTGCTCCATCAGCTCGCGAAGCTTCCGGTCGTACGCGAGGCTCTGAACGTCATCGAGCCACATGATCAGCGCGTCCTCGTTGATCTCCTGGTAATAGTTCTTTCGGACGCCGACCGGACGGAATCCGAACCGCCCGTACAACCGCTGGGCTCCCCAGTTGGTCACGCGGACCTCGAGCGATACCGCCTGAGCGCCCATCTCGATCGCCTGGCGGACGATGTCGTGCAGGAGCCGGCTTGCGATCTTGTGTCGTTGGTGCATGGGATCGACGGCGATGTTCGTGACGTGCGCCTCATCGCCGTAACAGATCATCCCCGCGTACCCAACGACCTCTCGGTCGATCCGCGCGACGAGATAGCAGCGGTTCCTGCTCTCGGACATCTCCGAGAGGAAGAGGTTCGGGCTCCAGGGGCGCGGATAGACCTGGCGCTCGATGGCCATGACGCCGCGCAGATGGCGGCGCCGCATCCGGGTCACCTCAAGCCGAGGCGCCTCGGGTTCGCTGATCCCAAGCGATCTCCGCATCAGACTTCCTCAAGTACATCGGCACGACGTCGAAGAGCGGACACCCTGCCATATGGACGACTTAGACAGGCTACGAGCACTCCGCCGCAGGTGGGACGCCGAAGGCAAGGCCAGCCGCACCACCTCGAACGCCACCTACCTCCTGGTTCGTTTCCTCCTGGAGTCTGGGGTGAAGTGGGACGACGTAAGCGCGCCCGTCGCTTCCCTTTGGCTCAACACCCTGGCCCCACCCTCCGGACACGGGGGCGCACCGCCCTCGTGGCAGCCCGGCCTCACCTGGCCGCCGACATCCCCGTTGTGAAGCTACCGCCAAGGGAGCCAACCGCGCACTCCGAGGCCGAGGTAGCCCCGTCTGCTCCAGGCGGCAGATAGCCTGCACCTCCACGTCGGAGGGTCCGTTCGGTTCCTGTAGGTCAGTGGCAGCCGGGTGAACGAGGCCACCCTGGTAACCGAAGCGGATATCCACAGCGACACGGTGGTGCCGTCCGCCGTCGATGTCCTCCGTCAGCGCATCTACCGCTACCTCAAGCGCCCCACCCTGTTTGGGGTTGGAACCGACGGGTGAAGAGCAGACATGTCGAGTGCTCCAAATGCTGACAAGGCCCGGGTTCAGAGGCGACTGGTGCCGCTTCCGAAGCCGGGGCCGTGCTTCCCGCCGTCTGGTCCAACGTGGGGGTGCCCGGGTGTAGCTCGAAGCGACTCCATTGCGGTCATGTCGCAATACACGGTCCACGTCTCCACGTGGTACCAGTACCCCAGCGGCGCGGAGAACGCTATAAGCGTGTTGCAGTACCGGCACGTCTCGGTCTGCTCTGCCGCTCGCACCACCCGCCGCTTCCTCCGCCGGCGCCCGGCAACGCTCGAACGCAACAGCTGTCCAGGACTACTCCTGGTGCGCGTTCTGTCCAGGGCTACACCTCGGTGCGCGTTTCGGTTCCGGCCCCGCTCAAAGTTCCGACACCGGCTTCGGCCTTGTCGTCTCGCGAGGCACAGACATGAAGCCGCTTGGTTTCAGGCCGCTTTCATCGAACGAGTCCACCGCCTCTACTCAGCAGTAAGCCGCCTAACTAAGGCGATACTCGGGACAAAGCCCGTCGCCTCCGAGCCTGCATCCTCTTCCGGTCTTTCGTGCGCGGGGGTGTCACAACCCAACAGAGACGGCTTGTATTTACGACATGAAAAACAACTGGGATGTGCATCTCTTGCCGCAACCTACCGTCTTTGGGTTCCTTGCGTTGCTTGGGCGTGCCGGAAGCGCAGGACATGCTGGTT
Organism: Actinomycetota bacterium; assembly: GCA_046724395.1. Taxonomy (GTDB): domain Bacteria; phylum Actinomycetota; class UBA4738; order UBA4738; family HRBIN12; genus DATAEU01. The sequence continues at coordinate 33,415 of JBKOWM010000081.1, forward strand.
GCGACAGAGGCCTGGCGTCCTGGATACGCCAGTGGGAAAACGCGTCGAGATAATGACAATGTTGAAATTCCAACGTGGTAGTCTCGGCCTCCAAGCGAGAGGAGGTAGGCATGCCGAACTTGGTGAACGACCACGTAGAACCAGCTGCCAGGAGATTCGGCGAGGTCTCGCAGAAAGTCAGGAATGAAGAGCAACTGAGGGCCGCGCAGGTCGAGGCGCTTGTTGCCATCGCGAAGGGCCTCGGAGCTGTCGCGAACGAGCTCGACGCGTTGGGGCAGGAGGTTGGCGTAGAGTCCATCGAACCCCTCGTCTCCTGAACCATCCTTCAATGCAGCAGGTAAGCAACACCAAGTCAACGCGCTTTACCACCCGCTCGCTAAACCGAAGCGGCAACCGCTTCACTACCTCGTCCGACTCGGGGAGTGCGCACGCGAGCACGCGACGGCATTCCGCGTCGCACTCATTGGTACCTCAGCGGCCGCTAGACCGGCTGCCAGTAGCCGCCGCCAAAGTAGTGCATCGACTCGGGGGCGTCGGGTGGCACCACGTCGATGAAATGCTCGTCGCCCCCGGTCAGGTCGGTCGAGAAGAGGAGGTCCCCGGTGTCGGAGCTCGAGTTGATGAGTAGCCGCGTCCCGTCCGGCGAGAACGACAAGGCACCCCACCCGGCCTCGGAGGATTCTAGCGACCCCACCCGGCTCACCGCGTCGGATGTCAGGTCGTAGAAGTACACGCCGGCACTCCCGTTTGGCAGCAACTGGGCGAACACCAGCATGCTGCCGTCTGGGGAGAAGTCCACCCCGCCGTCAGGCGCTGCCGGGGCGAGCTTGCGCTTTTGCGACCCGTCCCTGTTCATGATGTACAGGGACCATCCCGTGGAGCCAGAGCGGATGAAGGCGATGCGGCTCCCGTCAGGGGAAACGGCGGGGCTGAACTCTTGGAGCCCTGTCGTCCACGTGAGCCGCTTGGCTGTGGCGCCCGGCAGCTTCACCCAAACGTCCGATTGGCAGCAGGTGGCCGACCACCGCGTAAATACGAACCCTCCGCTGGGCAGGGGGTACGGCTGACTGTCGAGCACGCCGCTGGCTGGCCAGGTCTCCTTCCGCAGCCCAGTGCCGTTCACCCTTACCGAGTAGATGCCGCTGAACCCCTTCGAGAAGTAGACGCGCTGCCCGTCGGCGGTCCAGTGTGGGTCGCGCCCTGAAGCGAGCGCCAGCCGGTTCGACCCGTCGCTGTTTGTCACCCAGATGTACTCGACACCGGAGTCGCCGCGGTCCTGGGAGAACGTGATGAGGCCATTGGTGCCGGGATACGTGGCGGAAGCGGCGGTCGGGTAGAGGCCGAGCGCGAAGACCAGGGCCGCGAGAGCGAAGCGGGAATGTTTCATCTCCCCCTCCCCTTTGGCGCGAGTCTAACCCGGGTCTTGCCTGGAAAGGTAGGCCCGTCAGCCGAAGACCTGAGGCACCTCCCAAGCCGGTCCGACCACATGTCAGCGCGAACCGCTTCGACGTGGCGGGCAACCTGCGCCAACGTTGTGTCGCGCTCATGATGAAAGCGATGCCGTCGCAAGCCCTGGCCGACCTCCCTGGTATTTGGAATATGTACAGTCGCTCGAACCACCTAAACCGGGAGGTCCGCATTCTTCTGTTCCGCCGCCCGCCCGGCTCGACAGAGCCAAACCGATGAGCGGCCAGACAAACGAGCAGAGGGTTCGTTTGGGTTGGTCTGCTTATCGGCCGCCTTCGCGGCGCTCAATCTCCACCGTGTTCGCGTGACCTTGTACCGATTCAGAACGCCCGTGCGGGCCTGGAAGTACCTCTTCTACTGTCTCTTGGCTTCCCAGTTCAGCTCCGCATCAGACTTCCTCAAGTACATCGGCACGACGTCGAACAGCCTGTCGGTCTCCTCACGCAGGAACCTAGGGACCGAGACCTCGACGAGCGACGACGCCCGCGGATACGCGAGCGCCGGCGAGGCGAACTCTACCCCCGGCTCCGCCTCCTCGAATCGCCTTCGATACTGGATGGCACCGTTGCCCACCAGCAGCACGTCCTCCCCCGCGGCCTCGACCTCGGCGGCGAGGTGATCCGGCGGCGCCACCCGATAGTCACCCTCGCGCATGACGCCGCCGGGGACCGACCGGTAGAAGGCGTAGAAGACCTCTCCCCGTCGAGCATCGATCACGGCGGCGATGAGCCGCCGCGTGTACCGCACGCCGAACGCCAGGATGTCGAGGGACGGAATGCCCACGATGGGAACGTGCAGCACCTGGGCCAGCGCCTTTCCCGCCTCGATGCCCACGCGAAGCCCGGTGAACAGCCCGGGTCCGAGACCGACCGCCACCCCGCCGACGTGCGAAAGCGGCAGCTCGATCCACAGCAGAAGCCGCTCGAGGGCGGGAACGACGAGGTCCTGGCGTGCGCGCCCGGCGACCTCAACGGCGGCCAGGATCTCGGTCTCGGATCCGACCGCGA
>JBKOWM010000104.1:0-2407 GCA_046724395.1 Actinomycetota bacterium
GACCGTGCGTCCAGCGGATCCGGCAATCGGGCCATCCCCAGACGTGTTCAGGCCGGTGTTTCCCTGATCCTCGATCAAGTACGTCCCGTCGCCGTTCGGCGTGAGCCTGATCGAACCCGCATACTGAATCGTGACGCTCCCGCCAGGCCCCACGAAGACGGTGTAGTTGGCGCCGTTGAGCACGACCAGCATGCTTCCGTCTGGGTAGGTGAACACGGTGTACGTACGAACGTCGTTGCGTGTCACCGGAACGCCGCAAATCGCAGCGAGCATCGGCGCGGGCCTCGTGACGTTGAATGAGTAGTGATCTACGACGGGCTCTGTGGCGAGGGCTCCGCGCGCGCTGCCGAGGCTGATCATTAGCGCAAGCGTAAGCGCGATCAGAGGGACTAGCCACGTCATGTACTTCGTTCCTCCCCTCCACGGTTCCGTCGCGCCCTGATTCCTCGGCCTTCCTCTTACGGCGGTCATCGCTCCCCCTCTCTGTTGGTAGGGACGCCATGTATCAGGGCTGTTCTGATCGCTCCTCGCGGCCCCATGACACCCGTCTCGACACACTGCGGTGCGAGTCCAGATGGCGATGCCCTCCCTTCTTGCGACCCCGGCTGCCGTGGGCGTCCATCGGATGAACCCTCCAGGCGCTACCCGCCGTTCGGGCCCCGCGCCAGCGCGGGCGGTTGAAGGACGCGTCTCCGTAAGTCTACGCCCGGCAGATTGGGATTCAGACCACCGACGATCAGCTGCGCCGAGAAGGCGGTACAGAGGGCCAGGACGGCCTATCACGCCGAGCTGCGACAGCTTGGTAACCGTTATCCACAGGCAGCGATTGCCAGGGCGCTCGGCATCTCGTCGCAGGCGCGCAACGAGATGCTTAGGCGTCGCTAGGGGTAGGGGAGTCCGTCGCCCGATATCTGCCCGATCTGAGATCGACGCGCGACTGTTTCCCTGGTAGTCCCAACGGGGTTCCAACCCGTGTCTCCACCTTGAGAGGGTGAGCCGGGCCGAGTCCGTGACCTGCGGCGGAGGCGGAATGGATCGCTGATCTGGGATTCGGTTCCGGGTCGATCTGGTCAGTACCCCTCGCTTTTCGACGTCATGCGGGATAAACACGGGATCATCGGACGCCGATGGGTGACACCACCTTGCTGGCAGCCAGGTGGCGCCTGCATGGTCTCGATGGCGCCAACCGGCTGCGCGTGCAGATGGATCCACTCTTCGACAGCGAAAGGGTCTATCACGATCGCCAACTCCCCATACGTCCCTATCTGCCACATCTCAGCAACTCGTCCCCGCCTACAGCATGAACTGGCCACCGTTGACGTTGATGCACTGGCCCGTCACGTAGCTCCAGTCATCCGACAACATGACACGATCACGTTGGCAACTTCGTTGGCCTCGCCGACTCTATCCAAGGGGATCGTGGGAGGAGGCTTGTCCGCTGCTCGTCGGTGTACGCCCGAGTCATCGGGGTCTGGATGATTCCAGGGGCCACGCAGTTGACCCTTACGCTCCTCGCGGCGTGTTGTGCGGCGAGGACCATCGTCAGCCCGATCACGCCACCTTTCGACGCCACGTAGCTGGGCGCGGCGTAGAAAGACTTCGTTCGGCCGGCGATCGAGGCCACGTTCACGATCGCTCCGCCGCCCCTCGCTTCCAGGTGAGGGATGACGGCACGGCACGTAGGGAACGTCCCTTTCAGGTTCACATCGACCACGCGGTCCCACTCCTCGACCGACACGTCGGCGATGGTCCCGAGCTGGACCTCCCCGGCAGCATTCACAAGTCCCCCGAGGTCTGCATCTTCAGCAATGCCGCGACGAATGACTCGACAGCCTCGGGCTCGGCGACGTTGACATCCCACGGTTCGACGGAAGCACCGCTGTCGGCGAGTCGCGACGCCTCGGCTCGCGCTCGCTCGGCATCCCGGTCAGCCAGGATGACCCTGTCCCCTCGAGCAGCGAGAGCTCGCCGGTGGCCAGGCCGATCCCGCTCGCCCCACCCGTCACGATCACGGTGTGCATCTGAAGGACACCTCCTAGCGCCCGATCTCCCTCAGCATCCCGACGAGTACCGCCCGAAGAACTCTGTCCTCCTCGCAATCGATCAGCAACTCGGCGAAGGCGCGACTCTGCGGGTAACCCCAGAACTCGCCGATCCGATCGGCTCGCTCGAAGTCGGGAGCATGAGGACGTGGGGCAGCTCGGCGCGTGGAGCCGGGCCGAGGGCGTTCAGCTGCGCCGGTAGTTGGCAATCGAGTCAGCGGGCAAGCAGTTCGGCAAGTATCTCGTCATGCCGGTGATACGTCTCCAGATGGCCGGCGTCGCTCCACACGCGAAGATCGACGCCGCTCATTCCCGACACGAGGCGTCGGACGGCCGCGATCGGCGCGTTCGCGTCGTGAGCACCG
>JBKOWM010000062.1:0-6017 GCA_046724395.1 Actinomycetota bacterium
CTACTTGCCACGCCCGCCGACGCGGGCTCGCGCAGGTGCACGATCCGGGGGACTCCGAGGCGCGATGTCCTTCGAGGCACGCAAGGAGCCGACGTGATCTGCGGTCTCGGCGGACGTGACGTCATCCGCGCCAGACAAGGAAACGACGTCCTTCGAGGCGGAGTTGGAGGCGACTCGCTCAGAGGCGGATTCGGTGACGACCGGATATTCGGTGAAGGTGAGGCGGCGCGTGAATCCGTCTTTGGGGGTCCGGGGGACGACCACGTGTTCCTCGGCTCGGGAAACGACGTCGCGTACGGTGGCGGCGCAGATGATGTCCTGCGTGGTGGTGAGGGCAGGGACTTCTTAAGGGGGTTCAGCGGAGACGACGTCCTGCGCGCCGGTATGGGGCGCGACACGCTCGTGGACTTCGCGGGCGCCGATCGACTCTACGGCGCCGGCGGCAAGGACACCGTCGTGGCCTACGGAGGGCGAAGTCTCGTGAAGGGTGGCACGGGCGACGACGCCTGCCTATCAACGGCCGATCGCAGAGGGGGCGACGTGATCAGGGGCGGCCGGGGTTCGGACACGTACCACGCCGATTCGGCCGACGCGGTCATCTCGACCGAGTCGCTGGAGGTATGCGACACCGACATCCCTGGGACGTGAGCCCATGCCGACAACGGCCATGCGATCGTGCGCTCGTCCATTTTGGTCGTAACCTCGTTCAGATCACGCAGCGGGGTGCTAACCCCGGCCGGGCTCCTCCTCGCAATCCCGCATCTAAGTGCCTGTTTTGTCCGCATTCTCTGGAGAGAATGACACAGATGTGATTAGGAGGCGCAAGAGTGGCACGCATGGGCGCGATACGAAGTCCGAACGGGATTTGAACCCGTGTCTCCACCTTGAGAGTGTTCTTGGGGCCGATCTCGCTACCTGCGGCGATGGCCGAATCTGTTTCCTGACCTGCTGATTCGATGCTTCAGCCGTTCCCGTCATTTCTTGACGTCTCCCGGTCGTTCGCGGGACGAATGCGGGACGACTGGCGCCTCCGACGTGGGCCTGGCCGGGCCGGAATCCCACGGATGGGTGCATGGCACCGTCGCTCCCGCAGTCCCAGACCTCGCGTCGCCGGACAGTCGCGGGCGCCATGAGCCCACGCGTTGACAGACGCCCGACCCAAATGGATCAGACGACACCGCATTGTTTGCGGTGCCCTGCCGGTCCTCTACGTGTGCTTGAGGAGAACCACATCCATTAAGAGCGCCTCGAGGTAGAACAGATACACAGCGTCCAAGTAGTGCGCGAGCATCGCGCCGAGATAGCTCGGTCCTCCCTAGGCGTTGATCGTGAAGTTCGGATCCAGGCCCGCGACGACCTGCTGGCCGGCACGGAGGAAGTTGAACAGGAGCAGGACCGCCAGTACGACCGCAACGAGGGCACGTACCACGTGACCGAGTGAGGGGCCTGCACGCAGCGACGTCGTCCGCCGGAAGCGGTCGAGCCCCGACCGCGAGAAGGGTGCCACCCAGATCGGGTACGGCGCCTTCCTGGCCAGCCGGAGTCTGGAGACCAGGATCGCGAGCCCCACCGCGACCAACGCCAGCACGACGTGGGCGGGGACGGCGTTCGAGCCGGGAACATGTTGCTCAGCGACGTCGGAGCGTTGCAGGTACGTCACGACCCCAACGAACACCCCCGCGACGAACAAGAGGATGCAAGTCAGGATCGTGGTCCGCGAGAGATAGCGTCCCCACGTCGGCCCCATTTGATCCACCTCCTCATCCTCACGGCCCGAGTGACGGATCACCACCTTCGAACAAGCGATCGCGGCGAGCAGCTCCTTCGGGCCCGCCCTCCGCCGAACTGGCCCTCGTGATCAGATACCTGCAGGCGGAGGGGTCCACCCGCGCCCGGGCTTCACCCACCGCAAAAGTGCCATCGATCGGGCCGGCTTTGGTCATCTGGCGACCCGGAATCGGATGTGCGTGACGCCGGGGCATTCAACGACACCGACCGTCTCCAGTTCGACCCTTCCATCACCCAGGTGCTCGAACAGCCGCGTACCGTTGCCCAGGAGCGTGGGCACGAGGTGGATCTGGATCTCGTCCAGGAGCCCGGCACGAATGCATTGTTGTGGAACGCTCGCCCCCAGCAGACTGACGTACTTGTCACCCGCCGCTGCCTTCGCTTGTTCGATCGCGCTCTCTACGCCGTCTGTGACGAACGTGTAGGAAGACTCGCCTTCCGGGATCTCCTCCGGCCTGTTGTGGGTCACGACGAAGAGCGGGAGCCTCGGTATCGGTCCATTCCCACCCCAGCCATTCGTTAGGTCGTAGGTCCGCCTACCGGTAACGGCCGCACCGGTGCTGTCGACAAGATCCTGGAACACGGCGGCGCTGCAGGCAGAGAGCGCGAAGGGTGGGACTCCGGGGACCGACCTGCCCCTGCTTGCGGCCTCCTGATACTGGCGGATCGGAGTCTCACCGTCGAAATACCAGTCGAACAGACGCATCCCGTCTTCGGGGTTATCGGCACCATCGTTCGCTGCGGCGATGAACCCGTCCAGCGACATGCCTAGAGGTGCGATCACCTTCGCCATCGGTTCTTTCTCCTCGTTCTCGCGCTGCGTGAATGGGCGACCCTCGCCATCGTCCTCAGCTCGCCACGTGGGTGGCCAGCCGGTCGAGCGAGCCATCGAGACCTTGCTGCGATCACGTCTGGTGAGTGCCAGTCATCCGGGGAGCGCGCGTCGCGTCCTCGGCCACGATCGCGTCGATCTGGCCAATCGCCTGCGTCAGGCCCTCCTCCATGCCCATGGCGGCGAGCTGCTCCATGGCCTCGGCGGTTGGAAACTCGCTCTCGATCGACATCCGAGACTTCCCGCCGCCGATCTCCTGGATGCTCACCCGGGCGATCGTCATCGGGAGCTCGGTATTCGGCGTGCCGTCCTCGTTCGCGAAGCCGTCGCGGAAGACGAGCCGGTGCGGAGGCTGAACCTCATCCACCTTCCAGAACCCGCGTGACTCATCGCCCTCGGGGCCGGTCATGTGGTACTCGACGTGGCCGCCGGGGCGTAGGTCGTGGGTGTCGACCGTGGCCGGGTAGGTCGGCGGTCCCCACCAGCGCTCGAGCTGGCGCGGGTCGGCCCAGAGCTGCCAGACCCGCTCCGGCGATGCGTCGAACTCGGCGTCCAGCGTCATCGTGCGGGACGAAGGGTCCTTGCTGACGGCGGTGACGGTCATCGCTCTGCCTCCTTCGGCGATCCGCCGATGAGCTGGTCCATGCGCTCGACGCGTTCGCGCCACAACTCTTCGTACCGGTCGAGCAGGCGCCGCGCTACGCGCAGGCCCTCGAGGTTGATGCGCACGACCTTCCGCCGCCCGATGCTATGTTTGGTGACCAGGCCGGCCCGCTCGAGGATCGCGACGTGCTTCTGCACGGCCGCGAAGCTCATCGGGTAGTGGCCGGCCAGTTCGGCCACGCCATCCTGCCCGTCGATCGCCCGGCGCACGATGTCACGCCGGGTGGCGTTACCCAGCGCGCCGAAGAGGCGGTCGTGGTCGATGACCAGCTGCATCGATACAACCATACGGTTGTACGTGCTCGCCTGTCAACGGACCCTGGCGCCCGCGATCAGCCCGCCTATCAGAGGATTGCAGCCCTGCAGCCTGAAGCGCCCTGCTGGCGGAGCACTCGCGCCCGGCGTCGAGCCGTCTTTGGGTGCGCCGGAACCACACGCTGACGGCCTCGGGAGCGCCGCCCCAGGTCTCGCCCCACTCGTCCCAGACGTGCCACCACGTTCCACTCGCGTGGTCGATGCCGTCCCTGGTGTCGGGGTCATCGGTCGCGCGGAGCGCGGCCCGGCGACAGACCCAGTCCGCACGCCGGCCGACGTCGAGTGCGTGATCGAGGATCCAGTCGTGCGTGCCGTAGGTGTTCGGGCCGTCCACGCCGTTCGACCACGCGGCGGCCGGAAGCGTCCCGGCGGTCGTGGTGACGACGATGACGCATGCGACTACGAAGCGGGGGAGGACCCTGCCCAACACGCCAGCAACGATACGGGGAGATGCGACGACACCGTGATGACTCGTTGGCCGGGTGGCTGCTGCTAGAGGGCTGGTTCGCTTCCGACGAGCTCCAGCCCCATCTCGCGCAGCTGGCGCGCATGCGTTGCACACAGCGCTGCGGCCCGGACCATCGGATGGTCCGGTCTGCCGGCCCGCGTGCTCTTGATCTCCACGCGTACCGTCGCGACTCGCGGCCGGTCGTGCGACAGATCACACTTCAGCCTGTCCTTCGCCACCTGATTCCTCCGTCTCGGGCCGATCGATTGTATGGGTCAACCAGCGCCGCACTGGGAAGTGGCCGAGCGGCTTCTCACGGGAGGCATGCACTTCACCCAGGATGGTTTGGGTTTAGCGCCTCCGCCACGGAGGGCGACACTGGAGGGCCGAGAATCCTCCATCGCTCACGCAGCACGCGCAACCCACGCAAATGTCCGCGGCCGGGCGCTCGTCCGGGATCGGCGCCGGCGCGATGCTGGCGGCAGCGCGGCTGGACCATCCCGGCGCGCGATGCCGGCGGGGCATCGGCGATACTGTCCGCATGGAGTACGTGTCCAGGGTGCCGCGACCGCCGCTGGACGGGCTGATCGACGACCTCTACTACCTGGAGGGTGCGCCGCCGTACGCCCGGCTGACGCTGCCGGCGAGCCCGGCGGCGCTGCTCATCGTCAACCTCGGGGCGCCGTTCCGCATCCGCGGCGGCACCGACGTCGAGACGGCCGAGTACGCCGACGGCTGCGTGGTCACCCCGCCCACCCGCGCGTGGGAGTTCGGCTACCCACTCCCTACCCGGTCAGTCGGTGTGCATTTCAAGCCGTGGGGGCTGGCGCCGTTCCTGCCGATGCCCGCAGCCGAGCTGTGTGACCGGCCGGTGACGGTAGAGCAAGTTTGGGGCCGGCCAGGCGTTGCCGCGCTGCGAGACCGGCTGGCCACGGCGGACGGACCGCACAAGATGCTAACGCTGCTCGAGGAGGAACTGATGCGACGGCTGTGTGAGACCGCCGGCCTGGGTCTGGTTCGCCACATGAGCAGTGTCATCGCGGCGACCAGCGGGGCGGTAGCGATCGGCGATCTGAGCGAGGCAGCCGGTGTCAGCAGCACTCATCTGGCACAGCGGTTCAAGGAGCTCATCGGTGTCACGCCGAAACGGCTGGCCCGCTCCCAACGCTTCGCCGCGACCGTGCTTGCGATCGACCCCGCCGAACCGATCGACTGGGGCGACGTGGCCGCTGGCGCAGGCTACTTCGACCAGGCCCACTTCGGTCACGAGTTCCGGGAGTTCACCGGGCTCACGCCGACCCGGTACGTCGAAGTACGGCGGCGCTTCCTGCGCGAACATCCCGGCCATACATTGGATAACTGGCCGTTGCCGACCGATTGATTTCTTACAAGACCGTCAGCTCACGACACGCCAATATGGGGGCATCCCAAAGCAGAGGAGAGCCCCATGGGCAAAGTAGTCATGTATGCCTCGGTGTCGGTCGACGGTTTCATCGCGGACGAGAACGACCAGCCAGGACCGCTGTTCGACTGGTTGGTCAGCGGTGACGTGCCGTTGGACGAGAGCGGCGTCTTGAAGGTGTCGCAGACGTCCCACGACTACGTCCGGCCGTACTGGGACCAGATCGGGGTGACAATCGCCGGCCGTCACGTCTTCGACATGACGGACGGCTGGGACGGGACACCTCCGGCTGGGGTCGACCACGCCGTCGTCGTGACGCACCGGCCGGAGCCCGAGGGCTGGGACCCCGAGGCGCCGTTTCACTTCGTGGAGGGCGTCGAGGCAGCCGTGGCCAAGGCGCAGGAGCTCGCGGGTGACCGCGTGGTCGAGGTCGCCGCTGGCGACGTCGGTGGCCAGGTGCTTGCCGCGGGCCTGGTCGACGAGGTGCGCATGGACGTCGTACCCGTGGTGTTCGGGTCCGGCAAGCGCTACTTCGGGTCGGTCCACGCGCAGCACCTGTTGGAGGATCC
>JBKOWM010000146.1:0-15159 GCA_046724395.1 Actinomycetota bacterium
GCCGCGGACCGAGTGAACCCATCCGCGTGCAGACCAGGCGGCGGCGGCGGTCGGGTGATCGCCGCGCGTCGTCGCGCCCGCGATCGCGGCCTCGGCGGCATCCCGAAGGGTCTCGATGTGCTCCGCGGCTCGCGATGCCTCCGCCAGCATTCGAGCGCGCGCGACGGTCGCTCGCAGCTCGAGGAGCTCGTCGCCCGATGCCCGCGCCGCGTTGACCGCCTCGCCGAGGAGGCGCTCGGCCGCCCCGCCGTCGTCGCGGCCGGACAGCCTCGCGGCCGATTCGAGCAGCAACTGGGCGCGATCGGGGTCGCGTTTGGGCAGGATGGCGGCGGCGCGGCGAAGAAGCGTCAGGCACGCGTCGTCGTCGCCCACGTCGGCGGCACCGCGGGCGGCGCGGACCAGGTGTTCCACCGCGCGCCGGCCGATCGTCTCGCGCCCGGCGTCGGGACCCGCGACTCGGAATGACCGCTCCAGGTGCGCGCCGATGACCTCGTCGATGTCCGGACCCGGCGGACGCGTCTCGCTGATGCCGTCGGCGCAGATCGCATGCATCACGCGCACCGCGTCCCGGTCGGCGTACGTGGCCGCCCGCTCGGCGATCGCGTCATGGCCGAACGTGAATCGCTCGTCGTCGAGCGCGCGCAGGATGCCCCGGTCTACCAGCGCTGCGCACGTGCCACGGACGTCGATGGCGTCGGGACCGAGCGCCGCGGCTATCGCGACGGCGTCGAAGACATCCGTCGCCACGGCGGCAACGGCGGCGACGCCGCGCTCAGCGTCGCGCAGGCCGGCGATCCGGCGGGCGATCAACGAGGCTAGGTCGGCGGGAAGCGGGAGCGAGGCGAGATCCACCGTCGGCGTCCAACGACCGTATTCCCAGCGCAGGTGGCCGTCGTCGGCGAGCATCGCGACGAGGTGCTCGACGGCGAGCGGTATACCGGCGCACGCGCCGACGAGCGCGGCGGTCGCATCGGGAGGCAGGTTGGGTCCGGCAAGCAGGCGCTCGACGAGCTCGCCGACGGCGGCGTCCGACAGCGGCTCCACTACGACGTCGGCGGGTTCCTGCGTAACGAACACGACAAGCAGCGGCCCGGCCACCGCGGCGACAACCGACTCGAACGCCAGGCGCGAGCCGGCCGACGCGCGATCGGCGTCATCGACGATCACGACCAGCGGCCGCCGTCGCACGGTCGCCGTCAGCAGGGCGGCGATCGCCGCGCGGGTCTGGTCCGGCGGCATGCCCCCCTCGTCGCCGCTCAGGTAGCGCACGAGGACGCTCGCGTGCTCGCGGGCATGTTCCCCCACGTTGTCGCCGTCGATCGCGGCCCAAAGCCGAGACGCAAGCTCGGCACGGTCGACCAACCCCTCCAGTCCGACGGCCGCGCGGATGAGCGGCGCGAACGGCCACGCCGTCCCGCCGGCCTCGGCCCTGCGGCACGTCATCTCGATCGTCCAGGCGCGGTCGGCCGACTCACCTGCGAACCAGCGGGCCGCCGATGTCCGCCCGCTGCCGGTCGCGCCGCCGAGCGTGAGGCTGACCGGTCGAAACTGCGTCATGGCCTCGTCGAGAGCATCGTGCAGCGCCGAGAGGACGGGCGCGCGCTCCAGCAGCGCTGCCCCCGGCGGCTCCTGCGGCGTCGTGGCGGCGTCGCCGCGATCGTCCTCGATCCAATCGACGGCCTCATCGAGCACCTCATCGACCGCCTCGTCGACCGCCTCATCGTCTGGCGCACGTTCCGAGAGAGACGTCTCGGGCAACGTACTGGCCCAGCCGAACGTGTCGCCCCATTCGTCGTGCCACGTCGGCCCGTCGGGCGCCTCCGCGGACTCCGTTTCGGCTTGATCACCCGCGTCGGCGGCCGGGATCGCCCGCGCTTCCATCGCCTGCGCATCCATCGCCTTCCGCGGCGCCGTTGCCGGCGGTACGGCGCGGACGCGAAGTGGGCCTACGTCGACGTCGTCGAGATCGACGCGAGGGTCGATCGGTTCGACCGAAACGGACTCCCGAATGAGTCGATACGCGGCCTCGCCGAGGATCACCTCGCCGGGTGCAGCCATCCGCGAGAGCCGCAGGGCCAGGTCGGTGACGCGACCTCGCCAGAGCTCGACGGCGCCCTCGTCGCTCCCGCGGACGTCGGATCCTCCGATGCCCACACGCAGCGCGATCGTCTCGCCCGACACTGCGTCGCGAGCGGCGGTGGCCGCCCGGACGGCCGTGAGCGTCGAAATGCCGTCGGCGGGCGCCGGCCCGAACACCGCGGCGACGGTATGCGGACTCGCCGGCAGCTCCCGAAGCGTCCCGCCGGCCGCGGCCAGCGCGTCGCGCGCAGCGGTCAGCCGCGCATCGGCATCGGAGGCGAGCGCGAACGCCGGGCTCATGGCGATGAGCTCGCCGACGACCGCCGTCAGAACCTCGGTCACGGCCTGCTCGGGCTGGACGAGCGGACGGCCGCACGCCTGGCAGAATCGCGCGACGGCGGCGTTCGCCGTGCCGCACGACGGACACGGTCCCCACTCGGGCGACTCGTCCTCGGCGGACGCGTACCAGCCGGCCGCGGTGTCCACCCCCCTAGGCTCCCTGTGCCACGGCAACGCCGCGGCCCGCGCCGCTCAGCGCGAGCGAGAAGTCGTGCGGGTTCGTTGCCACCGCGCGAGCGTCGTCCTCCGCGACGAGGCCGGCCTGAACGAGCTCCAGGAGCGCCTGGTCGAACGTCTGCATCCCGTCGTATCGGCCGTCGGCGATGAGGTCGACGAGCTGACCGGTGGAGTCGGCGTCGAGGATGCGATCGGCCACGCGCCCCGTGTTCAGTAGCACCTCGACGGCGGGGATGCGACCGCGCCCGTCGATCCGTTCGAGCAGTCGCTGCGACACGATCCCGCGGAGCGCGCCCGCGAACGAGGCCCGCACTTGATGCTGTTCGCCGTCGGGGAACAGCTCGACCAGCCGCGACACGGTTTCCGTGGCGTCGATGGTGTGCATCGTCGAGAAGACGAGGTGCCCCGTTTGGGCTGCCTGGATCGCCGACGTTGCCGACGCTGCGTCGCGGATCTCGCCGACGAAGATGACATCGGGATCCTGGCGAAGTACCTGCCGCAGCGCCGCGGCGTACGAGTGGGTGTCGGCACCGATCTCGCGTTGCCAGATGAGCGACAGGTCGTCGCTGTGCATGACCTCGACGGGATCCTCGATCGTCACGATGTGCGCGCGGCGCGTCCTGTTGATGAAGCCGAGCATCGCCGCGATCGTGGTCGTCTTGCCCGAGCCGGTCGGACCCGTGACGAGGATCAGCCCACGCCGGGACTCGGCCAGCGTCTGCACCACGGGCGGAAGATTGAGCTCGTCGAATGTCTGCCCCTCGGAGGCAACGCGGCGGATGGCTATCGCCGCGCTTCCGCGCTGACGGAGAACGTTGACGCGAAAGCGGGCGACATCGTCGAGTGTGTAAGCGAAATCGGCCTCGTTCGTGTGCGAGAACTCCTCGCGCTTGTGCAGCGGCATCAGCGACTGAGCGATGTCGAGAACCTGATCGGCCTGGAGCGTCGGGAACGCGGTGGGCAACAGCTCACCGTCGACCCGAATGAATGGGACATTTCCCGCCGATAGATGAAGGTCGCTCGCGCCCCGTTCGACCGCGTAGCGCAACAGATCGGCAGCGTCCATGGCGAACCGTCCCGGCCCCATGCCGGGTCTCCTCTTGATCCTTCGGGAACGCCGGTGCGCCGCTTGAGGCCGCCGACCGACCGATCGCCGGGGCCTCGTCCGAGCGGGAAGAGTCCCCGGATCACCGCCGCGCGGCCACGAACCGGACGACCGAGTCCTCGAGGGCGACGGCGGCCTCCTTCGCCATGCCGGTCGACAGGATCGAGAACGCGGCCCAGCGGCCTCCCGCGGTTCGCACCCATCCCGAGAGTGCGGAAACACCGCCGATGAGCGTCCCCGTCTTCGCTCGCACGTCGATGCCGAGGAGTCGGTCCTCGAGAGTCCCCTCGCCCGGAACGGGGAGCGTCGAGCGCAGGGCATCGCCCCACGGCCGGCGATCGGCGATCGAAAGGAGCTGGACGATACCGTCGGTCGTCGCCCGGTTCGCGTGCGAGAGTCCGGATGCGTCGCGGGCGATCACGCGCACCCCGAGGCCCGCCGCCCATGCGCGGATCGCGCGGGCCCCCTTGGCGATCGAGCCGCGCCCGCCGAAGGCCGCCGCCCCGAGCCGCTTTCCGAGGACCTCGGCGTCGAGGTTCAGCGACGACGTGTTCTGCTCGAGCAACATGTCCACGAGCGCCGCCGACCGAACGCGCGCGATGGGTTGCACCGTCCCACGAAGGCGACGCGCGGCCGCCGGACCGACGACGTCGACGCCGATGTGCTCGAGGTCCGCGGCGAGGGCGGTGGCGGCGCGACGCTCCGGGTCGAATACGAACCCGTTTGCGTCGGCGTTGGAGTCGAACGTGAGCGCCGTCGGAACGGAGACGAACGACAGGGCGATGCGTCGCCACCCCGGTGCCCATCGCTCGCGACGGAACTCTGAGGTGTCGCCGACAACCGATCCCGTGATCCGCCGGACGCCGGCACGCGCGATCCGCCGGGCGAGGCGTGCCAGCGTCGCGTCGTCGACTCCCGGGTCGCCGTGCCCGACCAGCCACAGATTCCCGTGGACGACGCCGTGACGCACCCGGGAGCCGTGGGTCGCCGCCGCCGTCGCGATCCTCGATCGCGGGCCGAACCGGTCCAACAGGGCCATCGAGAGCAGCAGTTTCTCGTTCGACGCCGGCGGCCTCGGAACCCCTCCCAGGTGCGAAAACCGGAGCCGACCGTCGACCGCGACGGACACGGACGCCGGCCGCGCGCCGATCAACGACTCGAGCGCAGCCGACCACGGCGCGGGGCGAAGCACGAACCGCCGTCCGGACGCACCGCGGTCTTGCGCTGCAACGGCGGGCGGGCGATGGCGGCCAACGACCGCCGGCCGGGCCGGAGCGTGGTCGTCGTGCGCGACCGGCGGGCCTGCTCGCGGCGCCACGCACGCAGCGAGCGCCACGGCGACGACCGTTGCCGTTCGTCGACCAGCCATCCCGGTGACGGACGGCGCGTCGGGCGCATTGGTTCCCGCGCCATCAGTCCGCCGCCGCCCACCACCGTACGTCGGAGACGTCGACGGCGACGACGGCGCCACGCGGCGGCCTGCGACGGTAGGCGGGGTATTTCCGGGCGAGTTCGACGAGCGCCGCAGCCCGCTCCCGGTCGTCGCCGACGACTCGCGCCGTGCCGGGCAGGCGGACCCACCAGAGGCGCCGCCAGTCCTCGTCGTACAGGTCGACCACCACTTCGACCGCGGGGTTCTCGCGGATGTTCGCGAGACGAGCGATGGACGTCGACCGCTTCGGCTTGTCATCGACCGCCCAGTACAGCCGCACGCGATCACCGTCGCCGACGAGGACGAAGACGAGCGGGACGACGTGAGGGGTGCCGTCCGATCGGAGCGTCGCGATGCGGCCGACTCGTGCCGCCGCCGCTCGCGCAATGGCCTCGCTCCGGGTCACGGTCGGCTCATCCTGGGCTACCGTGGCGTGGCGGTGACGGCCGCCACGCGGCCAGGCCACGCGGAAGGAGCAACGTGACGCATCTCGGTCTGCAGCTACCCAGTTTCACGTTTGACGGCGTGACGACGGATCGGATGTTCGACCGGATCGGCGAGACCGCTTTGGCGGCGGAGTCCTCGGGATTCGATTCCTTCTGGGTGATGGATCATTACCACCAGATCTCGAACATCGGACCGGAGACGGATCCGATGCTCGAGGGGTACACGCTGCTTGGCGGCGTCGCGGCCCGCACGTCGCGCATCTTCCTCGGCACGATGGTCACCGGGGTCACGTACCGGAACCCTGCCTTCCTTGCGAAAGTCGTGACGACGCTCGACGTCGTGTCGTCCGGGCGAGCGATCCTGGGCATCGGCGCGGCCTGGAACGAGGTCGAGTCCCGCGCGTACGGATACGACTGGCCTCCGGTCCCCGAGCGGTTCGAGCGTCTGGAGGACGCCATCCGGATCTGCCGGTCGATGTTCACGAGTCAGCGCACCACCTATGCGGGCAAGCGGCATTCTGTCGACGGCGCGCTGAATCTGCCGCAGCCGGTGCAGCCCGGCGGCCCGAAGATCCTCATCGGTGGCGGCGGCGAGCGCAAGACTCTCCGATTGGTCGCGACGTACGCCGACATGTGGAACGGATTCGGCGATGTGGCGATGATCCGCGACAAGCTCCGCGTGCTGCAACGCCACTGCTCCGAGATCGGGCGCGACCCATCGGAGATCGTGAAGACGCGCCTGGGGACGATCATCGTCGGGCGGACGCAGGCCGAGGCCGAGCGCCGCAAAGATGCGTGGCAGTCGCAGAAGGGTCTCGACGACGCGGCGGTCGCCGCTCGTCTTTCGTGGGGGGATCCCGAATCGATCGCCGAACGAGTGCGCCCGTTCCTCGACACCGGTCTGGATGGCCTCATCTTCAACATGCCGGTCGGGTCCACGCCGGATGACGTCGAACGCGCCGGTCGGGCGTTGCGGCACGCGACGGACTGAAAACGCGCTGGTAGAGGCGCCGCACGTGGGGCGGGCGGTAGGCCTCGTACGACGTCGGACGTCCCCCGGCACACGCCCGACTCGGGGCCGACGGGCGTGGGTCGGCGCGCGCCTCGAAATGCCCGGATAGCGGTGTCGCCCCATGACGCGACGTCGGCAGACTCGACGGATGCGTACGCGGAGAACGAATCATTTCGTCCGTTCATTCGTCGCGATCCTCGGAGCCCTGCTCGTCCTGAGCGGCGCAGGCTTCGCCGCCGCACGAACGATGACGGGCGCGCCGTGGAAGGACGTCTCGCTCTCGGCGACCGGAGCATGCCTCCCGAGCGACGGGACGACCGACGACACCGCCGGCGATGCGACCCCGGAGGCGAGCGAGACCGAGAGCCCGGAGGCGAGCGAGACCGAGAGCCCGGCCTCGTGTGCGCCGGCCGATACCGATCCGCCGAAGGAGGCCGCCGACGCGCAGGTCTTCTCCGAGGGTCAGTGCGGTTCCGCGGCACTTGGCGACGCCAAGCTGACGGACTCGTCGACCGACGCCGAGACCGCACACGCATACGAGAGCCTGGCCGACGCGCTGAACTCGGGGCAGGTCGACCACACGGTGCAGTCGGTTCGCGTCCTCATGAGAAACTGCGAGGCTCACGCGAGCGACGGGCTGCGCAACGCGCTGTACCACCACGCGCTCAACTGGGTGCGTCACTACGAGCACGAACGGTGGCTGGAGCAGAGGTTCGCGGACAAATGGCCGAACGGCAAGCCGGGCGGTGCGCACGAGAGCGCGACGCACGGTAAGCCGGCCAAGAACGACACGACGCACGGGAACCCGCACGACGCCGACCCCTCGTGGGCGCCGGGCGGCGGTTCGTCCTCTAGTAACGGCAACCGGAACGGGAACGGCCGGACGTGGTGACACGATCCTCGCGGCGCCGCGACGCCGTGAGGATCGGGGGATCAGGTGTGTGGCGGCGTCTGCGTGGCCGCACACTCGTCACACATGCCGACCAGATCGAGCCGGTGGCTAACGCCGGCGAATCCAGCCCGGCGTCCGACACCGTCGAGCGTGCGGTCGAGCCGCCGTTCGACGTCTACGGGCAGCGTGACGTCCCTCGTACGTCCGCACTTCGAGCAGATGACGTGATGGTGATGCCCCGTCAGATCCTCGGTCAGCTCGTACCGTCCGAAATCCTCCTCAGTCACGATGCGCCGGACGACCCCAGCGTCCACGAGGTCGGATAGGTTTCGGTAGACGGAGCTCTGCGCCAGACCGCGTCGGCCCCGGACGATGTCGGGCATCGATAGTGGGCTCCGCGCCTGCGCCAGGATCTCGACCAGACGGCGGCGCTTCCCCGTGTACCGCTGTCCGGCCAGCCGAAGGCGCGAGGCGATCACCGCGTGGACGGAGTCGTCGATCGCCGGCGAGTTCACGCGTGCTCCTCCTGTCGCAGGGCGCGCGGAGCCGCACGCTTTGCGGTGGCCACGACGGCGAACACGAGCGCGGCGGACAGCACGATCGCACCGCTCGGCGCAACGTCGAGGTACCAGGATGCGAGCAGCCCGGCGACGACGGATCCCACTCCGACCCCGACGGCCCAGGCGAGCGTTCCGCGGAACGAGCGCGCCAGCAGATGTGCGGATGCGACCGGCAGCACCATGAGCGCGGCGATCAGCAGGATCCCGACGATCCGCATGGCCGCGACGATCGCACACGCGGTCAACACGGCGAGCAGCGAATTGAGCGTCGAAACCGGAAGTCCAGCGACGGTGGCCCAGTCCTCGTCGGTCACCACGGCGAACAACGCCCGCCCGACCACCGACATCGCGGCGACGATCGCGGCGCCCAGGCCGAGGATCAGGAGAACCTCCTGGGTAGTCACCGTGAGTGGCTGGCCGAAGAGATACGTCAGGATGTTCGCGTTCAGTCCGGGTCCCAGGCTGACGAACACGACGCCGGCCGCGATCCCCGAGTAAAAGAACAACGCGAGCGCCAGGTCGCCGGAGGCGGCACGATGCGCTCGCAGGCGATCGACGCCGAGGGCGCCGATCACCGCGAACAAGAGGGCCGTGGCGACCGGGACGAACGAGCTGGCGGCCGGGTCGATGAGCAGCCCAGCGCCGACGCCGGCAAACGCGACGTGACCGATCCCGTCCCCGATGAGCGACAGCCGTTTCTGAACGAGGAACGTGCCGATGAGCGGAGCGAACACGCCGACGATGACCCCGGCGGCGAACGCTCGCTGCATGAAGCCGATGTCGAACGGCGCCGGAAGCGCGACG
The DNA here is from genome assembly GCA_046724395.1 of Actinomycetota bacterium. Taxonomy (GTDB): domain Bacteria; phylum Actinomycetota; class UBA4738; order UBA4738; family HRBIN12; genus DATAEU01. The sequence continues at coordinate 8,847 of JBKOWM010000146.1, forward strand.
TCGATCACTTGAGTCACTCCAGTCCCTCGAGCCAGAGCGGGAGATCCTCACGGTGAATACCGAGCGACACGCCGCCACGCATGAGCTCAGACGGCGGACCATCGAACAGGACGGTTCCCTTCAGGACGACGACCCGGTCCACCTCGTCGGCGACGGCGGTGAGCTCGTGTGAGACCAGCAGAACCCCTGCGTGGTGCTCGCGGATGAGATGCGTGAGCGAGTCGCGGAACCGCCGCTGCGACTCGGCGTCGACGCCGGCGATCGGCTCGTCGAGCACCAGCAGCTCCGGGTTGCTTGCGAACGCCCGAGCGATGAACGCCCGCTGCTGCTGCCCGCCGGACAACTCATTGATCGGACGTCGTGCGAGGCGCTCGAGTCCGACGGACTCGAGCGCGTGGCCGACCGCGTCGCGATCGGCCGGCGCGAGCCGACGCCACCATCCGTGCCGGGATAACCGCCCCGTCGCCACGATCTCCGCGACCGTCGCCGGCGCCTCTGACGCGATCGGCGTTCGCTGAGGCACGTAGCCGATACGCCAGCGGTCGCGGAGGCGCGCCGGTGGTTGATCGAACAGCTCGATCCGGCCGGCGTCCGGCTTGAGGGAGCCGAGCAACAGCCGGAGCAGTGTCGACTTGCCGGACCCGTTGGGACCGACCAGGGCCACGAACTCGCCACGGCGGACGTCGAGCGATACGTCGCGAAGGACCGGGTCGGCGTCGTACGAGAAGCGGACGCCATCCATCCGCGCCAGGACGTCGTCGGTCGTGTGCTCTCGTGGCTCAGCGACAGCCAAGCGCCGCCTCCAGCTTCGCGAGATTCGAACGCATGACGCTAACGTAGTCGTCCCCCGCCGCGACCTCGTCCGGCGTCAGGCTCTCGAGCGGGTTGAGGATGGCGGTCGTGGCGCCGGTCTCCGATGCGAGCGTGTCGGCGACCTTCGGGGAGACGAGCTCCTCCGTGAAGATCGTCGTCACGCCGAGCTCTTGAACGAGCGTCCGAAGGTCCGCCAGCCGCTGCGGCGTTGGTTCGGCGTCGGGTGCCAGCCCGGAGATGGACTCCTGTCGAAGGCCGTACCGAGCGGCGAGATAGCCGAACGCGGCGTGGCTCGTCACGATCGCGTTTCTGGCGCACTCGGACAGGCCGGCTCGATAGTCCTCGTCGAGCGCGGAAAGCTGGTCCTCGTATGACCGAGCGTTGTGTTGGAACGTCGACGCCGCGGACGCATCGACTCGCTCGAGCGCCGAAGCCACTCGTTGCACGATCTCGCGATACAGGACCGGATCCAGCCAGATGTGCGGATCCGAGGTCAGGCCCCCCTCATTCTCGCCGGCGGTGACCGGGAGCCGCCCGATGCCGGCGCCGACGTCGACCACCTCGCCGCGCGCGTCGCCGACGGCGTCCTCGATCGCCGGCTGGAACCCGCCGCCGAGGTACAGGACCGCGTCCGCCTCGACGATGTCCTGGAGCTGACGGGGCGTGAGCTCGAGGTCGTGCGGCTCCGCGCCCGGCGCCGTCAGATCCGTCACCGAGACGAGGGAGCCGCCCACGCGACGGGCGGCTTCGGCGACGGGGTAGAAGTTTGCGACGACGGTGAGCCGACCGCCTGCGGCGGGGTCCGACGGAGTGCACGCGGCCATCGCCACGCAGACGACGACGAAAACGAGAAAGACCACGAGCTGGGGACGCCGTTTCGGCCTGACCGTCGCCATCTCCGACCTCGAGAATGAGTCTGACTCTCAGAATCAATCCTGGGGACGGTATCAGATCGATTGCAGGCGCCTGCTAGCCTCGCGCCGTCTTCGCCTGAGAGGTGGCGCGCATGGCGTGGAACGGCTCCGCGAGGCTGCTCGCGATCGTCCGGTATCGACAGGAGTGCGATCTGGCGGCCGTCTTTTCCGCGCTCCGCGAAGGCGGCATCGGGCAGGTGGAGGTCACGCTCGACACGCCGGGGGCCCTCGAGGTCGTCCGTCGCGAACGCGCAGCGGGGCGCGGCGTCGGCGTCGGCACCGTCCTCAGCGCCGACGGTGTTCGCGCCGCGGCGGAGGCCGGCGCCGCGTTCCTCGTGAGTCCGGGAGTCAAGCCGGCGATCGTCGAGGCCGCCGTCGGGCTGGGCGTGGACGTGATCCCGGGTGCGCTCACCCCAACCGAGATTCTGATCGCCTGCGACCTCGGCGCGGCGGCAGTGAAGCTGTTCCCGGCCCCGGTCGGCGGTCCGGCGTACGTCCGTGCGTTGCGCGGCCCGATCCCGGACGTTCCGCTCGTTCCGACCGGAGGCATCGCCGTCGAAGACGCCCGCGCGTACCTCGATGCGGGCGCGAATTGCGTGGGACTCGGGGCGGACCTGGTGGGTCGGACGCCTCCCAACACCCCCCGCGAGCTCGACGTCGTCGCCGAGCGTGCGGCAAAGGCCGTCGCCGCGGCGGAGGCGTGAGCCGCCCCGACGTCGTCGCGCTCGGTGAGACGATGCTGTCGATCGTCTCCGTCGACGCTCCCCTCGACCGCGCCTCGACGTTTCACGTGACCCACGGCGGCGCCGAGAGCAACGTATGTGTCGGCCTCGCCCGTCGAGGGCTTTCTGTGGCCTGGGTGAGCGCGCTCGGGGAGGACGATGCCGGCGACCGGATCGCGAACGCGCTCGCCGGCGAGGGAATCGACCTGCGGTGGTTGCGCCGGGATCCCGACCGTCAGACGGGCGTGATGCTCCGCGACACCGTTGGGACGGTGCGGTACTACCGCGCCGGCTCGGCCGCGAGTGCGCTGTCGCCTCGGGACTTGGAGGCGGTGCCGATCGAGAGTGTCCCGGCCGTGTTCGTCACAGGCATCACGCCACTGATCGGCCAGGAGCCGGGCCGGGCGGCGATCGAGCTGCTACGCCGCACGTCCGGGCTCCGGATCGTCGACGTGAATCTTCGGTCGCGGCTGTGGGGCTCGGACCGGGCCGTCGAGCTGATCTCGCCGCTTCTCGAGATGGCGGACCTCGTCCTCGGGGGGGAACACGAGTGGCGGACCTTCGAACCGCACGCCGACGCTCGGGAGCTTGCACGGCGTATCGCGGCGCGCGGCCCGCGCGAGGTGGTGCTCAAGCGAGGCCCGCGGGGGGCCTGCGCGCTCGACGTCGAGGCTGGATGGTTCGAGCACGCCCCCGAGCCAGGACCCGACGTCGACCCGGTCGGTGCCGGCGACGCCTTCGATGCCGGGTACCTCGCCGCGCGTCTGTCGGGAGCATCCGTCGACGATGCGTTGCGAGAGGGAGCCGCCTGCGGCGCCGCGGTAGCGGCTCGCGTCGGCGATACCGACGGGTTCCCGTCGTCGCGCCGGCGTGCGCGCCGCATGCCGGTTCGGGACGCGCGATAGCATCCGCGCGAGGCCGTCAGCCGGCGCCGAACATCGAGGGAACGCATTTGGGATCGAGCGGAGTGCAACCGAGGGGCGAGATCCGGGCGCCCGGCGCACCGGCGCCGAAGGGCGCCTATTCGCACGCGATCCGCGCAGGCGACTTCGTCTTCGTCTCCGGGCAGGGACCGATCGATCCGCAGACGGGGGAGGTCCGCGGCGAGACGATCGAGGAACAAACGGAGCTCACGTTGCGAAACGTCGAGGCGATCGCTCGCGCCGCCGGCGGATCGCTCGACGACGTGGTGAAGGTCTCGGCCTTCCTAGCGTCCGTCGATGACTTCCCGGGCTACAACGCGGTGTACGAGCGGCTGTTCGCCCGCGCTCCGCGCCCCGCGCGAACGACAGTCGGCGCGGCGCTCATCGGCATCCGCGTCGAGATCGACGCGATCCTTCACCTGCCCGGCGCGTGACGGTCCCGTATCCCGATCTCGACACGCCCTGTCTGCTGATCGACCTCGACACGGTCGAACGCAATGCGCGGGAGATGGCGGGCGTCGCCCGCGATGCCGGGGTCGGCCTGCGTCCGCATACGAAGACGCACAAGAGCCCGGAGATCGCGCAAATCCAACGCGACGCGGGGTCGACGGCGATCACCGTCGCGAAGCTCGGCGAGGCCGAGGTCATGGTCGACGCCGGGTTCGACGACGTGCTCGTCGCGTATCCGATCTGGGGAAAGGCCAAGCTGGCGCGGCTCCGCGCTCTCCTCGAGCGAGCGTCCATCCGCGTCAGTCTCGACTCGGTCGACGTCGCGGAGGGGATCGGGCGCCTCGGCACCGACCTCCGCCGCGACGTTCCGGTCCTCGTCGAGGTCGACACGGGTCTGCACCGGCTCGGTCGTCCACCCGGCGATCCGACCGCCCGGCTGGTCGCGGATGTGGCGCGTGTGCGGGGTGTCGTCGTCGCGGGGCTGCTGACGCACGCCGGGCACGCGTACCGCGCGACGGGACCCGCCGAGCTCCGGGGTCTCGCCGAGCGTGAGGCGCTCGACCTCGTCGAGACGGCCGCCGCGTGCTCGAGGGCGGGTGTCGAGATCCACGAGATCAGCGTCGGTTCGACGCCGACCGCGCGGAGCGTGGCGCGCGTCGACGGTGTGACCGAGATTCGACCCGGAACGTACATCTTCAACGACGTCCAGCAGATGCGCCTCGGCGTCGCGGACGAAGCCGACTGCGCGGCGCGCGTTCTCGTAACCGTCGTCTCCCGGCCGTCGGCGGAGCGCTACGTGGTCGACGGTGGAAGCAAGGCGTTCTCCTCCGACGGCGGCGACGGGCCGCCCTTCCCGGGTCGTGGCGTGGTGGCCGGGCGCCGCGGTCTTCGGTTGGACTTCTTCAGCGAGGAACATGGCGTGGGGCACGTCGAGGCAGGCGATGCGGTCGCGATCGGTGAGCGTCTCGAGGTCATCCCGCTTCACATCTGCAGCTCGGTGAATCTGTTCGACGTCGCGTACGGCGTACGGGCCGGGCGGGTGGATCGCGAGATTCAGATCGCGGCGCGAGGAAGGAGCCGTTGACGGCCCGACTGCCGCGAGCGAGCGGATCACCGCGGGTCCAGGGCGGAACGCTTCGCCATCGGGCGGCGGTGATCGCAGCGTTGGTCGGCGCCGGCTGTCTCGCGCCGGAGGCCGAGGCCGACGAGCTGCTGCGTGCGGCGGGCGAGGGCGTAGCCGCGCTCGACGACCTGGTCGCGCGCCGGGCAAACGGTGAACCGTTGGCATGGATCACCGGATCGAGCGTTTTCTGTGGGAAGCGCCTCCAGGTCGACCCCGGGGTCTTCGTTCCGCGGCCGCACACCGAGGCGCTCGCCAGACGCGCCGTCGAGCTCCTCCCGTGGACCGGCGTCGGCGTCGACCTGTGCACCGGCACGGGGGCGATCGCGGCCGTGATGAAGGCGGCGCGACCAAACGCGACCGTCCTCGGCACCGACGTCGACCCCGTCGCGGTCGCGTGCGCGCGACGCAACGACGTCGACGCGCTCCTCGGTCACCTCGATGGACCGCTGCCCGCATCCCTTCGCGGCCGCGTCGATGTGATGACCGCCGTCGGGCCATACGTCCCGACGGAGGAGCTGCATCTCCTCCCGAGGGACGTGCTCGCCCACGAGCCACGACGCGCGCTCGACGGCGGTCCCGGCGGGACGTCGCTTCTCGCGCGGCTGGCCGAAGCATCGCCGGGATGGCTGGGGCCGGGCGGGACGGTCCTGCTCGAAATCGGCGGCGACCAGGCTGGACCGATCGCGGCGATCCTGTCCGGCGTGGGTCTATCGGAGGTTCGCCTTCATCGGGACGCCGATGGAATGGACCGCGCGATCGAGGCGGCCGCGCCGGCGCGTCGCTCCGGGGCAGAAGCAACGACTTACGCCGGAGGGCCGACAAACGACAAAGAGTGACAAGTCGACGGTTCGCGTTGACGCACGGCGCCGTCGCTCCTATCGTCACGGTGCTCGGCGGAGGGAGACCGAGGGCGGGGTGGAGGCAAGGGACGCTCGCCGATCCCCCGAGGTCCCGGAGCGGTCGTAAGGTCGCTTCGTTCGGAACTCTCCGTCGAGCATCTTCAGTCTCTGCTGTCGAGCCGCTCCGCGCCCCCGCCGATCTCCACGGCCAACGGATTGATGCGGTGAGGTCGGCCGCCCATTCAGCCGCTACGTTGTGCTTTCGGCGTCGGCCTGGAAGTGTGGGGGGCACGTGTCGGGGTCAGGGAAGCCGCGGGAGCGCGCGCGTGGGCCGCATCAGCCACGCCCTCCTCGTCGCGGCCGCAACGTGCCATCGATCGGCCGCGGTGACGCGGAAGCACCCGATTCGCTGAACCAGCGCGCAGAAATCGACGAAGCCTCCTCGACGAAGGAAACGCCGACGAGGGGTACGCGATTCGTCTCCTTGACGGACCTCGAGCGTGTGGCCGACGAGGCGGCCGACATCGAC
>JBKOWM010000092.1:0-12558 GCA_046724395.1 Actinomycetota bacterium
AGCGGACTTCCCGAACCGGCTTCCTTCCGGTCGAGCCCCCGCCGTACGCTACGGCCCTCCGCGAAGGAGGCTGGACTGGACCGGATCGAACCCACGACCGACGCCGACGATGTCGCTCGCGCCGCCGCTGGATCCCGCCGCGTCCTCGAGGGGATCTTCGTGGGTCGCGAGCGCGAGCTCGCGGAGCTGCTCGCATCGCTCGACGACGCCCTGATCGGTCGCGGCCGCCTCGTCCTCCTGTCCGGGGAACCCGGGATCGGCAAGAGCCGGCTCGCCGACGAGCTCACGCGTCACGCCCGAGATCGTGCTCTCGCGGTGTTCGCCGGCCGCTGCTGGGAGGCGGGGGGCGCACCTCCGTACTGGCCCTGGGTGCAGCTCCTCCGCGCGTACGTGCGAACCCGCGATCCGAGCGCAGTGAGGGCGCAGATGGCGACCGGCGCGTCGGAGATCGCGCAGATGCTGCCGGACGTCCGAGAGATGTTTCCCGACGTCCCTCCACCACCGTCGAGCGATCCGGAGTCGGCCAGATTCCGGCTGTTCGACTCGACGACCCGATTCGTCCAGGCGGCCGCGACCGAGCAACCGCTCGTCCTCTTCCTCGAGGACCTCCACGCCGCCGACACCCCGTCGCTTCTCCTGCTTCGGTTCCTGGCCGAGCAGTTATTCGAGATGCCCGCGGTCGTAGTCGCGACGTATCGCGACGTCGAGCTGACCGAGAACGAGTCGCTGTCGCAGACGATCTCCGAGCTCGCACGCCAACCGATCACTCGACGCATCCGGCTGCGCGGGCTGACCGAGGAGGACGTTCGGACGTACGTCGAGGCGGCGACCGGGCGGGAAGCCGAGTCGTCGCTCGTCGCGACGCTGCATCGGCAGACGAACGGGAACCCGTTGTTCCTGAGCGAGTCCGTTCGGCTCCTCGTCAGCGGAGGAGGCCTGGAGCCGACGAGCACCTCATCGCTGCGCCTCGCGGTACCGGCGGGGATCCGCGATGTCATCGCACGCCGGGTCGGCAGCCTCAGCCAACAATGCCGCGACTGTCTCTCGCTCGCCTCGGTCCTGGGGACGGAGTTTCCTCTCGAGCCGCTTCGACGCATGGCGGAGCTCCCCGCCGACGACGTGCTCGAGGTCCTCGACGAGGCGACCCGCGCGGGAGTCGTCGTCGAGATCCCGGGCTCGCTCGGTCGGTGCCGGTTCTCGCACGACCTCGTCCGAGAGAGTCTCTACGGAGAGCTGTCGCCCGCCCGTCGGGTGCGGTCGCATCGCGTCGCTGCCGTGGTGTTGGAGAACCTATCCCGCAATGACCTCGACGATCACCTCGCCGAGATCGCCCACCACTTCTTCCATGCGGCCCCAAGCGGCGATCACGCGTCCGCCGTCCACTACGCGACCCGGGCAGGCGATCAGGCGGTTCGGTCCCTCGCCTACGAGGAGGCCGCTCGGCTGTACAACATGGCCGTCCAGGCGCTCGAGATGGACGAGGATCCCGACCTGGGGACGTTCGGCGAGCTCCTCCTATCGATCGGGGAGAGCCAGGCGCGCGCGGGTGCTCTCCCGAAGGCGCGCGAGACGTTCCTCCGGGTGGCGTCGATCGCGCGCCGCACTGGCGCCGCGAACCAGCTGGCACGCGCGGCGCTCGGGTACGGGGGTCGTTTCATCTGGGCGCGCGCCGGAACGGATCCGCACCTGATCGCGATGCTGCAGGACGCCCTCGTGTTGTTGGGCGGCAGCGACGACGCGATGCGCGTCCGCCTGATGGGGCGGCTCGCGTGCGCTCTGCGGGGCTCGCCCGACCGAGAGCACGGGGCGGCGCTGAGCGAGCAGGCGCTGCAGATGGCCCGCGGCCTCGAAGACCCCTCCACGCTTGGGTACGCGATCTCGGCGCGCTGTGGCGCGGTCTGGTGGCCGGAGAACCCCGAGGAGCGCCTGGCTCTCGGCCGCGAGCTGATCGACCTCGCCGACCGAGCGAGCGATCCGGAACTGTTGGTCGACGCGCACCTCGCCATGTCGATCGCGCTCTTCGAGCTCTGCGAGGTGAGCGACGCGCGGAGCCACCTCGAGCAGGTCGCGCGGATCGCCGAGAGTCTGCGACAACCGGCACGCCGATGGCTGAGCACGGCCGTGCGTGGCGGCTTCGCGCTCGCGACGGGTGCGTTCGACGAGGCGGAGGCGCTCATCGGCGAAGCGCTGAGACTGAACCCGACGACGCCGATCGCCGACAACGTGTCTGCGGCGCGGTTCCAGCTCTTCCTCCTGCGGCGCGAGCAGGACCGCGTCGGCGAGCTCGAGGAGCTCATCAGACGAACGGGCGAGGAATACCCGTGGTACCCGGTCTTCCGCCTCGCGCTCGCCCGCCTGTTGATCGACGTCGGACGGGTCCCGGACGGACGATCCGTCTTCGAGGAGCTCGCCGTCGACGACCTCGCCGGCCTCAAGCGCGACAACTATTGGCTGCTCTGCATGGCGTTGACGGCCGAGCTCTGCGAGACGCTCGGCGACGCCGCGACCGCCGCGGTCGCGTACGACAAGCTGCGGCCGTACGCGGGCCGAAACGCGATCGCGCAGCCGGACGGCAGTGTGGGAACAGTCGACCGCTACCTCGGGCTTCTGTGCGTCGCGACCGGGGAGATCGATCGGGCGGCCGATCACTTCGGAGATGCCATCGAGGTCAACCGGCGAATGGGGGCGCGACCGTGGGTCGCCCACACGCAGCACGACATGGGTCGAACGCTCCTCCTGCGTGACGCACCCGGCGACCGGGAGCGCGCGATCGAGCTGTTGACGACGTGCGCCGAGAACAGCCGCATCCTCGGGATGATCGCGCTCGAGCGGAGGGTGACCTCCCTGCTCGGATCGGTGGGTCCGCCTATCCGCGTCCCTCCGTCGCACGGCGACGCATCTTCGACGAGCGCATCCGTGTTCCGGCGCGAGGGCGAGTACTACACGGTCGTCTTCGAGGGGGACGCGTTCCGTTTGCGCGACTCGAAGGGACTCCGGTTCCTCACGGTATTGCTCGGGTCGCCGGGCAAGGAGTTCCACGCCCTCGATCTCGTCTCCATGGATGCCGGCCCGCGGGGTCCGACGACCGACGACGCCGGAGACCTGCCCGCCCCGGGCTTGGGCGACGCCGGTGACGTCCTCGACGAGCGCGCGCGGAACGAGTATCGACAGCGACTGATCGAGCTCGAGAGCGAGATCGAGGAGGCAGAGGCGTTCGGCGACGCCGGCCGGGCGACGGCGACCAAGGAGGAGCGCGACTTCCTCGCGCACGAGCTCGCCGCGGCGATGGGCATCGGTGGCCGGAGCCGGGTGGTCGCGTCGGCCGCCGAGCGGGCCCGCGTCAACGTGACACGCGCGATCCGGTCCGCGCTCGTGCGCGTCGGCGAGCATAGCCCGGCGCTGAAGCGACACCTCGAGGCGACCGTCCGGACCGGCGGGTTCTGCTCGTACACGCCCGACCCGGGCGTTCGGCGAACCTGGCAGCTCTGATCCGGATCGTTCATCCCGACTGAACGATCGGTCACCCGTTCCTCACGCCTTCCAGATGAGCGCTGCGGCGGACGCAGCCCGACGGAAGGAGGTCCTCATGGGATCGCTCACGAAGCGAGGGCTGGCGGCGATCGGCCTCGCGGCCGTCATGCTGATGGCGCCGGTCCAGGCCGCGATGGCCGGCTCGGGCATCGTCACCACTCGTCCGATGTCGGACGCTCGGTTTGACGCGGATCCGAAGGTGACGACGACGAGGCCGCTCTCGGACGCAGCGTTTGGCATCCGCGCCGGTTCCGACGCCGAGCGAGCGAACGTGAGTCGCCGGGTCCTGTCGGACGCTACGTTCGAGCCGCAGGTCGTGGCCGGAACCCGGCCGGCGACGGACGCGGCGCCCGAGACCAACCCGTCGACTGCCACGCCCCTTCGCACCTGGATGCTGATCGGGCTCGCCGCGGCGGTCGCCGTGATCTGCATCGCGATGATCGAACGGCGCCGCCGCCCGATGCGCCCGGCGTAGCACGAAGCCATGTTCCGCCGAAAGGGGCGCCGCTGGGCGCCCCGTTCGGCGCGTCTCAGACCCGCACCTCGCCCAGCGCGCGCAGGACGTTGCCGCCGACGACCTTCTCGATGTGCTTCTCGATGTCGTCGACGCGTAGCCGTGGGCGACGAGCCAGCCGATCACGTTCGGGAACTCGCTTCGGTTCTCGAGGCCCTCGATGTACTCGACCTCCTCGAGCACGTCGGGTTCCTTGCCGGCGTCGAGAGCGGCCGCGTACCGCTTGTGGAAGGCGACGTGGTCGCCGACGAGCGTGTCCGACCCGAACCCGACGTCCTCGAAAGCCCATCAGGTTCCCGCAGTACTCGAAGTGTCCATGACCGACTCGATCGAAGCGCGGATGCTGCGACGAGATCGTTCTGCGGCCGGTCCCCTACAACCACCCGGGGCTAGCGCGCGAGAAGTTCCGCTCGTTCCCGTGTCGGTCCGCGTGTTTCGACCCTTCGTGCGCGTTGACGGCGCCCGCGGGGTGAACTACGGAGCAACGCCAGTAACGCGCCGCAACGGGCGCGCAAGTTACGGTTCAGACGTCCGGACGATGGCCTCGTGAGTGAGACGGCGGAGGAGCACACCGTCCGATCGATAGACGCTACGTCGCTATGTCGCCTCAGGCCGCTCGTCGGTCGCTGCCGCCACCTCATGTGGCCATGTTCGAAACCCATCTCGGTAGCAGGCCGGCTCCCGGTTTTGCGTTCCGATCAGCTGGCCACGTTTGCCTGCTCGCCGTCGTCGCGCAGCATCGGCCACGGGCAGGGGCAGCCCGGCGCGCTGCACGAACCGACCCTCTCGTGCACCCCCACGTAGTGGTCGCAGCGGCGGCACGCCTCCTTGGCGATCTTCAACGGCCACCGGCGTGCGCCTGCCGCAGCCGGGCGCGTCCAGCTCGGACCGATGTCCCGGCCGTGCTCGGCGCGGACATGCGAAAGGAGCCCGCCGGACGGCTGGACCTCGAGACAAAACGGGCAGATAGCACTCATATCGCCGCGTTACCCGCCGTGGCGTGGCGCGCAACGCGGACGAATGTCGGATTTCCGCCAGCCCCAATCGGGCTACAACGCGAGCGGTCGGACCTGCATCCAGATGCTCTCGTCCGCGAGTGTTCCGAAACGCGCGGGGAACTCGACGGACGCCACCGAGCGACCACGACTTAGCCGTCCTCGAGCGGCTGTCGCAGCGATTCGACGGCATCGCGGCGGAACTCGGTGAGGTCATCGAGGAACAGCACGCCGTGGTGGGGCGAGTGTTGCGAAATGCACCTCGAGCCAGCTAGAGCATTCTGCGTCGGTTGGACTACGGTCGTCTTCCCGGACGTCGTCCCCAGGCCGAGTCGATGACTGCTTACGCAGATGACGGTCGGCTCCTGTTCGAGCGTCCGCGCGACGCGAAGGATGTTCGCCCACGTTCGGGCAACAGCCGGCGGGCGATTCGCCACCACCAGGGGGGACGATGAGCGAAACCAGCCACCGCTCGGTGAGGGTCGTGGGCCGTCGCCCGGTCTTCGTCGCGGCAACGTGATACGCCTCGTCCTTAGGTCCCTGGTAGCCCGTCATCTGGACTTGTAGGGGGTGACCCGGAGTCTCGGAGCGTTTCAGTAGACGTCGTAAACGATGCGCCATAGAAAGAGGTCAGAATCGGCGGGCATATGGGCGGCCGATTTATCGGTTGCCTACCCTCCCTTCGGTCATTGGGAACGCCGCGGCGGAGGCGGGAAGTATGCGGACCTAAGGGAAGCCAATCGAACCTCAGCCGTCGACTGGAAAAGCCTTCTGGCGCTGCGCTCGACTGGTGCCACCGTTGGGGAGTTCCCTCTAAGTCCCGGATCGCTTTAGCCGAGACCCGTGCGAGTGAGGCTGGTGAGGTGGCCTCCCTCCACTCGCGCGATCCACTCGCTGTCGATGGTCACCTGGGACCTGTCGAGGAAGTCCAGCCACGCCTCTGAGTCGATGCCCTCGACTACGGCGGGCGAAGTGCACGACCCCTGCTGGACGGTCGCGCAGAGCAGGGCCGACTCCCCGCGCCTGATTAGGAGCGCGCCGTGCAAGGCAATCCATCCCTCCGGCCCGGTCTGCACGGCCTCCGCCGGGAAGGCGAACACGGCCGAGCGGGGGATCGGATGGAGTGTGAGCGGTGCCCCGGTCCCCTCACACATCTCCCCTTGGAGTCCGACCCGCGGATTCTCGCTCCGGGTAGAGGGCACGATGACCGATACCATCCGCACCTGGTTCCCCATCCGCTCGACCTCGTAGCGGGCCAGATCGGCTGAGGCCGGACCGGCCAAGTACTGGCCGTACTCGTTGAACTTCGCCCCGTGCTCAGGCTCGTCGAGCGTGCGGCTCGACGCGCACCACCCGACCAGTTCCTCCACCCCCCACGGCCGGTGCGTCGAGAACGCGTCGACGACGCTCACTGTGCCGTCTTCGTGGTGCACGACGAAGACCGGGTGATCGTCGGCCAGGAAGGCCGGGGCCGTCTCGCCCCTCGGGGAAACGTCCACGACATCGGAGCGCGAGAGCCCGGATGGCGCCGCGGGCTGACTCGGCGAGAGGACGAAGGCTCGCAGCGCAAGGAGGATGCCAGCCCCAGCGATGGCGAGGGCAACGACGGTAACAAGCATCCGGCTGCGACGTTCGGGCGGTCGGACCCCACTGGTCTCGGCCGTCTCGATCCTCCGCCAGCCATCCACCGACGTGAAGTGATACAGGCGCGACCCCTTCATGATGGGAGTGTCGCATTATCGGTCGTGAACGGTGTCGCCGACGTTCTTGTGCGTCAGCCCCGAAGCCTGAGATCGCGGTCTTGACACCCGACGAACGCGAAGTCCTCCAGCGGGCGACCGGCGCGTGACCCAGCAGGCGGCGAGCGCGGACGCAATCGTCGACGAGGCGATCACCGCTGGCCTCGACGGGTCCGATCCCCCAACGGTTCACGTCAATCAGCTGCGTGCTGCGCTTCTGTCCGTCAAGGCTGACCTCGAGCGCGAACTGGAACGCGAGGTCCTCGACTGTGTCCTCTGCGGCCGGACCGCCTTGCGTGGGCGGACTCGGCCTCCGGGTCGGGTACTGGGCGCATGCCGAACCGGCGCCGCACGCGACGCCGAAGCTCGTGCGCTGACGTCGTTGCGATTGGCGACCCGTCCGGTCGGCCCCGCCGACGGCCTTCGGATTGCCGTCCGAACGGCCGGCCCATCGGTTCACGCTCGCGTAAGACTGAGAACGAGAGGTGAGGGCCTTCGCCCCAAGAGGCTCGTCCGCGGACCTCAAGCGTCCGACGGGTTATCACGCGCCTTTGGGAAGAAGGTCGTCTCGATTTGAGCGCTCCTCAAAGACGGGCGGACCTCGGCAGGGCTCCCGAACTCCACCCGACCGCGGTATCGAAGCTGACTGCCAGGGTGCTGACATGGAGCGCTTGGACAAGACCGTGCTTGGGGCCAGAACCCGTGGGGCTCGAAGGCCGTCTATTACAAGGACGTCTGGCGCGACGCCAGAGGCCCAGAGGCATCGCGTCTGGAGAAACGAATGATCGCGCACGGCCACGCAGGCGACAAACGTCTGGTGCGAGAAGCGCAGGAGGCACTCGCGCGCGCCTCCGCACGAGCCGCGGCGATCGTCGCGGTGGCGGCCTTTGCCGTCATCCTGGCGCTGGAAGGGCAAGGAGTTGTACGAGCAAGCTCAGGCGTGAGGGCTCAATCGGTGGCGGCACTCGAGCCGGTGGCCATCATCGGCGCGAGCGGTGGCGGGGCTGGAAAGCTCGGCATCCCGCTCGGCGTCGCGACGGACGGCGCTGGAGGCCTCTATGCCACCGAGCACGTCAACCAGCGCGTGAGTCGCTTCACGACGGCGGGGCAGTTCGCCCAGGCGTGGGGCTTCGACGTCACAGCTGGCGGTGGGGAGGCGTTCGAAGTCTGCACGAAGGCGACTGGATGCAGGCCGGGCGAGCCCGGCGGGCGGGCCGGTCAGCTCGGCTTCCCCGGCGGGATCGCCGTCGACGACACCGGAAATGTATATGTCACGGACCCAGCCAACGACCGTGTCAGCCAGTTCACCAGCGAGGGCACCTTCGTGCTCGCCTTTGGCTATAACGTCGTCCCCGGCGGCGGCAAGGGCTTCGAGATCTGCACCCAGGCGACGGGTTGCAAGGCGGGCATCGCCGGAGCCCACGCCGGGCAGCTTGATGGCCCCTCCTACGTGGCAAGCGATGGGGTCGGAGGCATCTTCGTCACCGACCAGGCCAATAGCCGCGTGAACCAGTTCACGGACACGGGCGCCTTCGTCCGGGCCTGGGGCTTCGACGTCGTCCCCGGCGGCGGGAAAGCGTTTGAGATCTGTACCCAGGCAACGGGCTGCAAGCGCGGGGAGCCCGGCGGCCGTGCCGGTCAGCTGACCTTCCCCACCGGGATCGCCGCCGTTGGCGGCGGCCTCTACGTCGCCGACGGCAACAGTCGCATCAGCCAGTTCACCACCGAGGGTTCGTTCGTGCGCGCCTTCGGCTACGACGTCGTTCCGGGAGGTGGTGAGGGATTCGAGATCTGCACCCAGGCCACCCACTGCAAGCGCGGTACCTCGGGCGGGGCGGCCGGACAGCTGAGCAGCTTCGTGTTGGGCGTGGGCGCCGATGCCGCCGGCAACGTCTACGTCGCCGAGTCAGGGAACTCTCGGCTGAGCCAGTTCACCACCGAGGGGTCCTTCGTGCGCGCCTTCGGTCGCGATGTGGTCCCCGGCGGTGCGGACCGATTTGAGGTCTGCACCCTGGCCACGGGCTGCAAGCGAGGGCGGCAGACTCGGGGCGACCGTGTGCTGCCGTTCCCCTCGGCCGTGGCTGCAGATCCCGGCGGCGCCGTGTACGTCGCCGATGCCGACGCGAGCCGAATCCTGTGCTTGGGCGAGCCCGGTAGCACACCGTGCGTCCGCAACCTGTTCGGCTTCGGCGACCTGAAGCTGGACCGCAACCGCGGCACGGCCAGCCTCGGGGTGAACGTCCCCGGCCCCGGGTGGCTTCGGCTTCGGGGGAACGGCGTGAAGAGCGTTCGAAGGGATGCCGAGGCGGCGGGCATGATCAGCCTTCCGATCCGTCCGCGTTCCGGGACGCGGCGGGTGCTCAATCTAGAGGGCAAAGTCCGCCTCCGGGTCCGCGTCATGTACGTCCCCACGAACGGGGGACCGCACACGAAGACGAAGCGCATAGAGTTACGTCAGCGTCGCTAGCCCGCCGGTCTGCGCGATGGACAGAGTTTCCACGACCTCCACCGCGTGTTTGCTCGCGGCCCGTGCCACATAGGCGACCCTGGCCGCCGCCGAGGGTTAGGCCATTCGTGTGTGGCTGACGTTCCGCCGGTGGCGCCCAGCCCGAATGTCTGGCTCGCCCGGTCGAGATTCGGGTTCAAGCAACCGCCTCGCAGATGAATGGTTCAAGCCCATGGGTCGACCCATGACTCCGTCATATGGGAGAGGTCGATGACAACGCCGTGGTCACAGATGCGGGGGCCGGCAGGAAAGGTCCAGCCGGTTCGCGGGAGCATTGCGACCCCGGCACGGGTTGGCGCGGCCGCGACGAGGGTGAATCGAGCGGGGAACTCGACGGACCACCATCCGAGCGACGCGACGTTCCCGTCCTCGAGCGGCTGTCGCAGCAATTCGATGGCATCGCGGCGATCGGTGAGCTCGTCGAGGAACAGCACGCCGTGGTGCCCCGGTGTTCGCACATGTCCCTGGGTGCGAACGTCCACGCTGGCCTGATGAAGGAGCGGCGTTTTCATGGTGCGATCGAACGCTCGACGTCCCAGGCATGGTGATAGGCGTCGTGCGCGTTGTTGAGCGCGACATCCTGGACCGTCTGGCGACCTCGCTCTGGATGCTGGAGGACGCGGCGCCAAGTGCTCATCCGCCTGGGAACGCGCCGTGGTGCCCGAACGTTTTAGGTATGTCGCCCGGCGCTCGGGCCTCCCAGGGGCCTATGAGCAATCATTGTCCGAGTCAGTTCGTTCGACGGCCTCAGCCATTCTCGACCATGCTTGCGCGGTCGATCCGCGCTTCCCGGTCGAGTCCGGCAACTCACGTTGAGCAGTTCGGCTCGGCCGGATAGCGGTTCAAGGGTGCGTTGAAGATCTCTGCCTCGGTCCTGGCCTTGGCCGCGGTCGCTTCCGAAGAACTCCTGCAGCATGCTGCATGGATGCGCTACGTCGTACTGCACGTAGATCTCGACGAGTTCATCGCCGCGGTCGAGATCCTGCGCCGTCCCGAGCTCGGCGGGCGTCCGGTCGTCGTCGGCGGCGATGGCGATCCGACGAAGCGAGGCGTCGTCTCGACGGCCAACTACGAGGCGCGCCGGTTCGGCATCCGCTCGGCGATGCCGCTCCGAACCGCCCATAGGCTGTGCCCGGACGCGGTTTTCCTCCCGGTCGAAGCCGAGACGTACGAGGCGGCCTCGCGCACGGCGATGGCGACGCTTCGGACGTTCGATGTGGTCGTCGAGATAGCCGGGTGGGACGAGGCCTTTCTGGAGGCCCGAGTCGACGAGCCGACGGTGCTCGCGCGAGAGATCCAAGCGGCCGTCCTAGCCAACACTGGTCTTTGGTGTTCGATCGGAGTGAGCGACAACAAGCTCCGCGCCAAGCTCGCCTCGGGACTGGCCAAGCCCAGAGGGGTGTTCGAGCTTACGCGGGCGAACTGGGACGAGGTCATGGGTGGCCAACCGACGAGCGAGCTCTGGGGCGTGGGCCCAAAGACCGCGCGGCGGCTCGAAGCGCTCGGCGTCCGGACGGTCGAGCAGCTCGGCGCGGCCGACGAGCGCGAGCTGGCGCGCGCCTTCGGCCCCCGGAGCGGACCCTGGCTTCGTCGCCTGGCCTTGGGACAGGACCCGTCGCGGGTACGTTCCGAGCCGTACGTCCCGAAGGCCCGCGGACGGGAGCGGACGTTCCAGCACGACCTGGCGGGGTCCGAGCGGATCCGGGCGGAAACGGCACGGCTCGCGCGCGAGCTCGACGCGGATCTCGTCGCCGAAGGCCGGCGGGTCGCCCGGGTAGTCGTGAAGGTGCGGTTCGCGCCGTTCTTCACGACTACCCGGGGGGTGGCGTTCGAGAGCTCGCTCGAGGCGAGCGCGCTCGCCGCGCTTGAGCGGATACGACTCGACCGGCGCGTGCGCCTCCTTGGCGTCCGCGTGGAGTTCGCCAGCCGGGACGGCTGACCGCCTCCCTCGTTCCGGGGCGACCCGCCGCTGGGCGCGCACACGCCCCGTCATCCCCGTTGGTCGCGACACCATCCAAGCGAGCCGGGCCGCTGGGCAGACGCGCAGGGCGGGGCTAGGAACCGTCGCCCGCGTTCCTTCTGCCGCTGCATCCCCACGACGACCGCTCGAGCCGATCAAAAAGGCCGTCGAACGTCGTCGTCGCTCCGCGGACGGTGGAAGACGACGGCGGCGTTGCGCCTGAGCTACGACCGCTCGCTAAGAGCGAGCGCCATCCAGGAGACGACAAAATCGCCCGCAATCCACACAATGACGAAGGCGGTATCGACGGGCTCTTGTTTGATCGCGCCCAAAACGACCCTCGCGGAGTTGAATCCAACCACGGCAAGGAAAGGACAAGAACGCCGAACCGCCTCAGCAGAGCCATGACCGCAGTCTAGTCCGGAGACGCGCCCGGGCGGTCAGAGCTCGGACATCGCCCGACGGCCGCATTGCCTTGGCGACGCCAAATGCCCGCTGAGCGGTACAGTCCACGTGCGATCTTCGGTCACTCCGCGGTCGGGCGCTGTCACCGTCCGCGCAAGGCGGGCTCGGGTGGGCTGTTGAGCCGCCTCCGGGTTCCTGCGCACGATCGCGGCGATCTCGTCGCCGCCATCGCGCTGGGAGCCGGCCCGCCGCGCGTCGTCGTGGCCGTGACAGTCCGCGAACCTGCGACGGCCGTCGGGCGACGCCGGGCGCTCGTCCGTGGAGGCGCGGAGCGCGGCCCTAGTAGTGCTCCTCTTCCTGCGGGAGGCGGTACCAGCGCCTTCGGTCGCCTACGCGCGCGCGGAGCTTCCAGCGCAGGCTCTTCGGCGCGCCGTTCGCTGCTTCGAGGATCGATCCCAGGGCGCGTGGAACGTCGTGCGCCGCGTTCGCGGGGACCAGGAAGCGCATGTCGCCACTGAGGAGGCCGCGGACCTTCTCGCAGTTCATCGTCACGGTCCGCCACCACCCCCAGTCGTCCCCGACCACCTGGCGGATCCGGTCGAGGCCGATCGTTCCCACGCCGTCGCCGTCGGCGACAGGGTGCGCAGCGAGCAGGTACGCGACATCCTGCACGTCCTTCTCGTTGATCTCGATGATCTGCAGCTTCGTAAGCAGGACATCCGTCGGATCGAGCGTCAGCGGCACGCGGTCGATGCGTTCGGCGAACACCAGGTCGTGGCACATCTCGACGTGGTCGACGAGCACGTCGACCGACCGGCCCTCGGGTGAGGCGAAGTACAGCTGCTTGTGTCCGTACAGTGCGTTGAACCGCTTGTCGGGCTCGTATCCGAGGCCGACGAGCATGGACG
>JBKOWM010000132.1:0-16770 GCA_046724395.1 Actinomycetota bacterium
GTCGGCCGGGACGATCTCCGCCGTCTGCGCGGCGACGGCGCAGCCGACGTCCTCGACCTGCCGCTCGAACCGATCCGGCGACAGATCGGTGCGAAACCCCGGGATCGACTCGAGCTTGTCGAGCGTTCCTCCGGTGTGCCCGAGTCCACGCCCCGAGAGCTTGGCGACCGCGAGTCCCAGGGAAGCGGCGAGCGGGGCGAACACGAGCGTCACGCCGTCGGCGACGCCCCCCGTCGAGTGCTTGTCGACTTTCGGCCGGGAGACCGTTCGCAGCGGGAGGGTCGAGCCCGACTCGACCATGGCGCGAGTCAGGGCGACCGTCTCGGCGACGTCGAGACCTCGGATGAACGCGGCCATCAGGAACGCCGCGGCCTGGTAGTCCGGGATTCGGCCGGCGGCGTACCCGTCCACGAAGGCTCGAAGCTCGCCGTTTCGAACGACCCCTCCGTCGCGCTTAACTGCGATGACGCCGCGTGGATCCATCGCGCTCTCGGGGAGCTCGTGGTCGGCGTCATCTTGCGCCAACGCTCGACCTTTACTCGAGCTCCAGAGCCTTCGTCAGCGACGTTCCTGCCGAAGCAGCCGCGGGCGAGACCCCGAGGACGTCCGCGACCGTTTCACCGAGGTCGGCGAACGTCGGCCGGGTTCCGAGGTCGTGCGGCCCGCCCTCCACGCCGGCCACGAGAAGAGGCGTGCGCTCTCGTGAGTGATCCGTCGAAGGCGTCGTCGGGTCGCAGCCGTGGTCGCCCGTGAGCATCAGGATCCCGCCGCCGAGGGCGCCGACAAGCTCCGGAAGGCGGCGGTCGAGCGCCTCGACGGCGTGGGCGTACCCTGCCGGGTCGTTGCGGTGACCGTACTTGCTATCGAAGTCGACGAGGTTCGTGAAGATGAGGGCCGGGCCCGGACGGGCCAGGTATTCGACGGTGAGGTTCACGCCGTCGTCGTTCGACTTCGAGTAGACGCCCTCCGTCATGCCCCGGCCCGCGAAGATGTCCTGGATCTTGCCGACTCCGTACACGGGAACGTCGGCCTCGACGAGCCGGTCGAGGACGGTCGGGCCGGGCGGCTCAACGGAGAAATCGCGCCGCTCGGGCGTTCGAACGAACGCGCCGGGCTCGCCGTCGAACGGCCGGGCGATCACGCGGCCGACGTCGTTTGGGGGGCCGAGGATCGCCCGGGCGATGCGGCACCAGTCGTAGAGCGTCTCGAGCGGCACGACGCGCTTGTGCGTCGCGATCTGAAAAACGGAATCGGCGCTCGTGTAGACGATCGGCCGCCCGGTTCGCAGCTGCTCCTCTCCGAGCTCGGCGATGATCTCGGTTCCCGACGCGGGAACGTTACCGAGGACTGCCCGGCCGATCCGTCGCTCGAAGGCGTCGATCACCTCCGGCGGAAACCCCTTCGGATAGACGGGGAAGGGCCGCTCGAGAACGATGCCCATCATCTCCCAATGTCCCGTCGTCGTGTCCTTGCCCGCCGACGCCTCCGTCAGACGCCCGTGCGCCGATCCCGGCTCGGCCCGTGGGGCGACGCCGTCGATTGCGGTGAGCAAGCCAACGCCGAGCGCCTCGAGGTTCGGCGCCGAGATTCCGCCAACGGCGCGGGAGCAATTGCCCAGCGTGTCGCAGCCCGCGTCCCCGTACGCGTCTGCGTCGGGTGCGTCGCCGATGCCGAACGAGTCGCACACCATCACGAGGACGCGCGGCACGCGCGCGCTGGTCACCGCCCCTCGCCTACCCTCTTGCAGTCGATGCACAGGATGGCCCAGGGGAGCGCCTCGAGCCGCTCAACGGAGATCGGTCGGCCGCATCGCTCACACACGCCGTACGTGCCGAGCTCGATCTTGGTAAGCGCGCGGTTGACCCACCGCAGATTCGCTCGAAGCGCCTTCATGACCGACAGCAGCCGCGCACGCTCGGCCGTACTGTGCGCGCTGTCGGCGAACCCCCGCTCAACGTCGATCTCCGCCTCGTCGACGTCGGGGTTGCCGCCCTGCTCGGTGATCTCGCGACGCAGGTTGTCGCGCTGCGCCTCCAGCTCGCCGCGCAGCTCCACCATCTTCGCCTCTTCGATCACGCCTTCCTCCCATTCGCAGAGCCGCTCGCGACGCGCCGGGCTCGAGGGTGCGCGGTGAAGTACGCCTCGCGCAGATGCTCCCGGGTCACCAGCGTATAGACCTGCGTGGTGGAGACGCTCGCATGTCCGAGAAGCTCCTGGACGACCCGGATGTCGGCACCGCCGTCGAGCAGATGCGTCGCGAACGAGTGACGCAGTGTGTGGGGGGTGACCCGACTTCTGATCCCGGCGGCGCCGGCGTGCTCTCGAATCGCATTCCAACACGCCTGGCGTGACAGCCGCCCACCGCGCCGGCTGAGAAACAGGGCTGAGCGACTGCGAGACGTCGCAAGGGTCGGCCGCGCCCGCGCCAGGTAAGCGGCGATTGCCTCACGGGCATAACGACCGAGCGGTACGTCGCGCTCCTTTCCGCCCTTGCCGAGGACCCGGACGCTTCCGTCCTCGAGGTCGACGTCGTCCACATCGAGTCCGACGAGCTCTGACACGCGCAGGCCTGCGGCGTACATGGTTTCCAGAACGGCCCGGTCGCGCAGTCCCTTGCTGTCGGTCGGGCGCGGCGCGCCGAGGAGCCGGGCGACGTCGCCGACCGACAGCGGATGCGGCAGCGATCGCGGCAGCCGCGGACGAACGACGCCAGCTGTCGGGTCCTCCGGCATGTCGCCCTCCCGCAGGAGGAATCGGTGAAACGAGCGGACGGCAGACAACGCGCGGACGACGGACGTCGAGCGGTACGGCCGTCCGTCGTCGTGGGTCGAAGCAGATATGTCGGCGACGAACGCCGAGACGATAGCCGCATCGATACCGGTCGCCGCGTCGACTCCACGACGATCGAGGAACCGCGCGTACCGGCCGAGGTCGCGGCGGTATGCGGAGACCGTGTTCGGCGACAGACCACGCTCGACGGTCAGATGGTCGATGAACCGATCGATCTGCGCCACGACGGCAGGACGCGACATCCCCGACTCCGTTTCGATGAGTCCGTCAGCGCCGACTGCCGACGTCAGCCAGCGACGTGAAGGGCAGTCCGTGTGCCTGAGCGACGCCCTCGTTCGTAACCGCGCCGTCGTACACGTTCACGCCGGCGGCGAGCGCCGGATCTCCGCGGATCGCCGTCTCCAGGCCGAGCGTCGCGATCTCGATGGCATACGGCGTCGTCACGTTGGTGAGCGCGTACGTGGACGTTCGCGGAACGGCGCCGGGCATGTTGCCAACACAGTAATGTACGACGCCGTCGACCACGAAGACGGGATCGGAGTGCGTCGTCACATGTGACGTCTCGACGCACCCGCCCTGGTCGATCGAGATGTCGACGATGACGGCGCCCTGTCGCATCGCCGCCACCATCTCGCTCGTAACCAGATGCGGTGCCTTCGCACCGGGGATCAACACCGCGCCGATCACCAGATCCGCGTCCGTCACGAGCTGCTCGATCGCCAGACCGCTGCTCGCGATCGTGCGGATCCGACCGCGCTGGATCTGGTCGATCGGCCTGAGGCGGTCGACGTTCTTGTCGAGCACCAACACCTCCGCCTCCATACCCGCGGCGATCCACGCCGCATTCAGCCCGGCCATGCCGGCGCCCAGAACGACGACGCGTGCCGGCGCGACACCAGCGGCGCCGCCCATCAACACGCCGCGGCCGCCGTATGGCTTCTCGAGGTAGTTTGCGCCGACGTGCGGCGCGATCCGCCCGGCGATCTCGCTCATCGGGGCGAGGAGCGGGAGCCGTCCGTCCTCCGATTGCACGGTCTCGTACGCCACTGACGTGACCTTGCGCGCCATCAGGAACTCGGTGAGTCCCTTGTCGGCGGCGAGGTGCAGGTACGTGAAGAGAAGCTGGCCCTCCCTGAATCGCTCGTATTCCTGCGGCTGCGGCTCCTTCACCTTCACGATCATGTCGGCCGCGTCGAAGACCGCCTCCGCGTCGGTGAGGATTTTCGCGCCGGCAGCCTCGAACTCGGCGTCGGGAAGCGCCGATCCTACGCCGGCACCGGCTTCGACGACGACGTCCTGCCCGGCCCTCGTCAGCTCGCGAACGCCCTCGGGGGTCGCGGCGACACGGTACTCGCTGTCCTTGACCTCTTTCGGGATCCCGACGATCACGGACGTCCTCCTGCGTCGAAGGCAGCGCCCCGGTTGTGGCAAGCGTACCCGACGTCGCCGTACCGCCCCGCGGAGCCGGTCGGCCGAGCTGTCGGTTCGCCGCGATCGCTTCTGTACCCCGCGACCCGGCCGTTGGCCCGGGCGGAGCCGGCCGCGGAGGCATTTCACGAGGGTGAGCGGCGCGCTGCCGCGAGCAGCACCGCGAGCGCGGTTTTCGCATCGCGGATCCGACCGGCTCGGGCGGAGCTCACGAGCTCGTCGAAGGGCAGGCGGACGAGCTCGATAGCGCTCTCGGGGCGACCGCGTGGCTCGGGCTCTGTCTCGGCGACGAACAGGTGGATGAACTCGTCGGAGAATCCCGCCGACGAGTACACGCCGCCGAGGAACTCGATTGATCGCTGCCGGTATCCGGTCTCCTCGAACAGCTCGCGCGCCGCGGCCGTCGCGGCGTCCTCGCCGTCCAGGTCGAGGATCCCCGCGGGGATCTCGACGAGGCTGTCCCGGATCGAGTGGCGCACCTGCCGAACCAGGATGGCGTCGCCGTCGGGAAGGATCGGCAGAACGGCGACCGCGCCCGGATGGCGCACGATCTCGTAGGTCCGCCCCTGCCACAACTCGGTGTCCAAACGGATCAACGAGCCGGAGAAGACCACGCGCGTCTCGTCTGGCTCCACGCTCGTCGCTACCCGGGCAGGGCGACGGCGCGCGCGCGGCGTGAGGCGCCCTGTTCGGCAGCCGCGCCGACGAAGTCTCGGAACATCGGGTGCGGGCGGGTGGGGCGGGAACGGAGCTCCGGGTGGAACTGTCCGGCCATGAAGAACGGGTGATCGGCCAGTTCGACGATCTCAACTAGGCGCTCGTCCTTGTTCATCCCGGAGAAAACGAGGCCGTACTCGCGGAGGATGTCGTGGTAGTTGGGATTGACCTCGTAGCGATGCCGGTGACGCTCCTCGACGACGGGCGCAGCATAGGTGGCGGCCGCGCGCGTGCCCCCGACCAGATAGCAGGGTTGCGCACCGAGACGCATCGACCCGCCGAGGTCGGTAACGTTCTTCTGCTCGGGCAGCAGGTCGATGACCGGGTGCGGCGTGGCCGGGTCGAACTCGCTCGAGTTCGCGCCGGCGAGCCCGCAGACGTCGCGCGCGAACTCGATGACGGCGACCTGCAGTCCCAGACACAGCCCGAGGTACGGAACGCCGCGCTCACGGGCGAAGCGGGCTGCCTCGAGCTTGCCGTCGACGCCCCGCCATCCGAATCCCCCGGGCACGACGATGCCGTCGACATCGCCGAGGATGCTCGAGGGGTCCCCGCTCTCGAGGTCGTCCGAGGGGACCCAGACGACATCGACGTCGACGCCGTGATGGAAACCCCCGTGTCGGAGCGCCTCGATCACCGAGAGATACGCGTCGCGCAGATTGACGTACTTGCCGACGATCGCGACGCGGACGGTCTCGCGCGCGGAGCCGATGGTGTCGACGAGCGCCTGCCACTCCGACAGATCGGGCTCGGCCTCGATGCGGAGATGATGGGCGAGTTCGCGGTCGAGCCCCTCGCGGTGGAGGATGAGCGGGACCTGGTAGATGGAGGCGGCGTCGGGAGCGCTCACGACGCCGGAGATCGGGACGTCGCAGAGAAGCGAGATCTTCTCCTTCAGGTGGCGCCCGATCGGGCGGTCGCTCCGACAGACGATTGCATCGGGTTGCAGCCCGAGCGAGCGAAGCTCCTTCACGGAGTGCTGCGTCGGCTTGGTCTTCAGCTCGCCCGACGGGCCGATGAACGGCATCAGGCTCACGTGCACGAACGCACACCGGTCGCGGCCGACCTCGTTGCGCAGCTGACGGATCGCCTCCAGGAACGGGAGCGACTCGATGTCACCGACGGTGCCTCCGACCTCGACGATGACGAGGTCCGCGGTCTCGGCGGCCGCGTGGCTGCGGATCCGCTCCTTGATCTCGTCGGTCACGTGGGGGATGACCTGGACGGTCTTGCCGAGGTAATCGCCGCGACGCTCCTTCTGAATCACCGCGGAGTAAACCGCCCCGGTCGTCACGTTCGAGCCTCGGTGCAGGTTCTCGTCGGTGAACCGCTCGTAGTGCCCGAGGTCCAGATCCGTCTCCGCCCCGTCGTCGAGCACGAACACCTCGCCGTGCTCGAAGGGATTCATGGTGCCGGGATCGACGTTGACGTACGGGTCGAGCTTCTGCAGCGCGACCCGGAGCCCACGCGACTTGAAGAGGCGGCCGAGCGAAGCGGTGGTGATGCCCTTGCCGAGCCCCGAGGCGACCCCGCCGGTCACGAAAACGAACTTCGGTTGCTTTTGCACCTCGGGAGGCCATGCTAGCAGAGGCAACGGACGTAACACTCCGATACGCGCCCGCATGTCGATGTTTTCTCCTCGAGCGCCGCCGGCGGGAGGATCACGAGACGACGCGATCGGTCGGATCTACGCGACGACCGAGCCGGTCGAGCCGCCGAAGCACGGGCGTAGACGAGATCGCCCGAGACAAGGTCACGGTCTCCGAGACGACGTTCAGCCCAATGGCCGCGAGGGCCGCGAGGGCGACGCCCCAGCCGGGCAGAAGGAGGTACAGGGCCAGGCCGGCGGCGAAGCCGAGCAGCGTCGCGCCGCCGTCTCCGAGCATGGCCGTCTCGCGGAGGTCGTGCCACAGGGCAAGCGGGGCGGCGACGGCGACGCCGATGACGGCCGGGGCAAGGGTGACCTCGCCGAGCACGACGAACGCCAGCCCGATCGGGAGGAACGGCTTCAACGCCCGCCCGGGCCGAACGTCCAATGCGTTCCAGACGTTCGTCGAGGCTGCGACGAGCGCGACCCCGACCAGGCGGACCCACCACGCTCGGGACGGTTCCAGGGCAACCACGACGACCGCCGCGCCCACAGCGACGACGAGCTTCACGACCCCGGTCGTGACGGTCCCGGCCGCCAGCGCGCGCAGGTGGTTGCGTAGCCCGCGGGGCCCCGCCTGCCCGAGGTCGTCGACGAGCCCGGCGGCGAACACGAGCAGGCAGCCCGCGAGCGCGCCCCATGCCGCCGCGGTGGCGCTCCGGAGGCCAGCCCAGCCGAACGTCGCGATCCACGCCGACGCGGCCAGGACGATACCGAGCGTGCGGGGAACCCCGACGCCGCGGTAGTTGGCGACCGAGAGCGGGCCGAACGTCCGATCCGATTCCATCCTGGCGGCGACCGCGTTGGCGATCTCGAGCCCCTGCCGAGCGCGATGGGCCAATCCACGGACGCCGCGTCCGGTCGGCCGGTGTCGGACGACGGCCGGCACCTCCGCCACCCGGAAGCCGGCGCGCACGGCGTCGATCGTCATCGCCGTCTCGACGCCGAAGCCGGTTGCGAGCGGGCGGCACGCATCGAGCGCCCGGGCCGTGATCGCCCGCTGTCCGGACAGCGGCGCCGAGGCCTCGAAACCGGACGCCCGGCGGATTGCCCGCGCCGCGGCGCGCTTCACGATGCCGAACCCCCCTCCCTCCTGGCGCGGCGGGAGCGCGACAGCCAGGTCGGCGCGCCCAGCGAGGACCTCCCGCAGAACTGGTTCGAGTCCCCGTGCCGTCACCCCGAGGTCTGCGTCGGCGAAGAGCCATACATCGGCCCGACCGCCATTCCGCAGCGCTGCCTCCATCGCCGATCCCTTGCCGACCTGCCGTTCGACGCGAAGGACGCGCGCGCCGGCCGCGAGCGCCGCCCCGCTGGTCCCGTCTGACGAGGCATCGTCGATCACCAACACCTCGTCCACCTCGGTGATGGTCCGCAACGCCGAGACCGTCGCGGCGACGCTATCGGCTTCGTTGCGCGCGGGGACGAGCGCGACGACGCGGCTCACCGGATCGGCGGGACGGGGGCCTCGGCGCCTCCCTTGACGCCGTAGTCGCCTCCGTCACCTAGGGTGACCAGACGCTCGAGCCCAAGCACCAGCGCCGCGCCCCCGATCGGCCACTCGAGGTCATCGACGGTGACGAGCGTCGCGCCGTCGAGCCCGCCGTCGGACCGAAGCGTCTCAACGAACGGCTCGGTGGTGACCGACGGCTCGCCCGCGCCGACGGAGGCGCCTCGATCGAGGGCGGAACGTACGAGCGGCACCATGAACGACTCCGGCGCGAGCGCGAGCGGACCCTCGCCGCCCGTGATCACGACGATGACCTCTCCGCCGCCACCGACGCCGACGAGGTCCGACTCGGACAGCCCCGAGTATCCCTGCGGAAAGGCGAGGAACTGGCCGCGGAGCAACTCATCCAGGATGTCCGCTCCTCCTGGTTGAGCGCCCCTACGCGGCGGCCCGGCGACGAGTCGCGTCGCCAGCGCCTGCGCAGCGGCGGCGGTGACGTCGTCGGGCGAGGCGGATGCAGACATGCCGAGCAGCTCCGCGAGCTGCGAGCGTGTCTGTGCGTCGTCGGCCGCCATGCGGTCCGTCACGGAAAACATGCCGACGATGTCTGCCTCCGCCTGATCTAAGGCGTTGCGCGCCTGCGTCAAGGCTTCGGCGTCCACGCCGTCCTCGGCAACTACGACGACGGGCACGCCGGCGAGCGAACCGGTGTCCATGGACGAGAGAATGTCGCTCCCGCGCATCAGCCGCCCGTACGCCGCGGTGACGTCGCTTAGCTTCGACTCCAGATCGCGGACGTCGTTTCGCAGCCCGTTCGTCTGACCCTGGAGATTACGGACGAGCGCGGGCTGGACATACGCATTCCCGACGGCGATCCCGAGCGCAACCGCCAGGAAGATCGCGACGATCGTGAAGACGTGGTACCGAAACGAGATCACACGAGCTCCCTGAGATCGAACAACCACTGCCGGAACTGCTCGAACAGCTGAACGACGTACAACCGAAGCGCGGGAGATACAGCGACGATCATCGCCAGGACGACCACGGCCGCACCGACCATGAGCAGGGTGTCCGATGTTCGAACACGCGGCGTGTACACGCGCGATACGCCCTTCGCGTCCATGAGGATCTCGCCGACCCGCAGCCGCACGAGGAACGTGCTCGACATCCCCTGCCGGCCCTTATCCAGGAACTCGCGGAGGTTCCCGTGGCTGCCCACGGCAACGATCAGGGCGGCGCCCTTCTCGTGCGCAAGCAGGAACGCGACGTCCTCGCTGGTGCCGGCCGATCGGATCGTGCGGTACGGCACACCGAGGACCTCCAGCCGCCGCGCGCCGGGCGCGTCGCCGTCCTCGTACGCGTGGACGAGGATCTCCGGCGACCGACGTCTCCTGCCCGGACGCTCGTGCGCCAACTGCAGCGCCTCGTCCGAGACGCTGTCCATATCCCCGATGATTAGATCCGGACGGTACCCGGCCTTGATCAACGCGTCGGCGCCGCCATCGACACCGACCAAGACGGGATGGACGTCGCGAATGTACGGCCGCAGGACGGCGAGGTCCTGCTGGTAGTTGTAGCCGCGGACGACGACCAGGACCGGACGGCCGGCAAGATCGTGCTCCAGGTCGGGAAGGCCCGCGCCGCCGAACAGGAGGTCTCGCTCCCGCTGCATGTAGTCCACGGTGTTTCGAGCGAACCCCTCGAACCGCTCGGCCAGCGACGAGCGCGCCGCCGACGTCGCCTCCGCAACGGATCGTCGGCTCTGACGGACGCCGACCCCGACCAGCCGGTTGCCGATGTAGATCCTGTCGCCCTCGACGCGTATGCGGTCGCCCTCGCGGACCTTCCGCAGCAGGAGCGTGCCGACCTGGTCGACGAGCGCGACGCCGCCGTCGAGGAGGATCTGCGGCCCGAGATTCGGATAGCGACCCGTGATCGAGCGTCGCGTGTTGACGACGGTGGACACGCCGCTTCGCACGAGCCCCTCCGCCGAGACGCGGTCGAGATCCTCGTGGTCGATCACGGCTACGTCGCCGGGTGCGGCCCGCTGGACGAGCCGCTTCGTGCGGCGATCGACCCGCGCGACCGCCTCGGGGCCGCGTGGCCGCCGGCCGGGCAGCCGGATGCCGATCCTCGTCCTTGACGACGCCGTGTGGGTCCCTCCGTTCGGCCGCGCATGGCGCGCGGCCTGCGGGAACAGCGTATCGAACGGGTCGAACGGACTAGGAGCCTTTGACCCGCCCGGCCTCGGCGAGGAGCTCCTCGGCATGGGCCGCCGCCGCCTCGCTCTCGGGCTGCCCGGCCAGCATCCGGGAGAGTTCCGCCACCCGCTCGCGTCCGTCGACCTCGCTGAAGGTGGCGATCCCATCCCCCTTGCGGACGACGAGATGGCGGTCGGCGAAGGACGCGATCTGGGGCAAATGCGTCACGACGAGGACCTGGCGGGCACGGGCCAGGCGCGCCAGGCGGCGCCCGACAGCCGCCGCTGCGACGCCGCCGATCCCCGCGTCGACCTCGTCGAACACGAGCGTCGGGACGGCATCCGCGTCGGCGAGCACGGTGCGAAACGCGAGCATCGTGCGGGACAACTCGCCGCCCGATGCGACCTTCGACAGCGGCAGCGGCCGCTGCCTCGCCCCGGCGGAGAACACGAACTCCGCGCGGCCGGTACCGGCCGGCGTCCGGTCCGTCGGGACGACCTCGATGGCGATCGAGGCCCCCGTCATTCCCAGCTGTCGCAGCTCCCCTTCAACGGCGGCGGCAAGCCGCGGAGCGGTCTCGGCGCGCGCCGACGAGATCGCCCCGCCGAGCGCCGTGACGTCACCGCGCAGACCGGTCAACTCGAGTTCGAGCGACGAACGACGTTCGTCACTCATCAACAGCGATGCGGCCCGCTGCCTCGCGGCCGCGAGGAACTCCAACACGGCCGCCTCGCCGTCACCGTACTTGCGGAAAAGCCCCCGGATCTCTGCTATCCGAGCGTTCACCTCCTCGAGCCGCTCGGGATCGGCCTCGACGGCTTCGCGTACGTCTCGGAGTTCACGCGCGAGGTCGGCGACGTCCTCGCGAAGCGCCCGCGCGCGCGCCGCGGCGGAGTCGATCGACGCATCGACCGCGACGACGTCCTCGAGCGCCGCGGCCGCGATCGCGAGGCTGTCGCTCGCGCCGCCGTCCGTGGAGAGCGCGGCCTCGGCAGCCGACGTTCGTTCGAGCAGTCGGTCCACATTCGCAAGCCGCAGCGCCTCCGTCTCGATCTGCTCCAGCTCGCCGAGGCGGGGGCCGATCCGCTCGACGTCGGCGATCTGGAAGGCCAGGACGTCGCGCTCGCGCTCGCGGTCGCGCTCGGTCCGCAGCAGTTCGTCGACCGCCCGCTGGACGTCACCAAGCCGGGCGTGGGCGGTCGCGTGCTCCTCGACGCGTCGAAGGTGCTCGGCTCCAGCGAACCGATCGAGGAAGGCCGTCTGGGCGGCGGACGAGCGCATCAGGGTCGATCCGTGTTGGCCGTGCATCTCCACGAGCTCGAGCCCGAGCCGCTCGAGCACCGAGACCGGCGCGATCTGACCGCCTACGCGCGCCGTGCTCCGCCCGTCGGCCTCCACGATGCGCGCAAGGACGATCGAGCCGTCCTCGGCCCATCCCTCGCGGCGTGCGCTCTCCGTGTCGTCGAAGCTCGCCTGTACGCGGGCGGCCTTGGCTCCATCGCGCACGAGCGCGCTCGACGCACGCCGCCCAAGCACCAGCCCGAGCGCGACGGTAACCATCGTCTTGCCGGCCCCCGTCTCTCCGGTCAGGACGTTCAGCCCGGGAGCCAGCACGAGGTCGACGTCCGCGATGACGCCGAGGTCGGTGACGTGCAGCTCCCGAAGCATCCTCAGAACGGCCGGGCATCGCCGGGCGGACCGAGCGACCCGCCGTCGTCTCCCGGCAAGGCGAACTTGTCGCGCACGAGCGCCAGGAACGGCGGCGCGTCGTCCCGGCGGACCAGGCGAGCGCCCTGGTCGGCGCATCCGATCCGGACCCGAGCACCGACGGGCAGCTCGAGGCTCTCCCGCCCGTCGGCCGAGATGAGGCCCGCTTCATCGCCGATGACCTCGAGCGTGACACGCTCGCCCGCCGAGAGGACGAGCGAGCGGTCGAAGACCATGTGGGCCGCGACGGGCGTCACGATCAGGCACGGGACGGTCGGCGTGACGATCGGTCCACCGGCCGAGAACGAATACGCGGTGGAACCCGTGGGCGTGGCCACGATGACGGCGTCGGCCGAAAACGTCGTCACGTAGACGTCGTCGACGAAGACGGCAAGGCGCACGATCCGGTGACGAGCGAGCTTTTCGACCATGATCTCGTTCAAGGCCCACTGCGGCTCGAACAGCGGCCCGCCGACCGGTTGCGCGACGACCGCCAGCCGCTCCTCGATCCGCGCCGACCCGTCGATCACGCGCTCGAGAACTCCGGGAGCGTCCTCGGGCTCGACCTCGGTCAGGAAGCCTATCCGCCCGACCTTCACGCCGAGGACGGGGATGCCGCCACGAGACGCGAGCCGCGCGGCGCGGAGAAACGTGCCGTCGCCGCCGACGGAGACGACGAGATCGAGACCGCTCACGAACCCATCGACGGTGTCCTCGTCGTCGCTCCATCCCGCACCGAACCACCGCGCCTCGATGCCACGCTCTTCGAGCCACGCGACCAACCGATCGGCCGCACGCGCCGCAGATTCCCGGCCTGAGTGAACGACGAACCCCGCGAGCTTCATCCGGCGGATCCGATCCTCACACCCTCGGCGACGGCGGCGTCGATGTTCGCCTCATCCAGCGTCCCGTGCTCCTCAACGAGGCGAGCCCATAGCGGGAACTCGACGTTGCCGGCCGGTCCCGGCAGCGGTGACGCCATCACCGCCATCGGAGCGAGCCCCGCATCGCGCGCGGCCGCGGCGACGTCGACGACGACGCGGCGCCACACCGCCGGATCTCGCACGACGCCACCCGAGCCCACCCCTGCCGGCCCGGCCTCGAACTGCGGCTTCACGAGCAGGACGTGATCCGCGCCCGGCGCGGCGAGGCGCGTGAGCGTGCGGAGCACGAGCGGTAGCGAAATGAACGACAGATCCGCCACGACGATCGACGGCTCGAACGGGAGATCCGGCCGAGTTAGGTCACGCACGTTCGTCCGTTCGAGGACCGTCACGCGTTCGTCCCGCCGGAGCGACCATGCGAGCTGCCCGTATCCCACGTCGACCGTGACCACGCGGGACGCCCCTCGGCGAAGCAGGACGTCGGTGAAGCCACCGGTCGAGGCACCCACGTCGAGGGCCTCGCGCCCGCCGACGCCGATCCGGAAGCGATCGAGCGCGGCGTCCAGCTTCTCGCCGCCGCGCGAGACGAACCGTCGGCCGGACTCCCGCACGTCGAGGGCCTCATCCGTTCCGACGAGTGTCGACGCCTTCGCCGCGGGTTGGCCGCGCACGGTGACGAGCCCACGGTCGATCGCGGACCGGGCCTCGGCTCGCGATGCGGCCAGCCCCCGGCGGACGATCTCGGCGTCGAGGCGCCGACGAGCGGTCACGAGGCCGTTCGGGAACCAGCGTTGTCCGACGACCCGCTCGAGGGGCGGGACGTTGCGGGCTTGCTCGGAGTCGTTCGGGCCGTCGACTTCGCCGCGGTCGGCTTTGCCGCGGCCTTGGCGGCGGACGTCCTCTTCGCGGCGGACGACGCCGCGCCGCCGCGCGAGCCCGTCCGCTCGAGCGCCCGCACGCGCGCCTTGAGCGCCTCCACCTCGTCCTTCGATGCGACGCCCATCGCCTTGAGCTGGCGAGCCACCTCGCGCCGGACCATCTCGCTCATCCGTCCGCGCGTCTGGTTCGACCACCCCATCAGATCCTGTGCGAGCTTCTGGACCTGCTCCTTGCCCCTGGCCTGTCCCTGCAGCACCGACCTGGCCATCTCCTGCGCTTTCGCCGGCGAGAGCTTCTCGACGGCGGTCTCCATGTATTTGCGCACCTCGGTCACGACATCGCTCCTCTCGGGCGCTCCGGTCGGCAGGTCGATTCGGTTTCGAGAATACTCCGGCGTAAAGGCGCTCCGACCGGCTGGTGCTAGCCTCGCCGCGTGGCGCGCGGTCGAGCGGTACGCCGTTGATCCCCATCCGGGACGCCAACCCGACCCGCCGGTTCGCGTGGGTGACGCTTGCGATCATCGTCGCCAATGTCGTCGTCTTCCTGTTCTGGGAGCCCACGCTGGGCGCGAACGCGCAGGAGCGATCGTTCTTCTTCTTCTATTGCCACGCCGAGGTGCCCTGGGAGGTGACCCATCAGGAGTCCCTGGCGCAGGGTGGAGCCCCGGCCCGTGCGGCGATCGAAGCCGACCTGGGCGAGGAAT
Organism: Actinomycetota bacterium; assembly: GCA_046724395.1. GTDB lineage: Bacteria > Actinomycetota > UBA4738 > UBA4738 > HRBIN12 > DATAEU01. Next base: position 14,405 of record JBKOWM010000132.1, read on the forward strand.
TCGGGGCGAACGTCGGGACGGCCCTTCAGACCGAGCTGCAGCGGCGTTGTCCGGACAAGAGTTGGTGGGAGTCGGTGTTCGTCGCGATGTTCCTGCACGGTGGTTGGTTTCACCTCGGTGGCAACATGCTGTTCCTTTGGATCTTCGGAAACAACGTCGAGGACCGCCTCGGCCGGGTGATGTTCGTCGTGTTCTATGTCCTCGGCGGCATCGCGGCGACCCTCTTGCAGGTCGCATTCGGGCCCGACTCCACGATCCCGAACCTCGGCGCGTCGGGCGCGATCGCCGCGATCCTCGGCGCCTATCTCGTCATGTTCCCCCGCGCCCGCGTGGTGACGCTCATCTTCTTCTTCTTCATCACGTGGATCGAGTTGCCGGCGGTTGTCGTCCTCGGGGCGTGGTTCGTTCTCCAGTTCTTCAGTGGCGTCGGCGGTCTAACGAGCGATGTCAGCAGCGGCGTCGCGTATTGGGCACACGTCGGCGGGTTCGCGTTCGGTGCGGCCGCGACGTGGCTGCTCTTCCGCGACCGCGGCGACCGCGGTCGCCCGGCGCCTGGCCCGTACCCGTACCTGCCGCCGCGCCCGGACGACTCCTATTAGCGTCGCCATCGGCGTGCGCTCGGCGCCCGGACTAGACGGGGCTCGTCGAGACCTCGCCGAAAACCGGTTCCGGATCGGCGAACAGCGCGCGCAGGTCCCGAGAGACATACGTCGGGCGGACGTCGGAACGCCCAGCGTCCGGCGCGGTCGCAACGCCGGTGAGAACCAGGAGCGAGTCGATGCCGACGGCCGCGGCACCCGCGATGTCGGTGTCGATTCGATCCCCGATCACGAGAGGGTGGTTTCCGCCGGCCCGGCGCCGCGCTGCCTGGAACAACGGTGCGTGCGGCTTGCCGATGACGAGCGGGTCGGCACCGGTGGCGGCCACGACGGCGGCGAGAAGAGCTCCAGCCCCCGGCCAGAGCCCGTCGGCGGCCGGATAGGTCGGGTCCGCATTCGTCGCGACGAGCATCGCGCCCCGCTCGATGAGGAGCGCCGCGGTGCGGAGCTTGTCGTACGTGATCCCCCGGTCCCATCCGACGACGACGGACTCCGCCGTCTCCGCATCGGTCCCGAGAATTCGGATCCCGACGCCGCGCAGCGCCTCGAGCACCCCGTCCTCGCCGATGACGAACGCCTCTCGGACCCCCCGCCGGCGCAGCTCCTCCGCGGTCACGATCGCCGAGCTCACGACCTCTTCGGCGGAGGCGCGGACGCCCAGTCGCCCGAGCTTCTCCGCGACCTGCAGCGGCGTGCGCGAGGAGTTGTTGGTCATGAAGACCAATGCCCGGCCACGCCGGCGCAAGCCATCGACGGCCTCAGCGGCGTGCCGGACGGGATCGTCGGATCGGTACAGAACGCCGTCGAGGTCGAACAGAAAGGCGTCGTAACGCTCCGCCAGCATCAGCCGGCGAGCCGGCGAAGGGCCGTCTCGTAGTCGTCGACATCGGGACGCATGGCGACGGCGAGCTTCAGATGTCCGATCGCGCGCATCCGCTGGCCCGTTCGCTCGCACGCAAGGCCCAGGGCGAAGTGTCCGTAGTCGTCGGCGGGATTGAGCTGCACCAGCTTGGTGAACTCCCGGCGCGCGCGCGCCATTCGCCCGCTCATGTAGAGCGCGCGTCCGAGCGCCGTCCGGATCGATGCCTTGTCGGGCTCGATCAGCTTGGCCCGCGCGAGCACCATCGCGGCCTGGTGTGGATGGCCCTCGGCCAGGAACCGGAGGCCGCGCGCGAACAGATCGTACGCATCGTCGTCGTCGAGCCGTCTGCTATAACCCACTGCACCGTGTCCCGGATCTCACCCTTCGTCGGTCTGCTGTACGACGGCTCGGATGTCGGCCCGCTGGAGCGCGTGACGACCCCGCCATATGACACCATCGGCGCCGCCGACCAGCGGCGGTACCTCTCGGCGGACCCGCACAACGTGATCCGCATCGATTCGCCCGAAGCGCTGCCGAACGACGACGCCGACGCAAAGTATAGAAGGGCGGCGTCCTCGTTCCGATCCTGGCGCGAGGAGGGCGTGCTGGTGACCACTCCACAACCGAGCTATTTCCCGTACGAGATGCGGTTCGCGTATCACGGTTCCGAGCGAGCGATCAGAGGGCTCGTCTGCGCCGTGGAGCTCGAGGACTGGGGTGGGTCGATTCTGCCGCATGAGCGGACGATGGACGGCCCGGTCGAGGATCGGCTGCGCCTGACCCGCGCCGCGCGGGCGAACCTTTCGGCGATCCAAGCGATCGTCGTCGCTGCCTCGGACGCGTTCGCCGCGGCGTTGGATGACGCGGCGGCGGCGCGCCCGGCGGCCGAACTGACTGACGAGCAG
>JBKOWM010000027.1:0-7853 GCA_046724395.1 Actinomycetota bacterium
GCGTCCCCACCCCGTCGATCCGTGCCCCCATCTCGGTGAGGAAGTTCGCGAGGTCCGACAGCTCGGGCTCGCGGGCGGCATTCTCGATCCCCGTGACGCCGTCGGCGGTAAGCGCCGCGATGACCATCGCGGCACCCGCCCGGATGTCGAGCGCGCGCACCGGTGCCGCCGAGAGCCGCTCGACGCCGCGGATGACGGCGTGATGGCCCTCGGTCCGGATGTCGGCGCCCATGCGGTTCAACTCGTCGACGAACATGAACCGGCTCTCGAAGACGTTCTCGGTGACGATCGACGTGCCGTCGGCCGCTGCGAGCATCGCCATGATCTGCGGCTGCAGATCCGTCGGGAATCCGGGATACGGGAGCGTCACGAGATCGACCGGACGCGGCCGGTCGCCCGCCCCGACGGCGATGCCGGTCTCGTCGACGTCGATGGTCCCCCCGGCCTCTCCGAGCTTGTCGAGGACCAGGTCCATGTGGTCGGAGCGCGCGCCCTCGAGGACGATTTGCCCGCCGGTCGCACACGCCGCGATCGCGTACGTCCCGGCCTCGATCCGATCGGGGATCACCGTGTGCTCCACCGCGCGGAACTCGTCGACGCCCTCGATCTCGATCGTGGGCGTCCCCACCCCGTCGATCCGTGCCCCCATCTCGGTGAGGAAGTTCGCGAGGTCCGACAGCTCGGGCTCGCGGGCGGCATTCTCGATCACCGTCGTGCCGCGGGCCGCGACCGCCGCCATCAGCACGTTCTCGGTCGCGCCGACGCTCGGAAAGTCGAGAGAGATGACCGCGCCGTTCAGTTGGGCCGCGTGAGCCCGCAGGAAGCCGTGCTCCTGCTCGAACGTCGCGCCCATCTTCTGCAGGCCCTTCAGGTGAAGGTCGATCTTGCGCGACCCGATGTTGCAGCCGCCCGGCATCGCGACGCTCGCCCGGCCGCAGCGCCCCAGGAGCGGACCGAGGACGAGGATCGACGCGCGCATCCTGCTGACCAGCTCGTACGGCGCCTCGATGGAGCGGACCTCGGTCGCATCGATCGACAGCGTCGACCCGTCCCACGCGACGGACTCGCCGAGGCGCTCGAGGACGTCGGCCATCGTCAGGCAGTCCTGGATCCTGGGCACGTTGCGAAGCGCGGTCTGGCCCGGCGCCAGGAGCGCGGCGGCCATGAGCTTCAACGCCGAGTTCTTCGCGCCCGAGACCCGGACCGAGCCCGCGAGCCGGACCCCGCCGGTCACGATGAGCCGGTCCACCGCGGCGATTGTAGGCGCGCTCGGCCCGTAGATCGTGGAGGTAGAACGTGGAGGTGGGGGACGGGCGATCCGCGCACCTCGACCGGGGTCATTCCGTGACGCGGACGCGGGCCAGCGCCTTCGCTAGCTCCCCCTTGGCCTCGTCGTCGTCGGTGTGCTCGACCCGACCCCGGGCCTCCTCGAGGCGCGCCCGAGCGGCGCCCGCGTCGATCTCGCTCGCCAGCTCCGCGCCCGTGGCCAGGACGTCGACCCTCGTCGCGCCCTCATCGGTCGTCACATGAAGAAAGCCGCCGTCGACGACGACCAGGACCTCCCGGTTGTCGACCTGAATCCGAACCGGCGCGATTGCCAGGCGTATCAGCATGGGAGCGTGACCCGTGAGGATCCCGACCTCGCCCTCCACACCGCGGGCGATCACCATGTCGGCGTCGCCCGACCAAAGCTCGCGCTCGGGCGTCACGAGATGGACCTCGACGGTCACGGCTACGCCGCCGCCTCCTCGAGCCGCTTCGCCTGCTCGACGGCCTCCTCGATCCCGCCGACCAGCAGGAACGCCTGCTCCGGCAGGTGGTCGTACTCCCCGTCACAGATCGCCTTGAACGAGGCGATCGTCTCGGCGACGGGCACGTACTTGCCGGGGATGCCGGTGAACTGCTCGGCCACGAAGAACGGCTGCGAGAGGAACCGCTGGATGCGCCGCGCGCGCGCGACGACCACCTTGTCCTCCTCGGACAGCTCGTCGACGCCGAGGATCGCGATGATGTCCTGCAGATCCTTGTTGCGCTGCAGAATCTCCTGCACACGCCGCGCGACATCGTAGTGCTCGTCGCCGATGTAGCGCGCGTCGAGGATGCGCGACGTCGAATCCAGCGGGTCGACCGCCGGGTAGATCCCGAGCGCCGCGATATCGCGTGACAGGACGGTCGTCGCGTCCAGATGCGCGAACGCAGTGTGCGGCGCCGGGTCGGTGATGTCGTCGGCCGGCACGTAGATCGCCTGCAGCGACGTGATCGAGCGGCCCTTCGTCGACGTGATCCGCTCCTGGAGGTCGCCCATCTCGCCGGCGAGCGTTGGCTGGTACCCCACGGCGCTCGGCATGCGGCCGAGGAGCGTGGACACCTCCGAGCCGGCCTGCGTGAAACGGAAGATGTTGTCGATGAACAGCAGCACGTCCTTGCGATCGACGTCACGGAAGTACTCCGCCATCGTCAGCGCCGACAGCGCGACGCGCAGGCGGACTCCCGGCGGCTCGTCCATCTGACCGAAGACGAGCGCGGTGTTCGCGATGACGCCGGACTCAGTCATGTCCAGGAAGAGGTCGTTCCCCTCGCGGGTGCGCTCGCCGACGCCCGCGAACACGGAGACGCCGCCGTGCTGCTGCGCCTGGCGGCGGATCATCTCCTGGATGATGACGGTCTTGCCGACCCCGGCGCCGCCGAACATCCCGATCTTGCCGCCCTGCACGTACGGCTCGAGCAGGTCGATGACCTTGATCCCCGTCTCGAGCATCTGACTCTTCGGCTCGAGCTCGTCGAACGGCGGAGGGTCGCGGTGGATCGGCCACCGATCGGCGGCGACGATCTGGTCCGGCGTGGTGTCGAGGGGCTCGCCGAGCACGTTGTAGACGTGCCCGAGCACGCCCTCGCCCACCGGGACGGTGATGGGGGAGCCCGTGTTGATCACGGGCGCGCCGCGGACGAGCCCATCGGTCGGTCGCATCGCGATCGCCCGAACCTGTCCCTCACCGATCTGCTGGGCGACCTCGCAGGTGATCGTCCGGGTCTCGCCGTCGAGCGACAGGTCGACCGTTATGGCGGTGTTGATCTCCGGCAGCGCATCCGTCGGGAACTCGACGTCCACGACCGGGCCGATCACCCGGACGATGCGGCCGTTCTCGAGCTTCTCGTCAGCCAATCTCCTCACTCCCTGGACGTCGACGACGCGAGCGCCTCGGCGCCGCCGACGATCTCGGTGATCTCCGTCGTGATCTCGTCCTGTCGCGCTCGGTTGGCCTGCCGCGTCAGCACGCGCATCAGATCGTCCGCGTTGTCCGTCGCGGCCTTCATGGCGCGCCGGCGCGCCGCGTTCTCGGATGCGGCCGACTCGAGCAGCGCGGCGTACACCTTGGTAATGACGTACTGCGGCAGGAGCTCGTCGAGGATGGCCGCCGGCTCGGGCTCGAACAGGTACTCGGGATACGGCAGCCCGGTCTCGCGCGGGACGACCTCCTCGGGTGCGATCGGCAGGAATCGCCGGTCGGTCGCTCGCAGGGTGAACGCCGACCGGAAGTCCGTGTACACGGCGTGAAGATCGTCGATGCGCCCCTCGGCGAAGTCCGAGAGCAACCGCCGGCCGATCGTCTGGGCGGCGTCGTAGGTGGGAACCTCGCTGAAGCCGGTCCATTGATCGGCGAGCGGGATGCCGCGGAACCGAAAGTACGAGACGCCCTTCTTTCCGGCGACGTAGACGACGGGTTCGGCGCCTTGGGACCGTGCTCGCGAGATGGCCGCCTCCGCCAGCCGCAGCACGTTCGAGTTGTACGAGCCGGCCAAGCCGCGGTCGGACGTGACGACGAACACGCCGGCCCGGCGCAGGGGGTCGCGATCGCCGAGTAGATGGTGAACGAGCGAACCCGTCTGCCTCGCGACGTCCTCCATCGCGCGCGTCAGGAGCTCCGCGTACGGGCGGGCCGCTTCGACGCGGTGCTGAGCGCGGACGATCCTCGACGCGGCGATGAGCTCCATGGCGCGGGTGATCTTCGCCGTCGACTGCACGGACCTGATGCGCCGGCGGACGACGCGAAGCTTGGCGCCCATCGACTACCCCGGCGGGCCAGGAGGCGGTGCCGCCGATCCGTCGTCGGCATCCTCGGGCTCGATCTGGTGGTCCCCTGGAACGTCGGCTCCCGGCGCTGGCTGCTCGTCCTCTTGCGCCGAGGACATGCGACGCCAGCCGACGTCCTTTCGGACCTCGTCCGGCGGCGTCGTGGGACCGACTCCTGCCTGGCTGCCTTCTCGCTCCGCGCTCGAGACGAAGATCTCCTCGAAAGCCGACAGGGCCTCCTTCAATGCGGCCTCGGTCTCGCCGCCCAGATCACCGGCCTCGCGGATCGAGGCGAGCACGTCGGCGTGGCGAGTGTCGAGAAACGCCGCGAACTCCTCGACGAAGCGCCTGGCGTCCTCGGCGGGGTGCCGATCCAGATGCCCGGTGGTTGCGACCCACACGTAGACGACCTGACGCTCGACGGGCACCGGTCGGTACTGGGGCTGCTTGAGGATCTCCACAACGCGCGCGCCGCGAGCGAGCTGCTGCTGCGAGGCCTTATCCAGCTCCGAGCCGAACTGCGCGAACGCCTCGAGCGCCCGGTACTGCGCCAGGTCGATACGCAGACGGCCGGAGACCTTCTTCATCGCCTTGATCTGGGCGTTCCCGCCGACGCGCGACACCGAGATGCCGACGTTGATCGCCGGGCGCACCCCCGCGAAGAACAGGTCCGGCTCGAGGTAGATCTGTCCGTCGGTGATCGAGATGACGTTGGTCGGGATGTACGCGGAAACGTCCCCGCCCTTCGTCTCGATGATCGGCAGGGCGGTCAGCGAGCCGCCGCCGAGGTCGTCGGAGAGCTTGGCCGCGCGTTCAAGCAGCCGCGAGTGCAGGTAGAAGACGTCACCCGGGTAGGCCTCGCGCCCCGGAGGGCGGCGCAGGAGCAACGACAGCGTGCGATACGCGGTTGCCTGCTTCGACAGGTCGTCGTAGACCGCGAGTGCGTGGTTGCCCTCGTACATCCAGAACGCGCCGAGCGCCGCTCCCGCGTAGGGAGCGATGTACTGAAACGGTGCGGGGTCCGACGCCGAGGCGTTCACGACGACCGTGTAGTCGAGGGCGCCGTTCACTCGCAGGGTCTCGACGACCTCGGCGACGGTGGACGCCTTCTGACCGACCGCGACGTAGACGCAACGGACCTGTCGCTTGGGATCGCCGCTCGCCCAGTTGTCTCGCTGCGCGATGATCGCGTCGATCGCAATCGCCGTCTTGCCGGTCTGCCGGTCGCCGATGATGAGCTCGCGCTGCCCGCGGCCGATCGGCGTCATGGCGTCGATGGCGGTGATACCGGTCTGTAGGGGCTCCTTGACGGGCTGGCGGGCCACGACCGTCGGGGCCTGGATCTCCAGGACGCGGGAGGATTCCGCCCCGATGGGCCCGCCGCCGTCGAGCGGACTGCCGAGCGGGTCGACAACGCGACCGAGGAACGCGTCGCCGACCGGAATGGACAGGATTCGACCCGTCTGCTTGACGAGATCGCCCTCCTCGATCTGGGAGGCCTCGCCGAGGATGATGCAGCCGATCTGTTCCTCGTCGAGATTGAACGCGAGCCCGAGCACGCCGCCGGGGAACTCGAGGAGCTCGTTGGCCATCGTCCGAGGCAGGCCCTTCACCTGCGCGATGCCGTCGCCCGTCTCGACGACGCGACCGACCTCCTCGCGCTCGACCGACGGACGGAAGTTCTCCACGTTTCGCCGGAGCGCGTCCGCGATCGTCTTGGCGTCGAACTCCTCGGTCACGGCCATCGGGATCTCCAGTCTTCCTGCGCCTTTGAAGCTACGTTCCGATCAGCTGCTCCTTGGCCTCGGCCAGACGGCCGGCGACCGTTCCGTCGAAGACCTCGTCGCCCACCCAGGCAACGAGTCCACCGACCACGGAGGGGTCGATGACGACCTTGACCTCGACCGTCTTGCCGGTCGCCCTCGACAGCGCGGCCTCGAGCCTGGCGCGCCGCTCGCCGTCCAGCGGGACGGCGGAGCGCACCTCCGCGAGGGCGTGGCTGCGGCGCTCGGCCACGACGGCCGCGAGCTCCTCGACAACGCGCCCGGCCTCGCGCGCATGGTTCTGGGCGATCAGCAGCGCCATGAGGTTGACTGCGTTGGGGTTGGCGCGCTCGCCGAGGACGTCGCGAACGAGCTCGACCTTGTTCTCGACGGGAAGGGCGGGATCGGTCAGGGACTCGCGGATCCGCGTTTCCCGGTCGACGAGCTTCGCGAACGCGAACAGCTGGTCGGTGACAACGTCGAGCTCTTCCTCGACGTCCGCGATGGTGTACAAGGCTTCGGCATATCCTCGCACCAGCCGATCCGTCGCCATCGTTAGGAGGACGCTCCCCGATGGCCGTTGCCACTCCCGGCGACCTGGTCGATGTAATCGTCGATGAGCCGCTGGTGCGTCGACGCGTCGAGCTCGCGGGAGACCACGATGCCCGCCAGCGTCACGGCCAGCGACGCCACCTGTGTTCGAAGCTCCTGGAACGCCCGCTCCCGCTCCCCCGCGACGGCGTCCTGCGCGCGGGCAACGATCGCCTCCGCGTCGCGCTGGGCCGTCGCCTGGAGGTCACGACGCAGCTCGTCCGCCGTCCTCCTGGCCTCCTCGATGATTCGATTGGCCTCGTCCCTGGCCGAGGCCAGCTGCCGTCGGTACGTCGCCTGGAGCTCCTCGGCCTCGCGGCGCGTCCGCTCGGCCTCTTCGAGCTGCCCGACGATCTTGGCCCGGCGCTCCTCGAGGAGCTGGTTCACACGCGGCAGGACCCATTTGGCCGTGAACACGAGGAGCACGAAGAACGCCGCCGCACCGACGATGAGCTCGGCCAGATGCGGATAGAGATCGGCCGGGTCATTGGTCTCCGCCGCTTCCGCGGCAAGCAGTGCGAACGTCGACACGTCAGGCTCCCTAGATGATGAACGAGAACGCGATGCCGAACAGCGCGAGCGCCTCGATGAGGCCGATGCCGATGAACATCGTCGCGCGCACCTGACCCGCATATTCGGGCTGGCGCGCCATCGCCTCGACGGCGTGGCCGATGAGGATGCCGAGACCCACGCCCGGGCCGATCGCCGCGAGCCCGATCACGAGGCCCCGCCCGACGGACTTGATCGCGTCGAGGTTCCCCGTGACCTCCGCGACGAGTCGCAACATGACATGTCCTCCTTGTCTAGTGCTCCTCCGCCAACGCGCCGCCGATGTACGACGACGTGAGGATGGAGAAGATGAATGCCTGCAGGACGGCGACGAAGATCTCGAAGCCGACCAGGATGATCGACATCGCGAACGTCAGCGGAGCGAGGATCGCGAGCCATCCGGAGTCCAGCAGCGCGATCGTGCCGAGGAACGCAACCGCCAGCAGGAAGTGACCCGCGAGGAAGTTCGCCGCGAGTCGCAGCGACAGCGTGATCGGTCGAATCACGATCGTCGTGAAGAACTCGATCACCGCGAGCAGCGGGCGGAGCCACAACGGTGCCCCCGGTGGCAGCGTGACGAGCTTCAGGTAGCCGATGAACCCGTGCTTGCGGATTCCGACGGCGTTGTAGGTGACCCACGACACGATCGCCATCGAGATCGGGAAGGCGATCCGGCTGTTGTGGGTGAAGTTGATCCCCGGAATCACCTCGAGCAAGTTGCCGAGCAGGATGAAGAAGAAGAGCGTGGCCAGAAGCGCGAGGAAGCGGTCGCCCTCGTGACCCATCATCGGAATCGCGATCTGCTCGCGGACGAACTCGATGCCCATCTCCATCAGCGCCTGCAGCTTGCCCGGCACGATCTGCGGCTTGCGGAAGGC
>JBKOWM010000040.1:0-13231 GCA_046724395.1 Actinomycetota bacterium
AGTCACACCTCGACCTCGCCCAGGCGAAGGGCGTAGCCCGGTCAGGCGCCTTGAATAGTAGTTCAGCCAATGGTTCGTCCGGATACGCCAGCGGATACTCGGGCACGTCATGCTGAACGTTGGCGTCCTCTTCGTTCTCACCGTCGGGTACGGCGCTGACCAGATCGAGGACGGCGAAGGCGTCACCGTCCTCCGTCGCGTTCGAAACGTCGCAATTGCCGAAGCCGACACCCTGCGTGCGCAATGGCTCGCGCAGGTGGGCGACTACGTTCAGGTGTACCGCGATCGAGACGCAGCGTTGCGGGCGTTCTCGGTCTACGAGTAGGAGGAGGTCCCGGACCCACCGGGCCGGCGCGACGCGTCAGCCGGCCTTCGTCTTGCACGCACGGGAGAATCCGTTAGGTCCCGACGACGCTCCCCTTGGCGTAAGGACGCCGTCAGAACCCGTGGCCTTCGGGTTCTGGGGCTTCCCTTTTGATCGTCACGAGAGACGGCGGACGCCTGACGTCGCCACTACCGGCTGGTGCGGCAGACAGGCGCTCGTCATCGTCCGCACGCGTCATCAGCCGCTTCCCAAGGCGACGAGGGTTCCTGCCGAACCGACCAACAGCGGCGGCGGCGAACCGGTCGATGCGATTGGCGATTTGACCGAGAGCGCTCATCGTCCCTCGCCTGCCATGCGTTGGCCGAAGGCCGAGCGCACGCGACCGCACCGAAGTGACATGGTGCCGAAAGGCGATTTGTCGGAAGCCCGGAACTGCCGCAGAGGATGGACCAATGGCCGGTTGACGGCCTTTCGCACTAGGACGACGCTCCAAACGGCGGAGGGCTGTCTTCGTCGATGCTCCTTTGGGAGGGCGAAACTCGAGGGAGGGCGAAGTCGCACCCGACGTCGACGCGGCCTTCGGGCCAGCCCTCCGCCAATTCCTCAGCCGCTCGCGGCGCCATGCGGGGAGTCCAGGCACCGCGCTCGGCCGAGTCAATTACGCCCCTCATCCTTGGGCTGGCGCGTCGCTCACGCAGCATCCCCACGAGAACGGCTCCGGCCACTCTGTTTTCTTCAGACTCGCTTAGCAGGTTCGCGAACGCGCGCATCGTTGGGTTCGCGCACTAGTCACCGATCATCGCGACTCGCTCGAAGTCGGGCTGAAGGAGAACGTGCAGAAGCTGGGTCGTCGCTTCTTGTGCCCGAACACATCAGTCACGTTTCCTCATCCGTGGTACGGCGGCTCGCTGCAATCACGTTCGCGCCGCATGGGACAACGGAAACGTGTCGGAACGGCTGAAACGTCCGCCTTAGCTCCCGGGCCCCCGCCTCCGGCGAGCTATCGGTTCCTTCCACATCGGACTGGCGGCTCGCCGCGGTCATAAGCTGGGAGACATGACCGTCCAGCGGATGGACAACGTCGCCATTGTCGTCAACGACCTAGACGCCGCCGTCGCATTCTTCACCGAGCTCGGCATGGAGCTGGAAGGCGAAGCGCAGGTCGAAGGCCTCTTTGCGGACCGTACCGTCGGACTCGACGGCGTCCGGAGCGACATCGCGATGATGCGGACCCCGGACGGCCACAGCAAGCTGGAGCTGACCAAGTACCACACCCCCGCGGCGGTCGGCGCCGAGCCGGAGAACCCGCCGCCCAACACGCTGGGCCTGCATCGCGTCATGTTCGCTGTCGACGACATCAACGACGCCGTCGCCCGCCTGCGGGCCCACGGCGCCGAACTCCTCGGCGAGGTGGCGCAGTACGAGAGCACCTACCTGCTCTGCTACCTCCGCGGCCCCGCGGGCATCATCGTCGCCCTGGCCGAACAGATCGGCTGACGCGAGCGTGCTGCGGGACATCGCGAGATTCCCCCTCGACCGCTCCGACGTGGACGGCACGGCCGCTCGAATAGTGGATCACGACCTGTTCGACCATCCGCTTCCTCCTCCCACACCAAGCACGGCCCTAGAATCTCTTCTATGGGTGGATTTGCCGGCAATCAGGATCTCCTGTTTACCCTCGGCAATGAGGCTCTACGGTCTGTGGATGCTCTACAGACGTACTACTCGGTCCAGCACCGGCATCCCGACGGGAAGCGGTGGCTCGACCTTGCACGCTTTGCGACTCACGCACAGGCAGAAAGCGCGATCGAGTCCGTGGTTGCGGCAGGACACGCGACAACGGATGAAGTTCGCGTGCGAAAGGTGACCCGTCCAACACGCTGAGTCGCGCCTCCTATCAGTCACCTTGTACGAGTAGCCCGGACCCGCTTCCACACAGCCTCGGTGTAATGCAGCTCGTTCGGCGAGATCCTGGGCGCGGCGCTCGAGGCGGACGATATTGCCGACATGCGTGGCTGCAGAAGATCCTCGGTCGAGTTCGGCTGGGTGGGACGGGTTCCTCGCAGACGGGACAGATCCGCCTCATGAGCCGACCCCTCGCCGGCGGGCCGCATAGGCCCGGTTGTACTCGCTTCGGCACTCTCGGCGGTAGGAGCCCTCGGGATTGTTATTTGCCGAGCGACCGCTGTGCCAATGGCCTTTAGCAGCGTTTCCCCTGGTAGTGGACCCAAGGGGATTCGAACCCCTGACCTTCTGGCTGCCAGCCAGACGCTCTACCAGCTGAGCTATGGGCCCCGAAGACGTTCAGTGTACTCAGCCGGATGAAACCGCATCCGACTCCTCCCACTCGACGCGAGGGGCGTCCCGCCAGAGTCGCTCGAGGTCGTAGTACTCGCGCTGTTCCTCGGTGAAGATGTGGACCACCGCGTCGACGTAGTCGAGTAGGACCCACTCCCAGCCGTCCTCGCCCTCGCGCCGCACGGGCTTGCGGCCGTGTCGGTCGCGGAGCGACCTCTCGACCTCCTCGACGATCGTGCGAACCTGACGCTCGCTCGAGGCGGATGCGATCACGAAGTAATCGGTGATCACGATCAGGTCACGGACGTCAAGGATCACGATGCCGTCCGCCTGCTTGGCCGACGCCGCGTTGGCGGCAGCGACGGCCGTCGTTCGGCTGTCGTTGGTCACCGAGACATCATCCGCGACCCGATCCTCCTCATTGCGATGCGTTCGGGTCTTTCCCGAGCACGATCGTGACCGTGGCGAGCCCCGAGGCAGCCCGGCCACCGACACCCTACCGACCCCAAGACCGCCTGCGCGCGTCCGCCGCGTCCTACTCCTCGCCGATCGTCTCCGGCGGCAGCTGTCAACGATAGAGGCCCTGCTTCTCGACGTAGCTCTTCACGCCCTCGGGAAGCAGGTACCGGATGGCGCGCCCCTCGCGGACCCGTCGGCGAATGTCGGAGGAGGAAATGGCCAGCGCGGGAATGTCCATCGTGGTCACCCTGGGGTGATGGGTCGGCGCGGCGGCCTCGAATCGGGCGAGGTCGTACCCCGGTCGCGTCGCCGCGATGAAGTGCGCGAGCGAGAGCGCCTCCTCCGGATCCTTCCAGTCGAGAATCTCCAACATCGCGTCGGCGCCCGTGATGAAGTACAGCTCGGCATCCGGAAGCCGGTCCGCGAGCAGCCGGAGCGTATCGACGGTGTAGGTCGGGCCGTCGCGGTCGATCTCCACGCGCGAGACCGTGAATCGCGGGTTGCTCGCGGTCGCGACGACCGTCATCAGGTATCGATCCTCGCTCGCCGAGACGACGCGGTCCGTCTTCATCCACGGCCGCCCGGTCGGGACGAAGACGACCTCGTCGAGCACGAACTGAACGAGCGCCTCCTCGGCCGTCTCGAGGTGGCCGTAGTGGATCGGGTCGAACGTGCCCCCCATGACCCCCACGCGCCGGCCCATCGACCGAATCCTAGTGCGGCGTCTGGACCCCACCGGCGAGGCGAGCGGTCCGACGCCTCACCGGCCGGAGGTCGATCAGGTGCTTCTCGTAGTGGATGAGGCCGCACTCGGCGAACCACTCTTCGGCACGCCTCGGCGGATCGACCATGCCCGAGAAGGCCGTGATGCCAACTTCCCGGCTGGCGCTCCACCGCGTGCGGACGTCGTCGAGTGGTACCACGCGCGACTCCTCGAACCAGGCGCGGTTGATCGCATCCACCTGGTCCGCCGTTTCGTCATCCGGATCGAAGTTCCGATCGGCGAACCGGGGAACTGCGTCGGTGAAGTCCTCCCACCACTTCGCGACGTGCCACATGGTGTCCTTGACGCTCCATCCGTCGGGGGTGACGCGGCCGAGCTCGAGCACGCTCTCGTCAATCCCCGCGATGAGCCCGTCGATGTCGTCCCAGCCCTCGGCCTCGGCGGCGACGATCGCCGCACGCCGGGCGGCGGCGCCGGGCCGTTCGTCGCTCCGGACACGGTCGGCAAAGCCCCTGAGCCCGTCGATGTGCTCGGCATAGTGCTCGGCCCCGGATTCGGCGAACCACTCCACCGCCGGAGCCGATAGCTCTCCGAGCGCCGCAAACTGCGCGAGCGCCCGGGCGCGCGCTCGCTCGAGTCGCGTGCGAGCGGTGTGAGGGTCGATTGCGCGGCCGGCTCGCAGATACTCCTCGTTGCGAGCGTCCGTGTCGATGTCGGTCCCGATGTATCGCTCCTCGCGCACCGCCGCGAGCTGAGCGGCCGCCTCGTCTGTCCACGCCGCGAGGTGGAACACCACATCTTTCGTCGTCCAATCGCCTGGGCCGGCGCCCGGGGACTCGGCCTCGGACGGCGGGATGCGGTCGAGCGCCGCAACCAGGTCGTCCCAGCCGACCGCCTCGCCGCTCGACAGCCGCTCGCGCTGCGACATCTCAGTCATCGTCTGCCTCCTCCGGGATGAACTCGAACGTTCTCGATCCGATCACGACCTCGTCCCCCCGTCGGGCGCCTTCCGCGGTGAGTCGCCGCTCGACGCCCTCCCTCACGAGACGCCTCTGAAGCCGAGCGACCTCGCGGGGATCGTCGAGGTCCGTCTCCGCCACCAATCGCTCGACGCCGCGTCCGACCACCCGGTACCGTTCGCCCTCCCGCCGGACCTCGAACCGGGGGCGCCCGGGGCGCAGGACGACGTACGGCCGGCGCTCCTCGTCGGGAGCCTCGGCGACGACGGCCCGAAGACGCGCCGACACATCGGCCATCCCGATCCCGGTGAGGGCGGAAACGGCGACGGCGTCGTCGCCGAGCACGCGAACACGCTCCATCGCGTCTTCGACGAGATCGGCCTTCGCGCCGACGACGATGGACGGCTTGCCTGACAGCGCCGGGTCGTACGTATCGAGCTCGGCGCGAAGCGCGGTCAGGTCGCTCGGTGGGTCCGTGCCGGACAGATCCACGACGAGGACTAGCACCCGACACCGCGTCACGTGTCGGAGGAACTTGTGGCCCAGTCCACGCCCCTGTGACGCGCCCTCGATCAGCCCGGGGATGTCTGCGATGACGAATCGCCCCTCTCCCTCCGCCACGCCGAGGTTGGGGTCGAGCGTCGTGAAGGGGTAGTCCGCGATCCTCGGCCGCGCGGCGGTGAGAACCGACAACAGCGTGGACTTCCCGGCGTTCGGTAGCCCGACGAGGCCGACGTCGGCGACGATCCGCAGCTCGACTCGTACGCGCTTGTCCTCGCCGGGTTCGCCGGCCTCGGCCGCGCGCGGGACGCGATTGCGCGGTGACGCGAGCGACGCGTTCCCGCGGCCGCCGCGGCCGCCGCGGGCGACGACGGCGCGGGAGCCCTCGCCGACGAGGTCGGCGAGCAAGCGTTCGTGATCGAACACCATCGAGCCGTCGGGCACCTGCACGACGAGGTCCTCGCCATCGGCCCCGGTGCGCCGCTTCGAGGCGCCCCGACCACCGCGGGGCGCGCGCAGGTGCGGGCGGTCGGCGAGTCCGCTCAGATCCCGTACACGCCCGGCCGCCTGGAAGACGACGTCGCCGCCGCGGCCGCCATCGCCGCCGTCCGGGCCTCCGAGGGGCTTGTACGGCTCGCTGTGCAGCGCTGCCGAGCCGTGGCCGCCGTCGCCGGCACGGGCGAACACGGTGATCTCGTCGACGAACGTCATGCTGCGATTTTCACCGATCCCGCCTGAGCGACGCCCGCCAGGTGGGCGCTCGTGCGGGGCCGCGCGATGATGGCCCTATGCCCGAGCCGACGACGGTCTGGGCCGTCGATCTCATTCGCGAGCCCAAGAACGACCGCGAGGGGATACTCTCGCTTCAACCCGAGCACCTCGTGTTCGAGCCTCGCGCCGAGGGTTCCTCGCCGCTCCGGATCCCCCTGTCGAGCATCAAGCGGGCTCGGCGCCTGCGCGGATCGCCCGTACTGCTCGTCATCCACGACCGAAACGGTTTCACCGCAGAGACGGCGTTCTACTTCGTCCAGCCCCCGCCGCTGGAACCGGTGGTCAGCCGGGGGGAGCGACTGACACCGCTCTCGTTCGCCCGGAGCTCGAAGCGAAGGGCCCGCCGGCAGAACGTCGGATACCTCGGGATGTCGAACCGCGACAGACGCGAACAGGTGGCTGAGTGGGCGCGGGCGGTGTCCGAGGCGATGCAGGCAGGCGGCTAGGACCCGGCGATGGTCGCGACCTTGCGCCCACGCGACGTCCGGAACGTCACGACGCCGTCCCGTGTGGCGAACAGCGTGTCGTCGCCGCCCTTCGACACGCCTTCGCCGGGGTGAATCCTGGTTCCCCGCTGACGCACGATGATGGAGCCGGCGGTGACCCGCTGACCGCCGAACGCCTTCACGCCGAGTCGCTTGGACTCGGAGTCCCGCCCGTTCTTCGACGAGCCGCCGCCCTTCTTGTGCGCCATGGTGTCCGAGGCTACCAGACCACTACTCGGCGGGAGCGGCCTTCGCGTCCGCCGCCTCGTCGGCGTTGCTCGGAGCGGATCCACGGACGGATTCGGTGCCGAGGTTCACGTCGGAGATCTCGAGCAGCGTCATCAGCTGCCGGTGGCCCTGCTTGCGCGCGTACCCCGTCTTGTTCTTGTACTTGAAGATCCGGACCTTGTCGCCCTTGTGCTCGCCGGCCGGCTTGGCGGTGACGAGGGCGCGCTCGAGCGCCTTGCCGACGTGGGTCTTGCCGTCGTCGTCGACGACGAGGAGCGGCCGGAACGTTACGGCATCCTCCTCGACGCCGTGCATGTACTCGACCTCGATGATGTCGCCCGCCTTCACCTTGTGCTGTTTTCCCCCGGCCTTGATGACGGCGTACATGGATGCCTCCTCAGACCTCGTAATTGATGATCACGCCGCGCCCTTCGCACGTGGGACACGTCTCGGAGAACGACTCCAACAGTCCACCAGAAACGCGTTTGCGGGTGACTTCGAGCAGTCCAAGCGGACTGATGTCGAAGACCTGCGAACGGGTCTTGTCGCGCGCCATCTCCTCCTTGAGGGTCTCGACGACGCGGCGCTTGTTCTGCTCGAGCAGCATGTCGATGAAGTCGATGATGATCATCCCGCCGATGTCCCGCAGGCGGAGCTGCCGCGCGACTTCGCGCGCGGCTTCGATGTTGGTGTTTACCACGGTCTCCTCGAGGTTCGTCTTGCCGACGGACTTGCCGGTGTTGACGTCGATGACGGTCAGCGCCTCCGTCCGGTCGATGACGAGGTAGCCGCCCGACGGCAGCCATACCTTGCGGTCGAGGCCCTTGTGGATCTGCTCGACGACATGGAACTCCTCGAAGACGGGAAGCTTGCCCGAGTGGAGCCTGACCTTGGGCAGCAGGTCGGGTGCCACGCCCGAAAGGTACTCGGTCACCAGCGTGTATACGCGCTCGGAGTCCGTGACGAGCTCGCGGTACTCCTCGTCCGTGAACAGGTCGCGAACGACCTTCACGGTCAGCTCTGGCTCCTCGTACAGCACTGCGGGCGCCTTCGCGCGCTTGGCCTTCTTCTCGATCGCCGTCCACTCGCTGAGCAAACGGTCCACGTCTGCCCGGAGGTCCTCCTCGGTCGCCTCCTCGGCGGCTGTCCGAACGATGACGCCGTGGCCGTCCGGTCTGATCTTCTTCAACAGCGCCCGAAGCCGACGGCGCTCACGATCGTCGAGCCGCTTGCTGATGCCGGTGATCTCCCAGTTCGGCTGCAGGACCAGGTACCGCCCCGGCATGGAGATCTTGGCCGTGAGCCGCGCTCCCTTTCCGCCGATGGGGTCCTTCGTCACCTGGACGAGGACCGACTGTCCGCTCTTCAGAACGTGCTCGATACGCGGCGGCTGCTTTCCCTCGAGATCCTCGGGCGAGTAGTTCACCTCGCCGGCGTAGAGCACCGCGTTGCGGCCACGCCCGACGTCCACGAACGCGGCCTCCATGCCGGGGAGCACGTTTTGCACGCGCCCGAGATAGACGTTGCCGACCATCGACCGTGCTCCTGCCCGAGTCACGTAGTGCTGAACGAGCGACTTCTCCTCCAGGATCGCGATCTGGTCGCGATCGCCGTGCTCGGTGATGACCATCAACTTGTCGGTGACGCGCGGGACGACGGGCATCGACTCGCGTCTGCGTCGCGTCCCGGCCGACGCCGTGCGGCCGCGCCGCAGCCGCGTTGATCCGGCAGAGGGGGCCGCTGGCGCCTCCCGCGCGCCGTCGATCTCGATCGCCGTCGCCCGGCCGCGTCGTGTCCGCTTCCGTCCAACGGGTTCCTCGGCAGGCGCGGCGGCCGCGCGCGCGGTGTCCGCCTCGTCCGCCTGGGCCGTCTCGTCCCCCTCGGCGGCCGATACATCGGCCGTCACCGCTGTCGCAGATCGACGCCGGCCCCGCCCTCGGCCCCCTCGTCGCCGTCGGCGGCGGGCGCTTGTGCCGGCTGGCTCCTCGACGGGCGATGCGTCGACGTCAGCGTCCTCGGCGGCCGTGGCCGCCAGCGCGACGCCCTCGGAGCGCGGCTCGGGCCTGGCCGGCTCGATGTCGACCTCGGCCTCCCCGGACGCGGCGGAGTCGAGCGTCTCCGTCGCCGCGGAGGCGTTGGCCGAGCCGGTCCGCCCACGGCCTCCCCGACCGCGGCCGCCGCGGCGGCGGCGTCGGGCCGCCGTGGTGGCGGTGGTGACGGACCCCTCGGCGGGGTCACGGCCGGGAGGCACGCCCTCGGCCTCGTTCGCGCTGCGAGCCGCGCCGTCCGTCGCGTCAGTGGCAACGGACGTTTCCGGCGTGTCCGGCGTGCCCTCCTGCTGTGGACCCCCGAGTGATCCCTCGTCGGTCACAGCGGTGGTCCGTCGCGTCCCGCCGCGCCCCCGGCCGCCACGGCGGCGACCGCGCTGCCGCGGTGAAGGCGCCGACGGCTGTGAGATGGTCTCGCCGGCGTCGACGCCCGGCTCCGTGCGGACCCCAGTCCCGAGGTCCGATGCTTCCGACATCCGAACTCCTTCCCGCTGGTCGAGGCGCGGGAAGGCTGCAGGCCGAGCGGGCGTGCGTTCGGAGTCCTCCGACTCCTCGCCCCGGCGCGAGCCGGACCGGCGTGTCCGCCGCCGCCGCAGCGTGGCTCGGCCGGCGCGGTCGGTACTACGAACGCTCTCCCGGCGTCGGCCTCCCGGCCGCGGCCTCGTCCGAACGTGGGGGCCGGCGATCGGGGTCTACGACACCTCGAGATCCTCGCCTGAGCGCCCGAACCATCTAGTATCGTTCTCGGCCCGGGTCCCGCGAGCAAACCTGCAGTCAGGATAGCATCGGCGTGCGACGACGCGTGGAACGCCTTCCTGCCCGAGCTAGGTCGATATGGCTATTTCTGCGTGGGCCCGCCTCCTCTTGGAACCGGATGCCCGCCTGATACCGGCGCGACGCGCCGACGGAGACACTCCGTCCATGGGTCCGGGGATCCTGCGCTCGGCCGCGCCCACGCGGCCCCGCCCGCGCGTCATGGTCGTCGATGACAACGCCGGGTTCCGTGAATCGCTCCTGGCGCTGCTGGATGCCGGCAACCTCGAGGTCGTGGGCGAGGCGCGCTCCGGCGAGGAGGCGCTGTCGATCGTTGAGAACCTCTCCCCCGACGTCGTCCTCATGGACGTTCGGATGCCGGGGATCGACGGGATCGAGACGACGCGCCGGCTCAAGCGAGCGCGCCCGACGCTCGGCGTGGTCGCGCTCTCCGGTCACGAGGATCAGGCGATCGTGCGCGAGATGCTCGTGGCGGGTGCGTCCGGTTACGTTTTGAAGGATTCCGACGGCGAGGACATCCTCAACGCCGTACGGCAGGCGGCGCACGGCGGAGGCGTGCTCTCGCCCGAGGTGACGCCCCGGGTCATCGACGAGATGACCGAGGCGCTCGAGCGCGAGCGCCAGCGGACGCGCGAGCTGGAGGAGGCCCAGAAGGCGCTGATCGAGCGCGCGGCCAGGAGGCACGAGCTCGTCGCGCGGCTCTCCCACGAGCTCCGGACGCCCGTCACGGTGATCCTCGGGATGGCACAGACGTTGAGGAAGGACGCCGCGACGCCGGATCAGCGGAAGGAGCTTCAGGAGAGAATCGTCGAGCGCGCGCAGGCCCTCGCCCGCCTGGTCGAACGGTTCGAGCTCACGTTCGACGCCGATCTGACCGAACGAGTGGACGTCCTCGAGCTCGTCCGTGAAGTCGCGGGCGACGAGCCGCGCGTGCGTGTCGTGGCGGCCGACGTGCCGCACGCCGAGATGAATCCGGTCGTCGGGCGACGCGTCCTCGGCGAGCTGCTCGACAATGCGCTTCGGTTCTCGCCGCCGACGTCGCCCGTCGAGGTCCGGGTGAACACGAGCGGGAGCCACATCGAGGCGCGGGTCGTCGACCGCGGCGCCGGCATCGCGCCGGCCGACCGGGATCGCATCTTCGAGATTCTCGAACAGCTCGAGGACCTGAACGTGCGCGTTCACCAGGGCGCCGGCCTTGGGCTCTCGCTCGCGCGGGCGGCGGCGCGCGGCATGGGGGGCGACGTGGTCCTCGAGGACTCCGGCCCTGGAGGCTCGACGTTCCTGTGGGTGATCTCTCTCGAGCCGTGAGGACTACGTGAAGCGCCGCATGTGCACGTTCAGCAGCATGCCGACGGCGATCGCGTTCGTCAGCAGGGAGCTCCCGCCGTAGGAGACGAACGGCAGGGGGATCCCGGTGATCGGCATGATGCCGAGCGTCATCCCGACGTTCACGAACATCTGCAGGGCGAACATCGACCCGATCCCGGCGGCCAGGTACGTCCCGAACGGGTCCTTGGACAGCAGCGCGATCCGGAACGCGCGCCAGATAAGGACGCCGAAGAGGACGAGGATCACGGTCGATCCGGCGAAGCCGAACTCCTCCCCCACCACCGTGAAGATGAAGTCGGTGTGTTGTTCCGGGACGAAGTCGAGGTTGGTCTGTGGGCCCTTGAGGTAGCCGCGTCCGGTAAGCCCGCCCGACCCGATCGCGATCTCCGACTGGAGCTTGTTGTATCCGGCGCCGCTGGCGTCGCCCTCGGCATCGAGCCACGCCGTCAACCGGGACACCTGATAGTCCCTGACCACGTGGAGTTGGAATGCGCCGAACATCAGCACCGTCGCCGTGAGCGCCAGGACGGCGAGGTGGCGGACGCGAGCGCCGGCGACGATCAGGATGCCGAGCAGGATCGCGGCCAGGACGATCGACGTCCCGAGGTCCGGCTGCAGGAACACGAGGAGCCCAGGGACCGCGGCGATCGCCGTCGCGCGGAAGACGTCCTCGAGCGTTCGATCGGGCGACCGAAGCTCCGAGATGAACGCGGCGAGCATGACGATCAGCGCCAGCTTGGCGATCTCCGACGGCGCGAACTGGAACCCGAATATCTGGAACCACCGCTGCGACCCCTTCACAGTCATCCCGAGCGGCGTGCGGACGAGCACGAGTAGTACGAGGCTCGCCACGAACAGGATCCCCGCATAGACCTTCAGGAACCGGTAGTCGAAGCTGGCCGCGACGATGGCGGCGACCGCGCCGAGGCCGAGGAACACCAGCTGCTTCTTGAGGTAGACCGCCGGGTCGAGATCCTGCGCGAGCAGCGATTGGTGCGTCGCCGAGTACACCATGAGGATTCCGATGAGCGCGAGCGCAATGGCCGTGAAGATCAGGACCGGATCGAGGTGACGGAGCGGACGGCGCTCCAGCGGATAAAGCTTGCCGGCGACGAGATCCATCAGTCGGTCACGCCTCCCGCGGTGAACTCGGTCGGCACGAGGCCATAGATCTGCTCGATCACGTGGCGCACGATCGGAGCGGCGGTCGTCGAGCCGTGCCCGCCCTGCTCCACCATTCCGACGACGACGTACTGCTTGCCCATTCCCTGCGTCATGGCCGCGAACCACGAGTAGTCCTGCTGTCCGAAGACCTCGGCCGTTCCGGTCTTGCCGGCCACCGACACCTGCGAGAACGGGAAGCCGGCGAACGCGGATGCTGCCGTGCCGGGCGGGCGAACGACGCCCGCGAGTGCGGTGCGGACGTACCGGATGGCCGTATCCGAGAACGGGAGGTGACGGTTGCAGCGGGGACCGATCGTGCGGACGACCCTACCCTGCGGCGACACGATGCGATCGGCGACATGCGGCCAGCAGACGACGCCGTCGTTGGCGAGCGCGGAGTACGCCGTCGCGAGCTGCAGCGGCGTGACGAGGGTCTCACCCTGCCCGATGGTCATCAGGATGAAGTCGGCCGGGAACGTTTCACCCTGCGGGTATACCTCGGGCATGTCCCGGTGGGCGGTCGCCTTCCACATCGGGTCGGGTACGAGCCCGGGCTTCTCGAACGGGATGTCGACGTTCGTCGCGTGGCCGAACCCGATCGCGCGCAGGTCGCGTTGCATGGGCAGTGCCGGCTGCCGCGCGTCCTTGCTGTTGTACCAGTCGCTCCAGTAGTCGAAACCGAGCGGGTAGAAGATCGTGTCGCAGGACTGGACCAACGCTCCCGCAAGCGTTAGCGAGCCGAGCGATGAGGACGTCCAGTTGTCGAAGTGCTCGTGCAGTGGGTCCTCCGGCACGTCCCAGGACCCCGGGCACGGATAGTACGTCGTCGTATTCGCGAGGCCGCGCCGCATCGCCGACAGCGCAATGAACGGCTTGTACGTTGAACCCGGCGGATACAGGCCCTGGATCGCACGGTTCAGCAGCGGGTTCCCGGGTGCGTCGATCAGCCGCGTCCGTTCTTCGGAGGAGCCGTTCACGAAGACGTTCGGGTTGTACGTGGGGTAGGACGCCATCGCCTTGATCGCACCCGTCGAGGGATCCATGACGACGACCGCGCCGCCGGTCCCGAGCAGGTTCTTGGCTGTGGCCTCGTCGAACACGCCGTGTGCGTACTCGATCCCCTGCTGCAGGCTGATTTCCGCGATCCGCTGGATCGTCTCGTCGAG
>JBKOWM010000107.1:0-10172 GCA_046724395.1 Actinomycetota bacterium
ATATCCGGACCGAGGGTCATCACGCGGTCATCCGTGGTGTCGAACGCCTGTCGGCCGCACCTGTGCGCGCGCTCGACATCCGGGCCGGTGCCGCCATGGTCATCGCCGCGCTCGCCGCGGACGGCGTGACCGAGGTCGTGGACATGTACCACGTCGACCGCGGCTACGAGGACTTCGAGGCCAAGCTCGCCGGGCTCGGAGCCGAGGTCCGGCGGGAGCGCCAGCTCACGGCCCTCGTTCCGTGACCTCCCGCGTCCGGGCGATCATCGTCGGAGCGGTCGTCGCGCTCGTCGTCGTCGGATCGGGGAGTCAAGCCGGCGCCTCGAGCGACCGACGCCTCTACGTGTTCGATGTGCCGCGCGCGTCGTTCGAGGAGCTCATGGCGCTTCCCAATGTGGCCCGTCTCGCACACGCGGGCGGTGCCGCGGTGATGTCGGTCGATCCGGACGCCGTGTTCGGGTTCCAGGACGTCTGGCGCCGCCGGTCCCCCGATATCGGCGGTGGACGGCTCGAAGTGCCGCCATCGGGGCCGGGCCGCGCGGCCGCGCTCGCCGCCGCGAACCGGGAGATCGGTCGAACGGTGCGGGCGGTGCCCGCCGGCACGGACATGACCGTCATCGTCGCGTCGACGACGTCGTCGGAGGCGATGAACCAAGTCAAGGACGATCTGCATCCGATCGTGTTCGCATCCGGGACGGATCTCCTCGATGCTGCCGGACCGTCGCACACGCTGACGTCCGATTCGACCCGCCGCGTGGGGGTCGTGACGAACCTCGACGTGGCGCCGACGATCGAGCAGACGTTCGCGGCACGGTTTCCCGGAGCGGCAAACGGAGCCCCGATGCGGGTCGTCGACCGGCCGGCGCCATTCGAGCTGCACCAGCGATATCTCGACATGCGCCGGATGTGGATCCCGGTGCAGGCGGCCGCGGCCGTGTACGTTACGATTGCGGGGGCCTTCTGTATTGGCGTCCTCGCGCTCGGCCGGCGCGCGGCCGCGGCTCTCGGCGTCGTCGGATCGGGCGTGGCCATCTCGGTCGGTCCGCTCGCCGCGGCGTTGCTCGTAGCGGGCCACCTGCCGACGCTCTCGTACGTCGGCGTCGCGACGTTCGTCGCCGCGGTCACGCTCGCGTCGGTTGGCCTCGTGCTTCTCGGCGCGACGCGAGACCTGATGCATCCGATCCTGCCCCTTGGGCTCGCCCTGCTCGCCGTGCTGTTCGTCGAGAACATGCTCGGGTGGAGCGCCGCGCTCACGCCGTTCCTCGGCGGTTCGGAGCTCGACGGCGGCCGCTTCTACGGGCTGCCGAACGTGTTCATCGGGCTGCTGCTCGGCGCCTGTCTCTACGCGGCGGCGCGGCTGCCCGCCGTCGTCGGCTTCGCGATCCTCCTCGGCGGGGCGATGCTCGCGGGGCTCCCGTTCGCCGGCGCCAACCTCGGCGGGGCCGTGACGCTCCTTGCCGGCGCCGGGCTGTGGCTGCCGCTTCGCGCCCGGGGAAGGCTCGGTCCGCGCGAGCTCGCGTTCGCGCTCGCCGTTGTGGTCGCCGGAACGGCGCTCGTGCTCGTGGCCCATGCCGTCTCAAGCCTCCCGACGCACGTCACCGCGTTCGAGGAGACCGCGGGCGGCGGTGCGGTGTGGCAGACGTTCGTCCACCGGCTCGGCGTGGGGTGGAGCCTGATCGTGCGAAACCCGCTCGCGCTCGTCCCGGTCCTCGGCGTGGTCGCGACCCTCGCCCTGGTCATTCGGCCGCCGGCCGCGATCGCGCGAAGCCTCGCCCGGCATCCGGCGTGGCGAGACGCGATGCTCGTGACGTTGCTGAGCAGCGTCGTGGCCTATGTCGTGAACGACAGCGGCCCGGCGGCGTGCGGGCTCGGGTTCGGGATGGCGCTCGGCGGCCTGCTGTACGTGTCGGTCGCAGAGGAAACCTGGAAGATGGCTGCGGCATGAGCGACGTCGTTCCTCCCCGTCCCGACCTTCCCGTCCTCCCCGTCCAAACGGCTCCGACGGCTCCGCGGTCGACGTGGCGGTGGTGGGAGGCGATCGGCGTTTACCTCGGGTGCTGGTTCGTCGCCTCGCTCGTCTCGCTTCCGATCTTTCTCGTCGTGCATCCCGAGGCGGTGGCGAACATCGTCGCCTCCGCCGTCATCGCGATCGTAAACGTCGCACTCCTATTGCTCTGGCTGTCGCGACGACATCCAGGATGGGCCGGCGCGATCGGGTTTCCGTCGCGGCCGCTTCCCGAGATCGGCGCCGGGGTCGGGTTCGGACTGATCCTGTATCCCGCCGTCGCGTTGGGCGTCGGCGTCCTCATCAACGTGATCCTGCAGGAGATCACCGGTCGAAGCGTGACGACTCCCGAGCAGGTCCCGAGCCATCTCGGGCCCTTCGGCGTTGTCGCGACGATCTTGTACGGCATCGTGATCGCCCCGATCCACGAGGAGCTGTTCTTTCGCGGAATCCTGTTCCGATCCATCCGCGACCGTCAGGGGTTCGCGGCCGCTGCCTGGGGCTCCGGCCTGGCGTTCGGACTCGTCCATTACATCCCCGCGCCGTTCGTCGACAGCCTGCTGCTGATGTCGGTCATGGTGTTCACGGGGTTCGCGCTGGCGTTCCTGTACGAGCGCCGAGGCAACATCGTCGCGCCGATCTTCGCTCACGCGACCTTCAACACCATCGGGCTGCTCGCGATCTTCCTGCTCCGCTGAGCGGACGCGTACCGACGCCCACATCTCGCTCGGCTTCTGCGGGGAACCGCCGGACGTGCTCCGCGGGTACCCTTCCCGCGTGGATCTCGCCGACCGCGTGCTGGCGGGTGACCGCCGTGCGGTCGCCCGGGCGATCTCGATGGTCGAGGATGGCGCCGAAGGTCTCGAAGATCTTTCCGCCGCGCTGTTCGGACGCACCGGCCGCGCTTATACCGTCGGACTGACCGGGTCGCCCGGCGTCGGAAAGTCGACTCTCGCCGGAGAGGTCGTCCGGCACCTGCGTTCGTCGGGCCGTACCGTCGCGGTTCTCGCGATCGATCCGACGTCCCCGTTCACGGGCGGAGCCCTCCTCGGCGACCGCGTCCGTATGCAGGAGCACGCGACCGATCACGGCGTGTTCATCCGCTCGATGGCGACCCGCGGGCATCTCGGCGGGATGGCGCTGGCCGCGCCGGAGGCCGTTCGCGTCCTCGACGCCTCGGGAAGCGACGTCGTCATCGTGGAGACCGTCGGGGTCGGCCAGGCGGAGGTCGACGTTGCGGCGGCGACGGATACGACCATCGTCGTCGTCGCGCCCGGCTGGGGCGACGCGGTCCAGGTGGCCAAGGCCGGGATCCTCGAGATCGCGGACGTGTTCGTCGTGAACAAGTCCGACCGGGAGGGCGCCGATGCTGCGGTGCGCGATCTCGAGGCGATGATCCGACTCGCGGGCGATGCCGCGTGGGCTCCGCCCGTCCTCAAGACGACCGCGGCATCCGGCGCGGGCGCCGAGGAGGTCTGGGCCGCCGTCGAGCGCCATCGCGCGTTCCTCGAGGTCGGCGACCGGCTCTCCGATGCCCGCCGGCGGAGGCTCGCGCTCGAGGTCGCGTCGCTCGCCACCGAGGTTCTGCGCTGCCGAGTGGCCGCGACGCTGGGGGCCGACGCCGCGCTTCTCGACGACGTCGCCGAGCGGCGACTGGACCCCTACCGTGCCGCCGCGATGCTGCTCGAGGGCGTCCGCTCGGCCGGGGAGGCGACGGCGACGTGAAGGGATCGTCCGGCGCGCGGGATCGCTGGGAACGCGACTACCGCGTCGCACCCGAGCGGGACACGGATTTCGAGACGCTCTCGGGCGAGCCGCTGAAGCCGATGTACCTACCGGACGATCTCAGGCCACACGATCTCGGGCCGGACGATCTCGGGGCGGACGATGTCGGGTCGTTCGACGCCGAGGAGCGCGTCGGGTACCCGGGTGCGTTCCCCTTCACCCGCGGCGTGTATCCCTCGATGTACCGGGGGCGGCTGTGGACCATGCGTCAGTTCGCCGGGTTCGGCTCGCCGGCGGCGACGAACGCGCGCTACAAGTACCTGCTCGAGCAGGGGCAGACCGGGCTCTCGGTCGCCTTCGACATGCCGACACTGATGGGCCGCGACTCCGACGACCCGCACAGCGAGGGCGAGGTCGGCCGCTGCGGTGTCGCGACCGACTCGCTCGCCGACTTCGACACTCTGTTCGACGGCATCCCCCTCGGCGACATCACGACGTCGATGACGATCAGCGGCCCCGCCGTGATCGTGTTCGCGTTCTTCCTCGCCGCCGCCGAGCGCCAGGGCGTGCCGTGGGAGCGCCTCGATGGAACGCTTCAGACCGACATCCTCAAGGAGTACATCGCGCAGAAGGAGTGGATCTTCCCGCCGCGGCCGCATCTCCGCCTCATCGGCGACCTCATCGAGTTCTGTGCCGAACGCGTTCCGAAGTTCCATCCGATCAGCGTCTCCGGCTACCACATCCGCGAGGCCGGGGCGAACGCCTGGCAGGAGCTCGCGTTCACGCTGGCCGACGGGTTCGCCTATGTGGAGCTCGGGCGGCGGCGCGGGCTCGACGTCGACCGATTCGCGCAGGGCCTGTCGTTCTTCTTCAACGCCCACATCGATTTCTTCGAGGAGATCGCGAAGTATCGCGCGGCGCGGCGGCTGTGGGCCAAGTGGCTACGTGACCGATACGGGGCGACCGACGACGCATCGCTCCGCCTGCGGTTCCACACCCAGACGGCCGGCGTCTCGCTCACCGCTCAGCAACCGATGAACAACGTAGTCCGAACGGCGATCGAGGCGCTCGCGGCGGTGCTCGGCGGTACGCAGTCGCTGCACACGAACGCGCTCGACGAGGTGCTCGCCCTGCCTACCGAGCAGGCCGCCAAGCTCGCGCTTCGGACCCAGCAGATCATCGCGTACGAGACCGGCGTCCCCAACGTGATCGACCCGCTCGGCGGATCGTGGTTCCTCGAGTCCCTCACGAACCGGATCGAGGAGTTGGCCGAGGCGGAGTTCGCACGCGTCGCCGGCATGGGCTGGGACGGGTCGATGCTCGAGGGCGTCCTGTCCGGAATCGAGTCGGGGTACTTCCAGCAGGCGATCGCGGAGTCGGCGTTTCGAGAGCAGGAGCGGTACGAGAAGGGCCGGCTTATCAAGGTCGGCGTCACCGAATTCGTCGAGGCCGACGAGCGGCCGATCGAAACGCTCGTGATCCCGCCGGAGGTCGAGGCCCAGCAGGTCGCGCGAGTCCGCGATGTTCGAGCCGGCAGAGACACCGGCGCCGCCCGCTCGGCGCTCGACCGTCTCGGCCGGGCTGCCGCGTCCGATGCGAACCTGATCGAGCCGCTCGTCGAGTGCGCGAGGGCCCTGTGCACCGAGGGGGAGATCGTGACGGCCCTCGGCGCGGTCTTCGGCGACTACGTCGAACAGCCCCGGTTCTGACGGTTCGAGGCTGTTGCAACACGTTGCATCAAGTCGATAGGATCCCCGCCGATGTCTCCGCCGCTGGCCGCCGCCGAGACCGGCCTCGAACTGAGTCTCGTCGTCTCCTCGTTCCTGTTCGGGTTCCGCCACGGGATCGACTGGGACCACATCGCCGCCATTACGGACATCACGAGTTCGCAGGAGGACCGGCGCGACTCGATCGTGTTCGGCACGCTGTATGCGCTCGGCCACGCGCTCGTTGTGTTCTTGATCGGCTCGATCGCGATCATGCTCGGCGACAACCTCCCGGGGGGAGTCGACCAGGCGATGGAGCGGGTTGTCGGCGTCACGCTCATCGTCCTCGGCGTATACGTATTCGTCGCGCTCATCCGCCACGGCCGCGAGTTTCGGATGCGGAGCCGGTGGATGCTGATCTTCGCCGGCGCCCGCGGTCTGTACCGAAGGCTTCGACCGTCCACCACCGTGGGGCACGAGCCGGTCCACGTCCACTCCGGCGATGTGTCGACGGCCGTCGCAGTCGCCGAGGACATCCCGGTCTCGGAGTGGCACCACGGACACCACGGTCGGCCGGGGCATCATCACCACACGCATCCTGAGCCCGATGCGTTCATGAACTACGGCAAGCGCACCGCGTTCGTCGTCGGCATGGTCCACGGCGTCGGCGCCGAGACGCCGACGCAGCTCGTCCTCTTTCTGACGATCGCGGGGGTGGGAGGCCAGCTCGCGGGGGAGATCCTGCTGGTGGCGTTCCTGGTCGGGCTGATGTCGTCGAACACTCTAATCACTCTGGGGACGGCGTTCGGCTTCGTCCGGGCATCGAAGAACTGGACGCTCTACGTGATCGTCGCGGTCCTGACGGCGACGTTCAGCCTCGTCATCGGGATTCTGTTCCTGTTCGGTGAGGGAACCGTCCTGCCGGCGCTTTTCGGCGGCTGAGCGTAATCGGAGAAGTCAGCGGGAGCCTTCGGATCGGCACTCGCCGCACAGACCCGAGATCGCGAAGTGCGCGAGGTCCGGTTGGAAGTCGTGGCGTGCCACGATGAGGTCCGCCAGCTCCTTCGTCTCGCCGATGGACAGGTCGTCCTCGGCCCCGCAGCTCGAACACGCCAGGTGGACGTGCTGCGACTCCTCGGCGCGGTGATACTCCGCGCCGCCCTCGAGGTGCGCATGCGCGAGCACACCGACCTCCTCCAGAAGCGAGAGCGTCCGGTAGATCGTCGACGCGTTCACGCCCGGCATGTCGCCCTGCACCCGGCGGACGAGGCCGGTTGGGGAGATATGCCCCTGCGTCCGCATGATCTCCGCCACGATCGCTCGCCGCTGCGGTGTCATGCGCAGGCCGCGGCCACGCAGGATGTCGATCACGTCCGCGGTCGAGGTCACCTGGCTCACGCACGCAGTATAGCCAGGCGTTGCAGATGCAACAGATGTCAGGAGCGGTCGGCCGGTGCGGATGGAGAGGGGTCTGGAAGCCCGAGCGCCCGGCACGCCCATGGGAGCGCGGTTCGCGCGTGCTCGAGCTGTACCCGTCTGACGCCGGGCGCGGTCGGGATGGGTGGCCGAGCCGCGTGCGAACACAGGAAGCCGGCGATCGCGGCGGCGAGCTCCCCGTTGCCGGCGAGGAGGTCCTCAGGCGGAGGGCCGCCCTCCGATCGCAGGCCCGGCAGCCACGAGGCCACGTCGAGGTTCGGGTTCCCGACGGTCGCCCAATTCCAGTCGACGAACACGGCGCGGCCGTCGCGGAGGCAGACGTTGTCGCTCCGAATGTCGAAGTGGAGCAGCGCGTCGCCGCCGAGCGGAGCGGAACGCGCCGCGGCATCGAGCGTTTTCAGGTGTCGTTCCAGCCACGCCTGCGAGCAGAGCCCGAGCCCGAGAAACGGCTCCGTCGGGACGTCTGCCCACCCGTCGCGCAGGCCAAGGTGATCATCGTCGGCTCTCGGAAGATCTTCGTACGGCGGCGTCCTGTGAAGCTCGTCGAGCCCCAACAGGACCGAATCGATCGCGCCCCGGGTCCACGGCGGCGGCCAGTTGGCGTTCGAGAGGTCCTCGAGCGCTAGCACCGGCGCGACGCCGTCGTCGTACCACCCGACATACGAAGGCATGAACGGCGCCCCTCGCAGAACCGAGTAGGCCAAGTGTTCGTCGCGAAGCCAGCTGGCGGTTTGCTCGTCGGTCGCCACCTTGACGAAGGCCGTCGAGCCGTCGGAAAGGGTGACGATCCACCGCCGAGCCGGCGTGTATCCGCTCGTCGTGACGGGGCCCCACGCGACCGGCTCCGCGCGGCGCGTCTTCACCGCTCGAGCGACGTTCGCGACTTCCTGTGGCGTCGGCTCCACGGATCGAAGGCTAGCTGTCTGGAAAGATAGGGATGTGCGATCGGGGATCGGGGCGCGTGGCTGAATTCGTCGGCATCGAGCGCGACGGCGCCGTCGCCACGATCCGCCTCGACCGGCCGCCGGCGAACGCGCTGTCCCAGGCTGTCTCCCTTGAGCTGTGGGATGCGGCGCGCGAGGTCGAGGCCGATGACGTCGTACGCGCCGTGGTCGTCTGGGGCGGGGAGCGGATCTTCGCGGCGGGCGCAGACGTGAAGGCGATGGCCGAGTTCGGCCCACGCGAGATCGAGCCCTCGGTGGGCGCCCTCGAGGGTGCCATTCGCCAGCTGGAGGCGGTCCCGAAGCCGGTCATCGCCGCGATCAACGGGTACGCCCTCGGCGGCGGGTGCGAGCTGGCGCTCGCCTGCGACTTCCGGCTGGCCGGGACGGACGCCCAGCTGGGACTGCCGGAGATCCGGCTGGGCATCATCCCGGGCGCGGGCGGCACGCAGAGGCTGCCGCGGCTGGTGGGCCCGACGCGGGCACGCGATCTGATATTCACGGGACGGCACATCGATGCGACCGAGGCCCTCGATATCGGCTTGGTCGACGCCGTGACCGCGCCCGATCGCGTCTACGTGGAGGCCATCGCTCGCGCGCGGTCGTTCGCGGCTGGCCCCTCGCTGGCCTACCGCGCGGCGAAAGCAGCGCTCCGCGCTGCCGACGAACACGGCCGGGACGCCGGGCTCCAGGCGGAGCGCGAGGCGTTCACGGAGCTGTTCACGACGCAGGACCAGAAGGAGGGTATGAGAGCCTTCCTCGAGAAGCGCGAGCCGAGGTTCACCGGCCGATAAGGCGGGGAGAAGAGCGTGAAGGTCAGGCAGGCGACTCCCGAGGACGTGCCGGTGCTCGTCGCGCTGTTCCAGGAACTCGACCGGATGCAGAGCGATTGGCGGGTCTTCACGCCGCGTCCCGGGTTCTACGACGAGGTCGGCGCGAAGTACCGCGAGGCGATGAGCCAGGAGAACTCGGCCGTTCTGGTCGCCGAGGACGACGCGGAGGTCGTCGGGATGGCGTACGGGGAGGTCCGGGTGCCGTCGCGGTTCTCGGACGAGCGGGCGTTCGAGATCTCCGGCGTCGTCGTGCGGGCCGGGTACCGCGGGCGAGGCGTCGGCAGGGAGCTCATCCGCCAGGCCGCCCGGTTCGCGGCCGGGGTCGGCGTCGAGTGGATCGAGCTCAAGACGTTCGCGCCGAATCAGGGCGCGATGGAGTTCTGGGAGTCGCTCGGCTTCACGCCTCGGGTCGTCCAGCTCACATCGGGCACGAAGACGCTCCTCGACCGGCTCGAGTCCGAGTAGCGCTACTCGCCGCCGGATTTCCGGTCCTCGGGAACGAAACCGGGACGCCACGACGTTCGAATACCTGGTGGCCCCGATCTGCGGGGTCGGGTTGCGGATCCGAGGGGAAGAGCATGGGCGACGAGTCCAGCTATCGGGGGAGTAGCGTTCGGGAACTTCCGAAAGCAAACAGGACGTTCGGGTCGGGCCGGGTATGTGCCGCCGAGGGGTGCGCCACCAGGCTGTCCGTCTACAACAAATGGGATTTCTGCTGGCAGCACGAGCCGGTTCACGACTACGTGCCGCGGGGCAAGCGCAAGCGCAAGGAAGCCGCGTAGGTTCACCCCCTCTCTCTCGCGGTGTCCTGCACGGAGGCCCTCCCCTCGGGGAGGGCCTCCACACGTTCACGGGCCCGGGCGGGCGCCCGCGAGGCCACCGCCCGCGACTCGACGCGGCCGCGGCGTCTGCGAGCGGTGCCCGCGTCGTCTCGTGTCATCCACCTATCCGGCTATCCGGAAGACCATTCAAGACCATGGGCCGTTCGGCCGATGGTTCAGTAGTTCGCCCCAACGCGGGCGCCCGATACCGATGCCGGCCGAGACGGATGGATCCCCACGGATGCGCAAGGCGGAATGCCCGTTCTGCGAGCGCGTCGTCCTCGTGTACGAGGACCCGCCACGGTGTCCGCTGTGCGACTGCCCGCTGGACGAGGATCGGATGCGGGATCACGTCTGGCCGGGCGAGGAGCCGGGAACGATCGTGCCCTGAGGTGCGGTCCCGACCGGCTGGTTCCTTCCCCGCTCGTCTTTGGGCCTCGCTCGTCTTTGGCCTCGGTCGTCGTTCGGCGCGACCGGCTTCGGCGCGACTGGCAAGGCCGGGGCGTGACGCTCAGTCCAGGAGCTTCGCAGATCGCCACCCCCGGACGGAGCTGATGAGCGCGACCTCGTCTGCGCCGCGGACGTCGGCGAGGGTGATGGAGCGCTCGCGCACGTGTCGGTTCGCGAGGAGCACAGCGCGATACGTCCCCGGGAGCAAGCCGTCGGCGATTGGAGGTGTCCACCAGGAGCCGTCGAGCCGCACA
>JBKOWM010000089.1:0-14582 GCA_046724395.1 Actinomycetota bacterium
GGCGGGAGGGGCACCGGCTCGTGAAACGGCCCGGCGCTCGGCTCGGGGGTGCTCGAGACGGGTTCGCCACCGGGGTAGCGGACGAGGCTGCCGACCGGCGCAGACCAGCAGCCGATCCCCCCGGGTGCAAGACCCGGGTCATCCCTCCCCGCACACACGCGTGGCGATGTGAAGGAGCAAGACGGCGCAGAATCGGCGTCACGCGCAGGGCCGGCGCAATAGGATAGCGTCCTTCGAGTGCCGACGATCCGGTGAGATGGAGCAGCTCCTCCGTGAGCGGCTTGACTCCTTACCGCCAGCTCCTGCCGCGTATTGGCACCCGACCAGTCGCGATCCGACCGCACGTCCGAGGTAAGCGCGCGAAGGTGACGAGCGCGGTGACCCCCGCCGGCCCGCGGGCTGCCTCGGCGATCCGGCCGCTCAAGCGCCTACTAGCGTTCAGGTCAACATTGAGGCGGGCCGGCCACGCGGCACGGAACCCTCGCATGCTGAAGGACCTCCTGGAGGAGCGGGCGGAGAAGTGATGGGCGAGGCGTCGACCGTGTCTGCGGCTAGTCGTGCTGCGGCGGTGCTGCTGTGGATCGTTGCAGCGGGATGGGGGCTTTCAGCACCGTGGCTGGTGTGGTGGATGCTCGTGCGCGGTCGATTGCCGGTGTTGCCGATCATCGGCGAGCCCAATGGTGGCCCCTTCTACTTCAACTTCTCTCGCGGCACGTTCGTCGCGTTGCTGGGCGCATCGTTCCTGCTGGCGTTCGTCCAGGGGTGGGCGGCCTGGCTACTGTGGGCTGGCAAACGCTCGGGAGCCCTGCTCGAGTTTGGGTTGCTCCCAGTCGAGGCGGCGTTCTGGTACGGGTTTGCTCTGCCAATCCCACCGTTGCTCGCCTTCGCTCGCGTGGTTCTCACTGCCGTGGCCTGGCGGGGTCTTGAGTAGGCGATCTCGAAGGGAAGATCGACCCAAGCCATCGCCCCGCTGTCCGCAGTCACGTGGAAGCGGCGCGGGCGCCCCAAGCTTGAACGACCAGCCCTGGCGGAACGCGCTCAGGGTGACGGGTCGCGTACAGGATCGAGACGAGGAACGGTGATCCTACAGCCCTGTTCGGAGGGCGAATCGGACTTTTACCATCCTTCATCCACTCCCGCTCCCTGCAGTGGTTCCGACGCGAGGCCGAGCACTCCTGAGAGCGGCGTTGTTTCGGACGGAAGGGACTATGGACCCCGGAATAGTCCTCGCCGACAATGTGCGGCATGCGGCTGGGCACCGAGAGCCCTCGTCCTGACGGGTCGCCGGGGCCGCGATGAGAAGCTTTGTCGACGCCCTACTGTCGATCGGCGCGTACCCGGACGAGTCAGAGACCCAACGAGCCCGGCGCCGGATCATCCTCGCGGTCATCTGGGTCGCTTCACTCCTCACGGCGCTGGCGATCCTGATCGAGTTCGCTTCGGGCGTCCTCTGGGTCGCCCTCTCCGATACCTGGGTCATCGTCGTGACCGCTGTGATGCTCGTGAGTCTGCATCTGAATCCGCGCCGGTTCGCGTTGGCCATCAACCTGCTGCTTGGCACGGTGTTCATGGTTGGGTTGATCAAGGCGGCTCTGTTCGGCGGGCTTCTCGAGTCCGGACTGGTCCTAATCTTCAACCTGGCGATCGTTCTCGCCGCCCTGCTCGCGCTCGGATTCCGCGCCGCATCGTGGTGGTTCGCAGGATTCGTCGCCTCGGTCGTGTACGCGGTCTTGATCCACAACCGGATCGATCCGCTCTACGAGCCTCGCCCCACCTCGGTGGCGGCGTTCAACCTCATCGCCTTCGGCGTGCTCACCTTCGTGGTCACCGTCTACTTCGTGCGTCAGCGCGATCGATTCCAGAGGCAATCCGACGATCTCTTGCACAACATCCTTCCCGATGAGATCGCCGCCAGGCTAAAGGCCAACACCTCGATGATCGCCGACTCGTTCGCGTCCGCATCCGTGCTCTTCGCCGACGTCGTGGATTTCACGCCCATGTCGGCCGGGATGTCGGCCGCAGACTTGGTGACGCTGCTCAACCGCATCTTCACGACCTTCGACGCATTCGTGAACGAACTCGGACTCGAGAAGATCAAGACCGTCGGAGACGAGTACATGGTCGCGTCCGGTGTGCCCGTTCCGAGAATGGACCACGCGGAAGCTGTCGCCGACCTGGCGCTGAGGCTACGCGATCACGTCGCGAGCAAGGAGTTCGAGGGCCGAAGGATCCGGCTCCGCATCGGGATCAACTCCGGTCCGGTCGTAGCCGGGATCGTCGGGACCCACAAGTTCGCGTACGACCTGTGGGGCGACGTCGTCAACACGGCCAGCCGGATGGAGTCCGAGGGGCTGCCTGGGTTCATTCAGATCAGCGGGTCAACCTTCTCCCTGATTGAAGACAGGTTCGTCTGCAAACGGCGCGGCCTCATCCCTGTCAAGGGCAAGGGAGAGATGGACACGTACATCCTCGTCTCGAGACGTTCCGAAGACGACGCTTGACACCGCCGTGAGGTGTGCTGGTTCTGCCCACGGGCCTTGACGAGGTCACCGGCTAGCAGTCTTCTAAGCGATACGGATCGGCAGGAGGGTAAGGTGATGCAGCAGTTCCTAGGCTTCCTCGCTGACAGACTCCGGGCAAAGGCCGCGATCCGACGGAATCGGGCTCTCAAACGCACCGCAAAGGAGACGGAAATGCGAGAGGAGATGAGTCGGCTTGAACGGGAGGACTCTGAGGAAGCCAGGAATGCGCGCTCTCTCCACTTCGGCCCCCACGTGACGAAGTGACTATTACGCCTCTTTGACGCCGAGGTGGTCGGTGGTCGCCGACCGGATCCGATAACGCGGCGTCCTGATGGCCGGCGAGCGGGGACACAGACGTTGCCCGGTCCTGATCTGTCCTCCCTCACACGAGCGAATCACCTTCGCTACACCAACGAAATCACCAACGAAACCGAGTCGACTCCAGCGATCTGCCGAGACACGTGAGACAAAGGTGCCAAGAACGCGCAGCTCAGGGGCACTGCTGAGACCGGTGGAGACGCATGAGACAACGACCATGCAATTGCCAAGGTGGTGCTCTACCAACTGAGCCACGTCCTGCGTGTAGCAGTCAATCTACGGTGGGAGGGCCGGCCGGTTCAACCGCCTCTACACCATTCGGCCGATGCACTGCCCCGTCGAAGGACGTAGCATCCCGCCCGCTCTCGCCGGTCCGGCAAGGAGATCGGCTGAAACCAGGGGGACTCCGATGAAGCGAGTCATCTTTGCGTTGCTAGCGGCCGGACTGATGCTCGCCGTCGTTCCTGGCGTCGGTCATGCGGAAGACGAAGACGGCGAACGCGGGATGGCCGGCAAGCGGACGGCCTGGGGCGTCGCATTGAAGAGCAGACCTGGAACGTTCTCCAACGTGGAGTGCACGGCGACCGGCGACCCGACCGCCAACGTCAACCTCGACTGCGACGACCCGTTCCCCAACAACGAACCGCAGGTCGAGATCGACCCCGAGGACCCGCTCCACATGGTGGCCAGCTCGAACGACTACGGCACCTGCTGTGACGAGTTCTATACGACCTTCGACGGCGGTAAGACCTGGACGACGGGCAACATGTCCAATCTGGGGCCACCCCGATTCGGAAGCGACCCGGTAACGGCATTCGACGTGAAGCACGGAACCGTCCTACACACGTCCCTCAGCTACACGGCGAACGTGTTCACGTGCAACGGCGATCTGGTGGTCTCCGTCTCCGAGGACGGCGGCGTCGTGTGGCAGCCGCCGATCCTCATCGCCCACGGCTCCGGCTGCGACAAGTCCGCAAGGCAGTACTTCAACGACAAGGAGTGGATCGAGGTCGACAACAATCCGTCGTCGCGCCATTACGGGACTGCGTACGTAACCTGGAGCCAGTTCTTCTCCCGCAAGGGAAACTACATGTCCTCAGCGATCTTCGAGGCTCACAGCACCGACGGTGGCTTTACCTGGTCCACGCCAAAGGCGATCTCGGGACAGAACGCCGCGATCTGCACGTTTCAGGAGGACGGAGTCGACGACGGCTCGTGCGACGAGAACCAGTTCTCGGTCCCGACCATCGCGTCCGACGGAACCGTCTACGTCGCGTTTGAGAACGACCAGAACGAGTCGTTGTGGGAGGCGGGCGAGCAGTTCGACGACCAGTACTTGGTCGTGAAGTCAAGCGACGGCGGCGCTACGTGGTCGAACCCGCGGTTCGTCGTCGGCCTCGAGGACGGCACGCGCGACTATCCGCTCAACGTGGACGACCGCCAGACGCTCTCCGGATACGAGGTTCGGGTCAACTCGGCCGGGAACATCGTCGTTGATCCATTGTCCGGCACGCTGTACCTGGTATTTGCCGATAACCGCGCCGGGACGCACGACGTCGAGGATCCGGTCACCAACACCAACGTCTACCTGATGACGTCCACCGACGGCGGTACGAGCTGGGCCGGGCCCACGCTGGTCGACGCGAGCGCGACCGACCAGTGGTTCCCGTGGACCGACGTGAACCCGGTCACGGGGCGGGTTGGGATCGTCTACAACGACCGATCGGGGTCCAACGAGGATCTATACAACGCGTCCTTTGCGCAGGCCATGGCGACTGGTTTCACCAAGACGGTCGTCAGCACCGCCGCTTCGCATCCAACCGAGTCCCTGTACTTCCAGGCCGGGGTGGATGGCTGTGAAGAGTGCGCGACGTTCCACGGCGATTACATCGCGCTCGGGTATGGCACCGACGGCGCGGCGAACATCGCATGGACCGACATGCGGGATCTCGACCCCGAAACCGGTTTGTATCGACAGTTCATCTACTTCGCGCGTCGATAGGACGGCGATCGAGAAACGCAGCACTCCGTCATCTATATGCCCGTCGAGCCGGAGCCGCCCTCGCGCCACTCGGAGATTGGGAGCTCATCGACGAGCTCGGCTCGACCGGCGGCACCTCTCAAAGTCGAACACTTGCTTCATGTAGAGGCGTCTCGCGATCTCTTCCTCAATTCCCCTGCCGAAGCATCCACACAACTTCGAGTTCCCTCGGCGTCAGGCGCCTCTCGATCTCGTCATCGTGGCGGCCGACGCAGGTCGCTCGTTCATATCGATGAGGCTGCCGACGTGAGCCGGAGCGGCTTGAGTTCCTCGGGTTAGTCGCAGCAAGAGTGGCAGCACGATTGCGGTCTCTTCGACGAGTGGCGGAAAACGGCGAAGAGGCCCGGAAGGGCCCCTTCGCACGTTCCGCTTACGCGGTTACTCGTTCAGCACGCGCCCCGCACGTTGGGGAGCAGACATCCGGACGAGAAGTCGGCGAGCTCGATGCTGACGTTGTTCGTCGTGTCCGTCAGCACGACGTTGGTGTATGACACCGACGCGAGCTCAAGACTCTGTCCGGGTGGACACGAGATGTCCGACGGCGGCGGTTGAACCGTCAGGGACGCCGTCACCTGGCCGTTCTTGCCTGAGCTGAACGTGCCCTCTGCGCTGACGGGCCCGGCGACCGTGGTCTTGTTCTGGGCGCTCGGGTTAGCACCGCCGCGGTTCACGCATACGTACGTGGCCGTCGCGTCGGCTGTCAGCGTGTAGTGGATCAGCTGGTTGGTGCCGAGGCCGGCTTCTTTGAAGCTGACCGTAAGCGATCCGTTGTTGTTGATCGAACCGCTCGCACGGATGAAGTGCTCGTTTTGCGCAAGTGCGGTCCCGGACATCAACCCAACCAGGGCAATCGCCGTAACCGCTGTTCCCAAGATTCTCTTCCTCATCGCGCCTCTTTTCATTCGAGGGAATCTCCCTCGTACTTTCAACCTAGGGCGAATGGCGCGCTCCACAACCCCCATTTGGGTGAGTTGAAAGAATCAGAAACGGCAACAGGGGCGGACGCGAGCCCGCCGCCAGGTGGGCGCGGTCTTGCCGCAGAAGGTGCAGTCGAGCACGACGCGCTCAAGCTCCCGCTCGAGGTCGCCCTTCAGGGATAGCAATGAACCCAAAGACGCGGGCGTTTGCGGACCTCCTCATCCGGTGTGAAGAGAATCGAGCTGCGCGAGCCGTTCTCGTCGGGATGCTGCGCGAGCAGCAGCGACGCTGAGGGGCTTTCGTCGCCTCGCGCAGCACACCGGACTGTCCCTGGCGCAAGTGTGACCCTTGACGCGGCCGATCACCGGATGGAGGCTCGCCGCGACCGGGAAGGAGGCCACCAGGTTAGAGGATGAGCTGTTCGAGCGAGGGCCGCATGTTCGCAGGGAAGTGCTCGGCGCTGAGTACGTCGATGCGAATCTCGAGGACGCGAGCACCTTCACGATCGCGTTCCAGCGGCCTCCACGGAGTGGACGTGGGGCTACGCCTGGAGCCGACCGGGTCTCGACAGGAAGACACGGAGCCTGCTGAACCTCGGGATCCTGACGGGCTAGGCCGTCCAGACGAGCTGGCTGTCTACATGCGGGGAGCGCTTGCGACGGGATGCACCGTGCAAGAGATTCAAGAGGCCTTGCTCCACGCGACTGTGTAGTGCGGGCCCCCGGCCGGCCGACAGGCATTCCTCGCGGCGGATGCAGCGTTGAAGCCGGCCGGCGCGATCGAGTAATGATGGCCACCGAGGAGCGTGCCACCTAACGGGAACATCCCGGAGCACTCGCACACCACGGCGTCCTGTTCCTGAACGAGACCACCGAGTTCCGCCGCCACCTGGCCTCGTCCGTATGCTGCAGCCTCTATGAGGGAACGTTGGCGACAACGAGAGATCGCCGAGTATCTCGGCGTGTCGCGACAGCGGGTGCAACAGCTCGCGGCCGCCGGTCGGCTTCCGGCGCATCAATCGGTGAGGACCGCATCGGCAGGTATTGGCGACCAAGTGACGTCCGGCGCTCGGTCAAGACGTGGGCACAAGAACGCCGCTGGCGAAAACTAGTGGCGGACAGGCTTCGACACTCGTAAGGCTCGCCCGCGACTCGAAGATTCCCGCTCGACCCGCTCGATCCGAAGACCAGCCGGCCACGCGGGCCAATGCGAGTTCGCCTCCGAGACCGAGCCCAGCGTGCTCAAGCTCCTCCTGAGGGTCAAGCCCGGCATGGGCCGGACTACGACTGGGCGACGTGCTCCGTGTGCGGCTGCTCTTGGCAGGTTCCGCATCACGCCAAGAGCGTTGGGTGACGACGCGCCGACAACGATAGACGCCGCAGGGTGAGGGCCAGCGGCTTCACTCATCTCCTTACGGCTCTCGAAAGGAAGATCACAAGTAGCGCGAGCGGCCCCACGCGGAAGATTAGGGCTGGATGAGCACACACGATTGGAGAGTGGCGAAGGGCACGACGATGGCGCTGGCGAGGGCCGTCGGAGCACGGCTGCCCCGATTCTCGCGCTCGGTGGCCTGATTCTGGCTATCGTCACCATGCTTCCGTGGCCTCGCAGTCCGACAAAGGGACTCGAGGGGTGCATTTGGAGTGCCGTCGAGATGCGTTCAGGCTGTCCGCCGCCCGACGTCACGCCGAGAGCGCGAAAGACATATCCGCTTTTGTTCGGAGGACGTCCCGAAAACGGATCGACCGGCCGAGCGGCTAGAACTCGGGAGACGACTCAGGCCGCGAGGTGGGTCGAGCCGGAAGCACCGCGTGGCCGGTCGTCACGGCGTCCGCCACATCGACCAGCTTGCGTTGGGTCCGCCTGGCCTGCTCACGGAGCATGGCGAAGGCCGCTTGCTCGTCGATGCCGTGGCGCTCCATCAGGATGCCCTTCGCCCGCTCCGTGAGGATCCGCCGAGCGAACGCACCCTCTAGATCGTGGTACTCGGCGAAGCGTCGAAGAACGATGTCGAAGGCGCTCTGCATCTCCTCAGGCGCGTCGCCGTCGGCGATGTAGGCGAAGATTCCCCGCTTCGCGGCGGCGTTGATGAACTCCCGATCCTGCACGTCTAGGACCGCGATAACCGGGCAGGTCGCCTCGTGCACGATCTGGTCGATCAGGTGCAGAGCCTTGTCGCTTCCCTCGTCCACGATGACGATGGCCACATCCGGTCGCTCGGTCGCGGTGATGCGGGCGACATCGGGAAGGGACGACTCTCGGGCGATCACCTCATGACCCAGCCCGGCCACGGTGCGGCTGACCTGATCCAGTCGGACACCTGGCCCGTCGGCGACCAGGACGCGCAGGACGGGGGTGTTCTCGGAACCCATCGGCGCCACCTCGATGACCACGGATGCTAGCACGCACCCCTGTTCAGACCCGGGGGCAAGGGGTAGGATGAAGGCGTCGAACCCCAGCAAACGGTTCGCGCAGCCAGGACCCAAGCCCCCCGGTCGCCGAGCTTCCCCTCGTAGGGCCTCGGGGAGGCATCATGGGGTCTGTACGGCAGTTCACCCTGCGGATCGAGTCTCGAAACGGTGTGGCCAGGATCGCCATGACCGGCGAACTGGACATGACCAGCGTCCCGGTGCTGTTGGAGCAGCTGACGGTGATCGAGCAGGACAGCGTCAGCGCCATCATGCTCGACCTGCGCGATCTGGCCTTCGTCGATTCGTCGGGGCTCCGCGCCTTCTTTGAGGCCAGTGAGCGTGCCAGGACAAACGGGCACCGGCTGACCCTGATCGGAGCGAGTCCGTCGGCTCGGCGCTGGTTCGCTCTGGCCGGGACGGAGTTCCTGCTGGATCATCAGGAGGCCGCGAGTGTCCTCGGCCAGTTCATCGGGTGGGGACGCCCGGTCGCTCCGGTGGAGTTGGCCGTGACTGACGATGGTTGACTGGCGCGAGCAGGAAGCGGTCAATGAGACCATCTTCCGAGACATGAACGAATGGACGGAAGAGGCAAGCGACGCACGCCTAGGCCTGGATCGTCCGATGGACACGTATCTCTGCGAATGCTCCGACAAAGGGTGCACGGAGGCGATCCACCTGACGAGGAGCGAGTACGAGGCGATCCGAGCGGAACCCCGCCGCTTTGCCATCGCCCTGAACCACGAGAACCCAGAGATCGACCGCGTGATGTCCGAGAACGTACGCTTCGCCACCGTCGAAAAGTTCTTCGGGATCGGAGCCATGATCGCTCGGGCAACCGACCCGCGTCGGTAGTGCAACGGTGAGGGCTGCGAACGAGACAACCGTCATCGCTGCATCGGCCGGAACTTAGTCGGGCGCTGCGGAACGTTGTATCGCGGTTTCTTGCCGAGTCCGTGGGCTGGCCGGCTCGCTAAGAACGTTCGCGCACAGCTCAACGAGGCGGCGAGTGTTGGTGCGCGGCCGCCGCCGCTCGCCCGTCGAACACCGCCGTTCGGCCAACGCGTCAAGGAGCCGGATGCCGTGTACGTGGACCCCGTCATCCCCGCAGAATCGCGCTACCTGAAGCGCACGTCGCAGGGACGTCTGCGACACGCGGCGTTCATTCAAATCGGCGGATGCTGGAGCCACGGCGTCGGAAACAACGCCGACGTCTGACAAGATCACCGGCGTCGGCCACGCCGAGTAGTGTTCGCTCGTGGCCAAGACCCTCACCGGACTGGAGCGGCAGATCCGTCGTGACCTGGATCGCCTGCCTTGCGCTGTCCGAGCCGAGCTCTTACACGTTCTCCTTCAGCCCGACTTTGAGCGAGTAGCGACCATCGGTGACTATTGGGCGGACCCAAAGACCCGTGCGTTTGGCGGACCTCCTAATCGAGTGTGAAGAGAACAGAGTGGCGCGAGCGCTCCTCGTCGGGATGCTGCGAGAGGCCGACGACTCATCGAAGCGATCTGAACGCGGCTCGCACTTCCTCGGAGAACACCTCCGGCTCCTCCCACGCCGCGAAGTGCCCGCCCCGATCGACTTCGTTGAAGTAGGCGAGGCCGGGGTAGACGGCCTCGACCCAGCTCCGCGGCGACGCCCAGATCTCGCCGGGGAACGTGGTGAAGCCGACCCGCACCTTGACCGCCGGAGGAGGCTGGCCGCTCGCAAGCGCTGCAGCCAACGCTCGTGCGTCCTCCCAGTACGACCGGGCCGCCGACGCTGCCGTGCCGGTCAGCCAGTACAGCGTGATGTTGTCGAGGATGTGGTCCCGGGTGAGATTGCCTGTGGGGTTTCCGTCCACGAAGGCGCGGGAGATCTTGTAGTAGCTGTCCGTGTCGTGGTCAAGCATCCATGCTGCCAGCGCGACGGGTGAATCCAGCAGGGCGTAGCCGATCGTCTGCGGTCGCGTGGCCATCTCCAGGAAGTAGCCGAAGCCGTCCTGCCTGAACTTCGCGGTCGCCTCGGCCGCTGCGCGTTCCTGTTGGGATTCCTTGGGCAGTTGATCGCCGACTGCGAGCACCGCAGTGAGCAGATTCAGGTGGTAGCCGACCAAACCCTCGACCGCCTGGCGGCCCATCAGGTCCGTGACGAGCGCACCCACGTCGCCGCCCTGGGCGACATAGCGGGTGTAGCCGAGGCGGCGCATCAGCTCCGCCCAGGCGCGCGCGGTCCGGCCGGACTCCCAGCCGATCTCGGTCGGCTCGCTGGAGAAGCCGTAGCCAGGTAAGGACGGCAGCACGAGGTGGAACGCGTCCTCCGCGCGTCCGCCGTGCGCGGTGGGGTCGGTGAGCGGGCCCACGACATCGAGCAGCTCGATGACGGAGCCGGGCCATCCGTGGGTGATGATCAGCGGCAGCGCGTTCTCGTGCTGCGACATCACGTGGATGAAGTGGATGTCGACGCCGTCGATCTCAGTCATGAACTGCGGAAGCGCGTTCAGCCTGGTTTCGAGCCTTCGGAAGTCGTAGTCGCTAGTCCAGTAGCGGGCGAGCTCCTGCATCGTCGCGAGCTGCACGCCCTGTGATCGATCTGCGACGAGTTCCTTGCTCGGCCAGCGTGTCGCCTCGATACGTCGCCGAAGATCGTCCACCGCCTCT
Source organism: Actinomycetota bacterium (assembly GCA_046724395.1). Taxonomy (GTDB): domain Bacteria; phylum Actinomycetota; class UBA4738; order UBA4738; family HRBIN12; genus DATAEU01. The sequence continues at coordinate 10,851 of JBKOWM010000089.1, forward strand.
TGCGGGACCTCGACTCGGAACGGCCGGACACTCGTGTCGTGGATGACCGTGACCTCATCCATCGAAGCCGTCGTCTCGTCCATCGCTTCCTCCTCCCGCTGCCGATCGTCACGATGTCGCGGTCTGGCTCCGTTCGTGGCGGTTGGCCTGCTCCTCCTTCCCGAGATGTCTTCGCGCCGCTCGGACGCCTCCGCCGGCACAGTCGCCTGAACGGCGCTCGCAGCTGAGACTGGAAGAACTCCTCGAGCCTCCGGAGCTGCTCGCCCCGGAGTCGATCGTTCGCGGAATCAAGCTGCACCTTCCTGCCTAAACTCTGATCCGCTTCCTCCCTTTTGGCATCACCCATGCCGGGGTGAAGATCTGAGGTCGCTCCGGATCCCTAGGCGCGGCCACGCACGCCGCCGAGCGGGCACGGCTGGCTGCGAACTTCGATGTTCGTCGCGTCGGCCGGAACACGGGCTCTCGGCGAGAATGGGGCAGTGAGTACCTCTGTCGTCTCTCCACCGCGGTCGCTGGAGCCTATGCTCGCTACCCTCGGCCCGCTGCCCGTCGGGAACGGCTGGTCCTTCGAGCCGAAGTGGGACGGGTTCCGGGTTGTGTTTCGTCGACCGAGGCCGCGCCGCTCTCGTCAGCCGCCGTGGCAACGACCTCACACGTCTGTGTCCAGGGGCATCCGTCCTCGTCGAAGCGGACGTCGCACCTGCCGTCCTCGACGGTGAGATCGTCGCGTTCCGGGAGGGGCAGCAGAGCTTCGAGGCGCTCCAAGGCGTGATGCGCCGACGTGTTGGAGTCGAAGATGTGGCGTTCCCTTCGCTCGGCAAACCGCGGTCGCGCCGTCCGCCCGTGGCGTAGCCGGCACGCCATCGCTCGGACACGACCTCAACCGCGCGCCCGTCGACCGCCCGGGACTGCCCCTTCCTCGACCTCGCCCGACCGAATCGTGCGAGCCCGATGTGCTTCTCCCGAGGTACGGTCGCGGCGACAACGGAAGGGGGTCTCGTGAGCGATCGAACAGGACAATCGGGGCCGACGGCCGGCGGCGCGGCACCGTCGAGGCCCGGGCGGCCGCTCGGCACGGTAATCGCTTCGGCGATCGACGGCGCCCGGGCGTTGATCCGGGGCCACGTCGAGCTCGCACGGATCGAGATCGGCGAGGCGGCCGGCGTCCGGGGGGTCGGCGTCGGCATGATGGCGTCGGCGGCGATCCTCTGCATCTTCGCGATCGGTTACATCGCCGCGTCGGCGTCCGCCGCGCTCGCCCTCGTGTTGCCGAGGTGGGCGGCCAACCTGATCCTGGCCGCGGCGTTCGTGCTGGTGGCCGGGATCCTCGTCCTCGTCGGCCGCCGGACGATTCGGAACGCGCCGACGCCCGGCAGGAGGACGCAGGAGATGCTGAGGGAGGATGCGCGATGGGTGAGGCGGCAGATCGAAAGGTGAGCGAGATCGAGGAGACTCGGCGCGGTCTCGAGCTCGATATCCGCGAGCTGGAGGAGCGTCTTCCTGCTCCGATCCGATCGGTCAAGAGCTTGGCGGGGGTGCTGCTCGGCACGGCTGCGCTCGGCGTCGTGCTCCGGCGTCTCGGGTCGAGACGTTCTAGAAGGGTGCCGGCGGCCGAGATCGTGGTGCGCATCGTGCGTGAGGATCGCTGATCCAACCCGGCCGCTGTCGCGCCAGCTGATCCAACCCGGCCTCTGTCGCGCCAGAGGGATGGCCGGCTAGCGACGGCTGGGCAACGCGCGCAGGCGCTCGCCGGCGGCCTCCAGCGTTTCGAGCTTCTTCGGGAATGCGAAACGCAGGAGCCCACGTCCGTCGACGGCGTTCGAGAAGAACGACGAGCCCGGCACGGTTGCCACGCCGACGTTATCCACGAGGTGCAGGGCCGCCTGCGTGTCGTCGTCGAAGCCGAGGTGTGAGATATCGGCCATGACGTAGTACGCGCCCTCGGGCGGCGCGGCCTCGAACCCCGCCTCGTTCAGTACGCGAATCATCGTCTCCCGTCTCGTCGCATAGTCGACGCGCAACCGCTCGTAGTACGGCTGCGGCATCTTCAGAGCCGCGATCCCCGCGTGTTGCAGCGGCGCGGCCGCCGCCACCGTCAAAAAGTCGTGCACCACCCGGATCCCGGCCGACAGGCGGGCGTGCGCCACGGCCCATCCGACACGCCAGCCCGTCACCGCGTACGTCTTTGAAAGTGCGCTGATCGTGACGGTTCGGTCGAGCATCCCGCCGATCGTTGCGATCGGGACGTGCTCACGGCCGTCGAAGGTGATGTGTTCGTAGATCTCGTCCGTGATCGCGATGGCGTCCCACTTGACGCACAGCCGTGCGATCGCCTCGAGCTCCTCGCGCGCGAAGACCTTGCCGGTCGGGTTGTTGGGGGAGTTGACGACGATCGCCCGCGTGCGCGGACCGAACGCCGACTCCAGCTCCGACTCGTCGAGGCTCCACTGCGGCGGGCGGAGCGTGACGATCCTAGGGACGGCGCCGGTGATGATCACGTCCGGTCCGTAGTTCTCGTAGAACGGCTCGAAGATGACGACCTCGTCGCCGGCGTCGACGAGGCCGAGCATCGACGCGATCATGGCCTCGGTCGATCCGCACGTAACGGTAACGTCCGTCTCCGGGTCGACGGTGATCCCGTATCGGCGCCCGTAGGTCTGCGCGATCGCCTCGCGGAACTCGGGAACGCCCCACGTGACGGGATACTGGTTGTGGTCCTCCGCGATCGCGCGCGATGCCGCCTCCTTCAGCTCGAAGGGCGCGGGGAAGTCAGGGAAGCCCTGACCGAGGTTGATGGCGCCGTGGAGGTCGGCCAGGCGCGTCATCTCGCGGATGACGGATTCGGTGAACGAGGCTGCCTTCACCGACATCGCTCGGCGGCTCTCGGTGCTCACGGCCCGAGGATAGTCGGTTGCGTACATGTCGCACGCCTCCGCATCCAAAGGACGCCACGCCGCAAATGGTCGGATGCGTCGAGTCTCTGCGACGGGCAACAGATCAATGGCCGCCACGTATTCGGACCTCCGGACGACCGGCATGCCGTACGATGTCGCGTCCCGCGGAGCCCGAGCGAACGCATGGACTGGGTGCGACCCTTTTACGAGAGACAGTACTCGTGGGCCGATTGGAGGGCGCGCTGGGCGGACTCGGACCCCGACGATCCGGCGCTGGAGGCGCACGTACACGCTGTTCGAAGGCTGACTGGTCCAGGGCAAAAGCGGATCCTCGAACTCGGCTCCGGCACTGGCCACGTTTCAGCTGCTCTCGCGAACGCCGGACACGAGGTCGTCGCGCTCGAGTTGCTCGACGAACTCGTCGAGAACATCCGACGACTCGCCGAGGATGTGCGGACGGGATCGCTCGAGGCGATTTGCGGTGACTTCTACGAGGTGGACGTGGCGGGTCACTTCGACGTCGTCGCGTACTTCGACGGATTCGGGATCGGCACCGACGACGACCAGCGGCGACTGCTGTCCCGCATCGCCTTGTGGTTGGCGCCTCACGGTGCGGCCCTGATCGACGTGTTCAGTCCCGCATATTGGGTGAAAGCGTCCAAGGCGAAGGAGGAGTTCCCGCCCGGAAGTGGTGTCTGGTATCGCGACGGATTCGATCCCGAAGGCAGCAGGATGATCGAGGACATGTGGCGGCGGAGTGACGAGGACGACGTCGTGTCGCAGACGCTCCGGTGCTATTCGCCGGCGGATCTCCGGTTGCTTCTCGACGGGACCAACC
>JBKOWM010000101.1:0-22811 GCA_046724395.1 Actinomycetota bacterium
GGCCGCACCACTCCGCATCGGCGGCGACGAGGGCTCCGCAGCTCGGGCACCGCCGCTCCGACATGCCGGCAGCGTACCGCCGACGACGCGCCGAGCCTCAGGCGGGGGCGGCCTCGCGCAGCCACGCGCCGAGCTGCTCCGCCGCGCGCGGCCACGTGAACGATCGCTCCACGCGCTCTCGTCCGGCTCGGCCCATCGCGTGTGCTCGGGCGGGGTCCTCGAGGAGCCCCGCGACGGCAGCGGCCACTTGCTCCACGCTCGCGCCATCGACGAGATGTCCGGTCACTCCGTCCACGAGGGACTCGCGCGCCCCGCCGGAGTCGCCCGCGACGACCGGTCGGCCGCACGCCGCGGCCTCGACAAACACGTTTCCCCACCCCTCGACCTCGAGACCGCTCCTTCGCGTCCGGCACGGCATCGCGAAGACGTCGCCGGCCGCGTAGTACAGCGGCAGGTCCTCCTCGCCGACCTCGCCGACGATCACAACGGAGCGCGGCGGCGCCTCGAAGGCCATGCGCTCGAGCATGGGTCGGTCGGGTCCGTCTCCGACGATCAGCAACGCCGCATCCGGCACGCGACGAACGAGCTCGGGCATGGCACGAATCAGCACGTCCTGTCCCTTTCGGCGCACCAGCCGGCTGACGCAGACGACGACGGGACGGCCGCGGAGGCCGTGGCGAGCCCGGACCTCCTCCGCGTCGAGGTCCGGCCGGAACCTGTTGACGTCGGCGCCCGGATACATCACGGAAACGGGAACGCGTTTCGGCACAGCCGTTCGAACGACCCTGGCGATGAAGGCGCTGCACATGACCGGCACGCGCACGGCCCGCGAGGCGGCGTGCCGCATGAGCGCGTGCGACCCGGGGGCGAGCGAGAGCCAGTACTCGAAGCCGTGCGCCGCCGCCAGATACGGCACGCCGCGTTTGGCCAGCCCGGGGCCGAGCGTCGCGAGCGGATACATCGCCCCGAACAGCACGACCTCGGCACCGGAGAGCTCGATCGCGGCATCGATCCGCCTGCGAATGTCGGGCGTCGGCCAGGCGAACGCTCGGGGAAAACGGGTAACGACGTATCGCTCGGCCGAGTCGAACGCGACCGCGCCGTCCAAGTCCGGCGCCAGAACGGAGACTCGCTCGGGCGGGAAGCAGCGCCAGAGGGCGTGAAGCGTGCGTTGGATGCCGCCGACCCGGGGCGGGAAGTCGTTCGTCACGAGCAGCGTCCGCGGAACGTCCACCGAGCCCTATCCTCGCAGAGGGATGAATCCGATCTCCGAAGATCGAGCGGACCGTCCGTCGCCGCGCGCCACGGAGGACGACGTGGTCGCCCTGCGCGAGGCAAGAGCGTTCGTCCGGCCGGCCGCACGGTCCGTTCTGGTTCGCGGCGCAGACGCTCGGCGCTGGCTGAACGACCTGGTGACGGCCGCCGTCGACGAGCTCGGGCAGGGACAGAGCGTCCGTTCGTTGATCCTGTCGCCGACCGGACGGATTCGGGCCGACGTTCACGTCCTTGCTGCGAACGACGCGTACGTCCTCGTGCAAGCCTCGCGCCAGCCCGACCCCGTCGATCGAATCCTCGAGCCCTACGTTTTGTCCTCCGCCGTCGAGCTCTCGACGGCGGAGGTCTCGCCGGTGCTGATGCCAAGCGAGCTCGGGTGGCGAGCGGCGCTCGAGCCACCGCCCGGCGCGAGGCAGGTCGGCGCAGGCGCGGGCGAGCGGTGGCGCATCGAGTCCGGGGTCGCCGTCTTCCCCGACGACCTTGACGAGGCCTCGCTTCCGGCGGAGGCGGGACTCGACGTCCCGCCCGTCACCGAGGCCGGCAAAGGGTGTTTCCTGGGGCAAGAGTCGGTCGCGCGGGTCCGGAACCTCGGCCATCCGACGCGGCTGGTCATGGCGTTGGAGGCCGATGGGCCGGTGGCCGTTGGGCAGACCGTTTTCGGGGCCGACCGCGAGGCGGGCGTCATCACCAGCTCGTGCGAGCGCCCCGACGGCTCGACGGCCCTCATCGCGCGCATTCGATGGGAGGCTCGCGGCTCCGACCTCAAGACCGCGTCTGGCGACGCGCTGCGCCGTCGGTGAGCGGCACCGGATACTACGCCCTCTCGACGTTTTCAAGTCTTCACTTGCCCGAGCGCCCGAGGTAGTCCTACCGATGCCCGGTCGGGCTTCACGAGGGGGGTCTCGGATGGGAGCAGCCGTTACCAGGGAGCGCAGTGGCATCGACCTCGACGACCTTCCACGCAACCCCTCCCCGCCCGATATGTGGCAGGATGCCGCCGCCTGCTTCGGGATCGACCCCGACGTCTTCTTCCCCACGTCCGAGGAGGAGGCCGGTCCCGCCCTCGCCTACTGCTCCGTCTGCGCCATCCGCGGAACGTGTCTGGCGTGGGCGCTGAAGAACGGCGAGCGTTACGGCGTCTGGGGTGGCATGACCGAGCAACAACGCCGCCGGGTCGTCCGCTTCGTCGCCTAAGCTCCGCGGCCTCGCGCTGGTCACCGCGACGGGCCGAGCCCCATACTGGCTCCCCGATGGACGCCGTGACCGTCATCGCGCGCGCGCCGCTCCGCATCAGCTTCGTCGGCGGCGGAACCGACTTCCCGCACTGGTTCGGCGAGCACGGAGGGGCCGTGCTGTCCGCGACGATCGACCATTACGCAGAGGTCACGATGCAGCCTCGCGACGACGACCGGATTCAGATCCGGTCGCTCGACTTCGGCCATCTCGTGGCGTACGACGTCGAGGCCGAGCCCGTGTACGACGGCGCGATGGATCTGCCGAAGGCGGCGCTCGCGCGCGTCGGCGTGCGCCACGGCGTCGACCTCGACATCCGCTCGGATGCGCCGCCGGGCAGTGGGCTCGGCGGGTCATCGGCGCTCGTGACGGCCGTCGTTGCGGCGCTCCTGGCGCTCGAGCGGAGACGGATGACGGCGGACGAGCTTGCCCGAACGTGCTACGAGATCGAGCGACGGGACCTCGGGATCGCGGGAGGCTGGCAGGATCAGTTCGCGACCGCGTTCGGGGGCCTGAATCTTCTCGAGTTCTTCGCGGAGGGCGCTCGCGTGACGCCCGTCCGCGCCGAACCGGCTGTGCTGAGCGAGCTCCGCTCGAACCTGCTGCTCTGTTACACCGGAGGCGTGCGAACCGACGTCGGCCTGATCGACACACAGGTCCGCCTTCACGCCGAAGGGCGTGAGGAGACGATCCAGGGCATGAAACAACTGCAGTCTCTCGCGTACGAGATGCGCGACGTGCTCGAGCACGGCGACGTCGCTTCGATCGGCCCGCTGCTCGGCGAGGCGTACGAGAACAAGAAGCGCATGAACCCGCAGATCGCCGACGGCACCCCGATCGAGCGACTGTTCGCGGCCGCGCGCGATGCCGGCGCGTCCGGCGCCAAGATCTGCGGCGCCGGGGGCGGCGGGTACCTCCTGCTCGCCTGCGACCCCGCGCGCCAGCGAGAAGTCCGCGCCGCGCTGGAGGTCCTCGGCGGTAGGTTCGTGCCGTTCGCGTTCGAGCCCGCCGGCGTCCGCGCGCACGTCAGCGCGCGCCCCTGGGAACCGGCTCGATGAGCCGCCGCTTCGCGATCCTCGACCGAGACGGGACCATCAACCACGACATCGGGTACGTCCTGCATCCGGCCGAGATGCGCCTGATCTCCGGATCGGCCGAGGCGATCCGGCGTCTGCGCGACGCCGGTCTCGGCGTCGTGGTCATCACGAATCAATCCCCCATCGGACGCGGTCTGCTGACGGAGCAGCGGCTCGGCGACATCCACGACCGGTTGCGCGCCCTCCTCGCCGACGCGGGCGCCTCGGTTGACGGCATCGAGTTCTGTCCGCACACCCCGGACGATGGCTGCTCCTGTCGCAAGCCGGCCGTCGGCATGGTGGAACGGGCCGCGCGGACCTATCACTTCTACACGTCGGACTCGTTCGTCGTCGGTGACCACGCCGTCGACATGCGGCTCGGCCGCGCGGTCGGTGCCACGACGATCCTCGTGTTGACGGGTCATGGCACCGAAGAGCGCGTCGAGGCCGAGCGGTTCGCCGACCACGTCGCCGACGATCTTCTCGGCGCGGCGCTCGTCATCGAGTCCCTCCTCGGCGCCGCCCGCCGATGAACGCCGACACGATCCGCGGGTACCTGGTCGATGCGGCCCGCACGCTCGACGCCGTCGCCGAGGAGTGCTCGGAGGATGTCGCGAAGGCTGCCTCGACGGTCGTCGATGTCCTTCGGGCCGGAGGAAAGCTGCTGATCTGTGGCAACGGCGGCAGCGCGGCCGACGCGCAGGGGCTCGCAACCGAGTTCGTCAGCACCCTGACCACGAACCGGCGGCGCCCCGCCATCCCGGCGATCGCGCTCACGACCGACACCTCGATCCTGACGGCGATCGGGAACGACTTCGGGTTCGACGGCGTGTTCGCCCGCCAGGTGGAGGCCCTCGGCCGCGCCGGCGACGTCCTGCTCGCCATCTCGACGAGCGGCAATTCCGCAGACGTGGTACTCGCAGTGCGGGAGGGGCGGCGGCGGGGGCTCGTGACGATCGGGCTGACCGGTCGGGGAGGCGGCGAGCTCGGCGGCCTCGTCGACATCGCGATTCGGGTCCCGCTCGATGCCACGTCGCACGTTCAGGAGGCTCACCTGGCCGTCGAACACACGCTCGCGTTCGCCGTCGAGAACGCGCTGTACCCGCTCGACTGACGCCCGGTCTGCACATCCGAACGCCCGGCCCCGCACGCGGTCTTGACGATCGAACGCATGTTCGATATCGTCGGGGACCCGCGGCCCCGCGGGAGAACCAGCCGATGCCCGTCGAGGCCGCACAGACCACCCTGGAGCACGAGGTCGCGCTGTCCTCGGTGACGTTCTGTGTCGTGGATCTCGAGACGACCGGGGGGTCGCCGACCGACTCGCGGATCACGGAGGTCGGCGCCGTGAAGGTGCGTGGCGGCGAGCGGATCGGCGAGCTTCAGACGCTGGTCGATCCGGGCGTCCCGATACCTCCGTTCATCACACATCTGACTGGCATCGACGCCGCCGCCGTCGCAGGAGCGCCGTCGATCGGCGAAGTGCTGCCGACACTCAACGAGTTCGCGGCCGGCTGCGTCTTCGTCGCCCACAACGCGCGATTCGACTTCGCGTTCGTGAACGCGGAGCTGGTCGCGCACGGTTATCCGACGTTGCCCGGCCCCCCCGTCTGTACCGCTCGGCTAGCGCGGCGCGTCGTCTGGCCCGAAGTGCCCAACGTCCGCCTCCGCACGCTGTCGCAGTACTTCCGGACGACGGTCCCGACCCATCGGGCGCTTGCCGACGCCCGCGCGTGCTCCGAGGTCTTGCGGGGGCTCCTCGACCTCGGCGCACGGCTCGGAATCCTGACCCTCGGGGATCTCTATCTTGCGGTCACGTCGCGCGGCAGGCCGAACTACGGCAAGATCCGCCTGGCCGAGGACCTTCCCCGTGCGCCCGGCGTCTACCTGTTCAGGGGTCGCGACGGCCGCGTCCTGTACGTGGGCAAGTCGAAGAACCTACGGTCCCGGGTGAAGAGCTACTTCTACGGCGACGAGCGCAAGCGCATCGACGAGCTGCTGGATGAGACACATTCGGTCGAAGGAGTTGTGTGTCGCTCGGAGCTCGAGGCGCTCGTCGTCGAGGCGCGCCTGATCCGATCGCACGAGCCGAAATACAACCGTCGCGGCCGGACGTGGCGGCGGTACGTGTACCTCAGGATCGACACGGCCGAGGCGTACCCGCGGATCAAGGTCGTCCGCGAGCCGAAGGGCGCCGGCGCCTTTCTCGGCCCGTTCTCGAGCGTCGCGCAGGCGCGTTTGACGAAGGAGGCGCTCGAGGACGTCTTCCCTATCCGCCGCTGCACGGCGTCGATGCGGGCGACGACGCGATTCGCGCCGTGCGCCCTCGCCGACATCGCGCGGTGCGTCGCGCCGTGCGACGGCCGCACGGACCCCGAGCGCTACGGAGAGCTCGTCCGGGGCCTCCTCTCCTCCCTTTCGACCCCGGCCGGGCTCCTCGGAGCGCTCGAGGAGCGGATGGACGACCTTGCCACGCGCGAGCGGTTCGAGGAGGCGGCGCTCGCTCGCGACCGCGTGCGCGCGCTCGCCGAGGCGCTCCGGCGCGCACGCATGGACGGATGGCTTCTCGGCGCCGGCGAGCTGCGGCTGCGCCATGCGGACGGGACACCGCTGCGGCTCGTCGGCGGCTCGCTCGTTCGCGACGGCCACACCGTCCCGATGGGCCAACCGCCACCGCGAGAGCGGGCCGACGAGCTCGCGGCCGTCCGTTCGTGGCTCGCGACGTCCACGGTCACCATCGAGGCGGCGGATCCACCTCCGAGCGAGCCCGTGGAGGGTGGCGCCGCGTTGCACTCGATCCTGTCCCGCCTTCGCTCGGCGCGGGAAGACCGGCGCGATGAGAACACGCAGGCGCGAGCGGGCGAGCCCGCACGAACGCGCGAACGGTAGCCGCCGATACACTGGGGTCGTGGAGTCCCCGGTCATTCTCGAGGGCGCCCGCACGCCGATCGGCCGGTTCCTCGGGTCGTTTTCCCACATCACGGCCGTCGAGCTCGGGACGCTCGCCGCACGCGAGGCGTTGCGTCGCTCGGGCGTGGAGCCCGAGGAGATCGACCAGACGATCATCGGACACGCCCGGCAGGCGGGCAACGGGCCGAACACGGGCCGGCAGGTCAGTGTGCGCGCCGGCGTTCCGAAGGAGGTGTCGGCCTACAACGTCAACATCGCTTGCGGTTCCGGCATGAAGGCGGTTCAGATCGCTGCGCAGCAGGTGGCCCTCGGCGACTCCGAAATCGTGCTCGCCGGTGGGATGGAGAACATGACCCGGGTTCCGTTCCTCCTCGACCGGATGCGGACCGGGTACCGGATCGGCGATGCGACCGTCTACGACGCGATGTACCGCGACGGCCTGCTCGATCCGCTCTGCGGCCTCGTCATGGGCGAGACGGCCGAGAACCTCGTCGACCGCTACGACATCTCGCGTGAAGAACAGGACCGCTTCGCGCTCGAGTCGCAGACGAAGGCGGCGGAGGGTACATCGCCGCGCGCGGCCGAGCTCGTCCCGGTCGAGGCCCCGGATCCGACGGGAAAGGGCACCGTCGTCGTGACCCAGGACGAGCACCCGCGACCCGACACGTCGCCCGAGAAGCTCGCGGCCCTGCGGCCGGTCTTCCGCGACGGCGGCTCGGTCACCGCGGGGAACTCATCCGGCATCACCGACGGCGCAGCGGCGATCGTCGTCACGAGCGAGCGCCGAGCGCGCGCGGACGGCCGCGAGCCGCTCGCGCGGATCGTCGGCTGGTCGTGGGCCGGTGTCGACCCCGCGATCATGGGCATCGGTCCGGTCCCGGCTACGCAGAAGATCCTCGAGCGCACCGGGTTATCGCTCCAGGACATGGACCTCATCGAGATCAACGAGGCGTTCGCCGCGCAAGTCATTGCGTGCGAACGGGAGATGAAGTTCGACCGCGACCGGCTCAACAGACTCGGTGGCGGCATCTCGCTGGGGCACCCAATCGGGATGAGTGGCGCGCGGCTGCTCCTCACGCTCGCGTATCAGATGCGCGAACGTGGCGCGGGCCTCGGCCTCGCCACCCTCTGCATCTCCGGCGGCCAGGGGCTCGCCGTCGTCCTCGAGCGGAGTTGAGGATGGCCGTCCACGCGGTCGTGCTCGTGCAGTGCGAGATCGACGAGATCCCCGAGGCCGCGCAGGCGATCGCGGAAATCGACGGAGTCAGCGAGGTCTACTCGGTGGCGGGTGAGTTCGACCTCGTCGCCGTGGTGCGCGTCGCCGCGCATGAGGACCTGGCGAGGGTCATCCCCGGGGGCATCGCGAAGGTCGAAGGCGTCGCGCGCACCGAAACGCTCATCGCCTTTCAGGTGTTCTCGCGGCACGACCTGGACCGGTTGTTCTCCATCGGTTTCGACGACGTCTAATCCGGTCGATCGGGCGACGTGACCGGCAACTCGATCGCGACTGGGAGCGCGGTCCTCGCCCACTCGTCCAGATCACTCGACGATCGAGGGACATACTTGTCGAGCAGAAGCCTGCGAGCCAGGGCGTCCTCGTCCGGATCCTCGACGACGTGGGCGCGGCAGATCATGTCGTCGCCGCCGAGGCGCAGTCCGACACGCGGCTCCTGTCGGATGTTGCGCACCCAGTCGCTCTGATCGCCGCCGCCGGCCAGCAGGAACAGTCGCCCGTCGTGTACGGCAAACCAGATCTCGATGGTGTGCGGGTTGCCCGAATGGCGTCCCGTTGTCGTGACGTAGCAGTAGTCGAGCTGCGCCGGGTCGTCGTCGTCGGTCACGCGCGCGCGACCCACGCGAGGAGCAGCGCGACGACGACGATCGCCGCCACCAGCAGCAGGACGTCCGCCCGCTTGATCTTGCCCGGCTGCATCGCGTTGAACCCCATCGCGGATCCGTCCGTCTCTCTCTCTCCGTCTTATCCCCGCAGGCCGTAGTACTCGCGAAACTTCTCGTTCGACAGCCAGTAGATGTGTTGGCGCACGGTCGATGCGTACGTCCACGCCTCGGTCTCGTCGCGACAGGGACGGGATGCAAGCTCCTGCCCGTCGCCATCGAGGATCGCGACCGACCAGCGGCCGTCGGTGTGGCGCACGTCGACGCGGTGGTGATTCGCGCCGTCGCGATCGTCAGCGCTCGTGCTCGTGCGCTCGCTCCAGTCGTTCCAAGTGCTCGCGAATCGTCGCGAGGATCGACGCGGCGTCCAGGACGAGCTCCGGTTCGAGATCCGCGATCTTCTCGAGCGCGTTCTCGAGCGTGTTCCCCGCGGCCTCTGCCTGGATCAACGAGTCGACGAGGACGGCGGCGTAGTCCGGCTGGAGCGGCTTGCCGTCCCACGGGCACCGCCCCCCGGACGCGATCACCTGCTCCGCCAAGAACTCGCGCCCGCAGTGCAGGCACGTCCCCTTGATCTTCATACGGGCTCCCCGGCCTTCACGAGGCCGAGCAGCCGATCCGCGAGCGCGAACGGGTCAACCGGCTTGACGAACCACGCGTCGGCGCCCGACCACTTCGCCAGCCAGACGTCCTGGCGACGGTCGAGCAGGATGACGATCGCCCCCGTATACGGTTGCTCCGCCCCACGAAGATCCTTCGCGAGTGCGAAGGCGCCCATCCGAGACGCGATCTCCTCGGCAACGATCGCGTCGGGCTGTTCGCGCCACGCGAGCCGAAGTCCGGCGACGCCATCGGCGGCTTCGAGAAACTCCAGCCGTGCGCCCAACCGCCGCTCGATGCCGGCGACCGCCACGCGCATGAGATCTCGCGAGCGCGCATTTGGCGCGACGAGCAACACCTTCACGCGGCGCATCGTACCAGTGGCCCTCCGCGCGCCCGGGAACCGCCGGGCAAGGGCGCGCACCGCGGGAGCCGTTCCAGCGGTGCGACCGCGACGAGACACGCGATGCGCGCGAGCGGCTTCTCGACTAACGTCCGCCGCCGGATGCACGAGCGCTGGCGGCCCGAAGCCGCAGCCGGCGAGATCGCTCTCGGACGCGCCGCGGCGGCGGAGCTCGTGGGCTCGTTCGCGGTCGTCCTTGCGGCCGCCGGGTCCGTGGTCGTCGCAGGATCCGTCGGCGGCGGGCTCGTTGGCGTCGCCGTCGCGACAGGATCGGCGTTCGCGGCGGCCCTTGCCCTCACGCTGCCCCTTTCGGGAGGCGGCGTGAATCCGGTGATCACCTCGGCCCTGTGGGTTCTCGGGCGCCTGGCGACGGTCCGAGCGCTGGTGTACGTCGCGGCGCAGCTCGCCGGCGGGGTCCTCGCCGGCGTCGTCCTGCGCCTGGCCGTCCCGAAGGCGACGTGGCGGCCCGCGGCGGTCGGTGCGCCGCTGCTCGCCGAGGGTGTCGGTGCAGGCCGAGCGGTCCTGCTCGAGGCCGTCTTGTCGTTCCTCTTGACCCTCGTCGCCATCGCGCTGATCGTGGACGAGCGCAGCGCCTCCCCGTGGCGCGCGGCGCCGGCGCTCGGCGGGTTCCTGGCGGCAGCGACGCTCGTCGCCTGGCCACTCACGGGCGCGGCGCTGAATCCCGCCCGCGCATTCGGACCGGAGGTCGCCGGCGGGGTCTGGACCGAATGGTGGATCTACTGGGTGGGACCCGCCTCCGGGGCGGTCGTCGGAGCGGTCGCGTACTGGTGGGCGTACCTCCGCGCCGAAGACGGCGACGAGGTCTGACCACACGAGCCACGCGGCCTCTCGTAGCATGGCCGGCGTCAGGCCCGGGGGGTGACTCGGTACCGCTGGATACCTACCTCGACCACGCGTCGGCGGCCCCGATGCACGAGCATGCGAAGCAGGCGTTCGTCGATGCGCTCGATGCTTTCGGCGATCCTTTGCGACTGCACGCAAACGGTCGCGCCGCGAAACGGGTGCTCGACGACGCGCGCGCTCAGATCGCCGAGGCGATCGGCGCTCAGCCCGACGAGATCGTCTTCACGTCCGGCGGGACGGAGTCGGTCGCGCTTGCGATCTGGGGAGGCGTCCGGCCGATCCGCGAGATCGGCAACCGAATCGTCACGACGCGGGTCGAGCATCCGTCGGTCGGCGGCGTGCTCCACACGCTCGAAACCGACGGGTTCGAGGCCGTTCTTGTGGCTGTGGACGAGGACGGCCGCGTCGACCTCGACGCGCTCACCGCGGAGATGCGCGCGCCCGGGACGCTCCTCGTCTCCCTGCAGCACGCCAACCACGAGGTCGGCACCATCCAGCCGGTCGCCGAGGCCGCACGGCTCGCGCGAGAGCAGGGCGTGCTGTTCCATACGGACGCGTGCCAGACGGCGGGACGACTGCGGGTCGACGCCCGGGCGATCGGCGCGGACCTGCTGTCCATCTCGGCACACAAGTTCGGCGGGCCGCCGGGCGTCGGCGCCCTGTACGTCCGTCGCGGCACACCGATCGCCGCGTATCCGTGCGGCGACGACCGCGAGCGCAAGCGGCGGTCCGGCATAGAGAACGTCCCCGGCGTTGCGGCGATGGCCGCGGCCATCGAGGCCTCGCTTCGCGAACTCGCGGATCAGGCGGCGGCGCAGTGGGCACTGACGACGAGGCTGCGTGAGGGCCTCGAGGCCATGCACGGCGTCCGCCTGCACGGGCACCGGACGCAGCGCGTCCCGCACGTTGTGTGCTTCACGGTGGACGACCTCGACCCCGAGATCCTCGCCATGGCGCTCGACGACCGCGGTTTCCGGCTCGCGGTCGGGTCGAACTGCTCGGGCGCGTCGTCGGAGCCCTCGCCTGTCCTCGACGCAATGGGCATCCCGGCGATGTCGTCGTTTCGCGCCGCGACGGGTCGGGACACCACCGCGCACGATGTGGAACGTCTTCTCGAGGTCCTCCCGCCTCTCGTCGAGGACCTTCGCCGGGTGGAGACGCGGGCGGACGCCGCGATGTCCCGCTACGGCATCGGCGGTCGCGACCAGTAGGCGGGACCGCGTCTCGTCATCAAGGCAACGCCTCGACCACCCACGTGTCGCCCGAATGCAGCAGCCGTTCGAGGTCCCCGATGCCCAGTCGCTCCGTGGCCGCCTCGATCTGCCGCTCCATGGCGTCGCCGTACACCGGCCGCTGGACCTGGCGAAAGACACCGATGCACGTCGGCTCGTTCGGTCCCCCGGACAGGTTGGCGAGGGCGAACGCGAGCGACGGGCGGCCGTCGACCTCGTGCACGACAATGCTCGACTCGTCGGCGTCCGCCGCGTCGGCGACCTCCAGCCGGCCGTTCGCGCCTACGCGCACACACCGGTTGCCGTCGTCGAAGATGACGGGCTTGCCGTCCTCGAGGCGGATCTGGTTGTGCAATCCCTCGGGCTTCTCACGCAACAGGTCGAATGCTCCATCGTTGAAGACGTTGCAGTTCTGGTAGATCTCGACGAACGCCGTCCCTCGGTGCGTGGCCGCGGCGCGCAGCACCGACATCAGGTGCTGTCGGTCGTTGTCAAGCGTCCGGGCGACGAAGGTCGCCTCCGCGCCGAGCGCGAGCGCGATGGGGTTGAACGGGTGGTCCAACGAGCCGAATGGGGTCGACTTCGTGACCTTGCCCTCCTCCGACGTCGGCGAGTATTGGCCCTTGGTGAGCCCGTAGATCTGGTTGTTGAACATAAGGATCTTGACGTTGACGTTCCGCCGAAGTGCGTGGATCAGATGGTTGCCGCCGATGGACAAGCCGTCGCCGTCTCCGGTCACGACCCACACGCTGAGGTCGGGGTTCGCCGCCGCGATGCCGGTCGCGATCGCCGGCGCCCGTCCGTGGATGCCGTGGACGCCGTAGGTGTCCATGTAGTACGTGAACCGTCCGGAGCAGCCGATGCCCGACACGAACACGGTCTTGTCCGGCTGAATGCCGAGCTCCGGCATGAACGACTGAACCGTCGAAAGGATGGCGTAGTCGCCGCACCCGGGACACCAGCGAACCTCCTGGTCGCTGGTGAAGTCCTTCTTCGTCAGGGTGCCGACGCTTGCGGCCGGCCCGTTCTCCGTCTGGCTCATGTGCTGGTTGCTTCCTTTTCTCTTTCTGGTGCTCGATCGGTGGCCTTGTCCACGTCTTCGTCTCGCGACAGCATCGCCTGGATCTGGGTCTCGAGCTCCTCGGCGAAGATCGGTTGGCCCTGCACCTTCGTGTAGCTCGTGGCATCGACGAGGTACTTGCCGCGGATCAGCAGCGCGAGCTGGCCGCGGTTCATCTCGGGGATCAGCACGCGGCGGTACCGAGTGACGACGTCGCCCGTGTTCCTCGGGAACGGGTTCAGGTGGTACAGCTGCGCCGTTGCGACGGCCTTGCCCTCGTCCCGGACCCGCCTGGCGGCGGCGCGGATGGTCCCGTACGAGGATCCCCATCCCAGGACGAGCAACTCTGCGTCGCCGTCGGGATCGTCCACCTCGAGCGGCGGGATGTCGTCGGAGATCCGTTCCACCTTCGCCGCGCGCACCTCGGTCATGCGCTCGTGGTTGAGGGGGTCGTAGCTGATTGCGCCGGTCTCGTCCTTCTCCAGCCCGCCCACGCGGTGCCGAAGGCCGGGGGTTCCCGGGATCGCCCACGGTCTCGAGAGGTTCTCGTCGCGTAGGTAGGGCAGAAACTCCTGGCCGGCGTTGGGACCGGTCGCAAAGTTCGGATCGATCCGGGGGAGCGCCGCGACGACGGGGATCGGCCAGGGCTCGGAGGAGTTGGCCAGGAACGTGTCGGAGAGCAGGATGACCGGCGTTCGGTACTTCACGGCGATGCGAACGGCCTCGATGGCGGCATCGAAGCAGTTCCCGGGCGAGTGCGCCGCGACGACCGGCATCGGCGACTCGCCGTGACGGCCAAAGAGCGCGAGCAGCAGGTCGGCGGCTTCCGTCTTCGTCGGCATTCCCGTCGACGGCCCGGCGCGCTGCACGTCGACGATCACCATCGGCAGTTCCAACGTCACGGCGAGCCCGAGCGTCTCGGCCTTCAGATCCATACCGGGGCCGCTCGTCCCGGTCACGCCGAGCTGACCGGCGAACGACGCGCCGAGCGCGACGTTGGCGGCCGCGATCTCGTCCTCGGCCTGCAGCGTGCGAACGCCGAAGTTCTTGAGCCGCGACAGCTCGTGCAGCAGCTCCGAGGCGGGCGTGATCGGGTAGCTCGCGTAGAACAGGGGGATGCCGGCGCGGTCGCTCGCGGCGACGAGCCCCCACGCGAGCGCCGTCGCGCCGGAGATGTTCCGGTACGTGCCGGGGTTGGCCGGCGCCGGCCTGACCACGTACGAGTGAGCGAAGAGCTCGGTGGTCTCGCCGAAGTTGTACCCGGCCTTGAACGCGGCGACGTTCGCGTCGTAGACCTGCGGTTTGTCGGAGAACTTCTTGTGCAGCCAGTTGAGCGTCACGTCGACGGGCCGGCCGTACATCCACGAAACCAAACCGAGGGCGAACATGTTCTTCGAGCGCTCGGCCTCCTTGCGCGTCAGCCCCAACTCCTCGACCGCGCGGACCGTGATCGAGGTCATGGGGACGCGGTACACCTGGTAGCCGTCGAGCGTCCCATCATCCAGCGGGTTCGAGGAGTACCCCGCCTTCTCCAAGTTGCGCTGCAGGAACGCGTCCTCGTTCAGGATGACGGTCCCACCCTTCTCGACGGAGCGGAGCTCCGCCTTCAGCGCGGCGGGGTTCATGGCGACGAGCACGTTCGGGTGATCGCCCGGCGTCATGATGTCGCGCGAGGCGAACTGGATCTGGAACGCCGAGACACCGTGGACGGTTCCGGCCGGCGCCCGGATCTCGGCGGGAAAATCCGGGAGCGTTGCCAGGTCGTTGCCGAGTACGGCGGTGGCGTTCGTGAAACGATCACCGGTCAACTGCATCCCGTCGCCCGAGTCGCCCGCGAACCGGATGACGACGCGTTCCTTCTCTTCGACTGCCTTTGACATCCGTTTGCGCCGGGCGCAGCCCGGCCCGCCTCCTTTGTGGGAGTCCTCTCCTCGCGGTTAGTCCCGCTCGGGGCTTATTTCAATGTACCGCCTGGCTGGACATGGAACACCGGCGGTACGCGCTAGCATCGGTCGCGGCCGGGGCGTTCTGAAGCGTGGCCATTGAACGGCCGATCAATGCGGGCGCCCAGGGAAGATCGTGAGCGAAAGGAACATGCGCATGCGGATGCGACGGCTCGGTTCGCAGGGACCCGAGATCTCGGTGGTCGGCTACGGCGCCTGGGAAGCCGGCGGCGGCAGCGAGTGGGGCGACGCCAAGCCAGATGAGCGGATCGTGGACGCGATCCGAGCCGGGCTCGACGCCGGCATCACCTGGATCGACACGGCCGAGGTCTACGGGGACGGCCGATCCGAGGAGCTGGTCGGCGTTGCCGTCGCTGGTCGGCGGAGCGATGCCTTGATCTTCAGCAAGGTGGGTCCGGCCCCCGAGGGCACCGGGTTTCGGCCCGAGGAGGTCCACAAGGCATGCCGGGGAAGCCTGGAGCGCCTCGGCGTCGATCATCTGGACATGTATCAGCTGCACTGGCCGGATTCGACGGGCGTCCCGGTCGAGGACACATGGGGAGCGATGGCCGAGTTGGTCGGCGAGGGCCTCGTGCGAAACATCGGCGTATCCAACTTCGACCGTGGGCTGATCGAGCGGTGCGAGGCGGTTCACCACGTCGACTCGCTGCAGCCGGAGTTCTCGATGCTCGACCTCGAGAACGGCGATCTCATCGCCTGGTGCGGAGACCGCGGCATCGGGACGATCGCGTACGGCCCGCTCGCGTACGGGATCCTGAGCGGGGCCATCACGGCGCAAACGACGTTTGACCCTGGAGACCATCGGGCCCGCGGCGGCGATGTGTGGGAGACGTTCCTCCGCCCCGACGTGATCGACGAGACGATGACCGTCGTCGAGGGCGCTCGCCGCGTTGCGAACCGCCTCGCGGTCTCGGTCGCCAACGTGGCGATCGCGTGGAACGTCGCGCAGCCGGGCGTCACCGGCGCGATCGTCGGAAGCACCGATCCGGATCACGTCCGGTCCAACGCGGCGGCCGGGGACCTCGAGCTCGACGAGGGGACGCTCGAGGAGCTTCGACGGGTAGTCTCGCGGGGCTCGAGCGCGGGCTGATCGCCGAGAAAGGAGCAGGGTTTTTCTCGATGGCGTACAGGCGCATCGTGTTGGCAACGGACGGCTCCGCTTCCGCGGAGACACCCGAGCGCATCGCCGCGAAGCTCGCGAAGGCGACGAGGGGAAGCGTCACGCTCGTTCACGCGTTCTCGGACCGAGGACGTGCGGATGCCGCCGTCGCGCGCGCACGCGGCATCCTCGAGGAGCAAGGGATCAAGCATGAGGTGGTGCTGAGCGGCGATGAGCCTTCGGAGGCGATCATCACCGCGGCGGACACGGGCGAGGCCGAGGTCATCGTGATCGGCAGCCGCGGCCTCCTGCGCGACGAGCAGGTCTTCGGCAGCGTGGTCAAGAAGGTGGCCCAGCATGCGCCGTGCGACGTGCTGCTGACCCGTACACGCGACGACGTCGAGCGGGTCGACGGCGGGCCGGTCTACCGTCGCGTGTTGATCGCCACCGATGGGTCGGCAACGGCCGACCGAGCCGCCCGAAAGGGGTTCGCGCTCGCGAAGCGACTCGACGCCGAGGTCGGGCTGATCTTCGTGGGACATCCGAAGACCGGCGAACTCATCCTGCGGGATACGGTCGCGACCAACGTGGGCGGCTCGGGGGTCGAGGCCAAGACGCTGATCCGCGACGGGGATCCCGCGCAGGCGATCATCTCCGCGGCCGCCGACGAGGGATTCGAGCTCGTCGTCGTCGGGAACCGGGGGATGACGGGGGCGCGGGCGGCGGTGCTCGGCTCCATTCCGCTCACCGTCGCGCAGTACGCCGGAGCTGACGTGCTCATCGCGCGCACGATCGCACAAAGCCTGGAGGAGATCGGGCCGGGCGAGGGCGGCATCGTCGCGACCGGCGATCACAAGGTGGCCGTCTATCGGGACGCGACGGGCGTCGTCCACGCACTGTCGGCCATATGCACCCACATGGGGTGCACCGTAAAGTGGAATCCGACCGCGCGGACCTTCGATTGCCCGTGTCACGGGTCGCGCTTTGCTCCCACGGGCGAGGTCGTCAACGGTCCGGCCGCCCGGCCGCTGGAGTCGACCGACCTGTAGCAGTCAGAACGGTTTGAAGACCATCAGATACGCGAGGAGGCCGAGCGCGACGAACCCGAGGACGGCGTTGAACATAGCCAACGGCGATCGAAGGATCTCGTCGAGCTCCTCATCACTGCGACGCGGGACGCCCGACGGCCTGACCTCGACGGCCTCCTTGACGCGTCGATAGTACGGACCGGCGACAGCCGCCATCTCCCCGATCAACAGGACGAGGATGAAGAGCGAGATCCAGATCCACCACTGGCCCCACCAGCTGCCCGCGAAACCCGCGATCACGCCGAACAGGACGAGCAACCCGAGCGCGACGTACATGGCCTGAACGCTCGAGCCCGAGAACTGCAACAACTCGGCGATCCTGCCTCGATCCCGTTCCTTGCGCAAACGGATCGCGACCGTAGCGGAGACGCCGTGGAACATCACGAAGGCCAACACCGCGAGGATGTGGAGCAGCTTCCACCAGTTGTAGGCGATCGCGAGCATCGAGGGCGGAGCGTACCGCAGCACGCGAGCCGCGTGAGCCGCCGCGGGGTCCCCGAACCGCGCTGGACGCGGCCGAGGGGACGGTACGATGGACACATGCCCCCCTCCGCCGCCGGTACTCGCGCACACGAGAGACTCCGGGCGATCCTCGACGAGCGAATCGCGATCCTGGACGGCGCGTGGGGCGTGCTCTTGCAGGGTCGCGGTCTCACGGAGGAGGAGTGGCGCGGGGAGCGCTTCGCGAGCCACCCTCGAGACGTGCGCGGTGACCCCGATCTCCTCAACCTCACGCATCCCGAGATCATCGACGAGGTCCATCGCGCGTACCTCGATGCCGGGGCCGACGTCACGACGACGAACACGTTCACGGCGACGTCGATCGGCCAGGCGGAGTACGGACTCCAGGACGCGATCTACGAGATGAACCTGGAGGGGGCGAGACTCGCTCGCGCGGCCGCGGACGCGTTCGGCGGGAGGCTCGTGGCCGGCTCGGTCGGGCCGCTGAACGTCACCCTGTCGATCTCGCCGAGGGTGGAAGACGCGTCGTATCGGGCCGTGAGCTTCGACCGTGTCGTCGAGGCGTACTCGGAACAGATCCGCGGACTCGTCGACGGCGGCGTCGACTTCCTTCTCATCGAGACGATCTTCGACACGCTGAACGCCAAAGCCGCCGTCGTCGCCGCGCAGCAGGTCGCGCCGGACGTCCCCCGGTGGCTCTCGGTCACGATCGTCGACCGGAGCGGCCGCACGCTATCGGGGCAGACGATCGAGGCGTTCTGGCTGTCGGTCGAGCACGCGGCGCCGGCCGTCGTGGGCGTGAACTGCTCCCTCGGCGCGGCCGAGATCCGGCCGCATCTCGAGGCGCTCGCGCGCGTGGCCGCCGTGCCGGTCAGCTGCTACCCGAACGCGGGCCTGCCCAACGCCTTCGGCGGCTACGACGAGCAGCCGGACGTGACCAGCAAGTACTTGCGGGAGTTCGCCGAGGCCGGCCTCGCGAACGTCCTCGGTGGTTGCTGCGGAACGACGCCGGAGCACATCCGCGCGATCGCCGCGGCGGTCGAGGGGCTGCGACCGCGTCCGCTCGCGAGCGAGCCGGAGCGCGTGCCGCGCTTCAGCGGTCTCGAGCCGTTCTGGATCCGCCCGGACACGGGGTTCGTGATGATCGGCGAGCGCACGAACATCACCGGTTCCAAGCGCTACCGACGGTTGATCGAGTCCGGGGACTTCCAGGGCGGCGTCGAGGTCGCGCTCGAGCAGGTGCGTGGGGGCGCCAACCTGATCGACGTCAACATGGACGCCGATCTGCTCGACGGCGAGCAGGCGATGACGACCTTTCTGAACCTCATCGCCACCGAGCCCGAGATCGCGCGCGTCCCCGTGATGATCGACTCGTCCAAGTGGTCGGTGATCGAGGCCGGGCTGAAATGCGTCCAGGGCAAGGGGGTCGTCAACTCGATCTCGCTCAAGGAGGGCGAGGAGGACTTCCTGGCGAAGGCCCGCACGGTGCGAGAGTACGGCGCCGCGGCCGTCGTCATGGCGTTCGACGAGCGTGGCCAGGCGGACACCGTCGAGCGCAAGGTCGAGATCCTCGAGCGCGCGTACGCGCTCCTGATCGACGAGGTCGGTTTCGCGCCCGAGGACGTCATCTTCGACCCGTGCATCCTGGCGATCGCAACGGGCATCGAGGAGCACGACGAGTACGCGAAGGCGTTCATTGAGGCGACGCGGATCCTCAAGGAGCGTTGCCCGGGGGTGCGCGTGTCGGGCGGGGTCTCGAACCTGTCCTTTTCGTTCCGAGGAAACGAGCCGGTGCGCGAGGCGATGCACTCGGCGTTCCTGTACCACGCGATTCACGCGGGCCTCGACATGGCCATCGTGAACGCCGGCCAACTCATGCTGTACCAAGACATTCCGGACGACCTCCTCGAGCACGTCGAGGACGTCATCTTCAACCGGCGGCCCGACGCGACCGAGCGACTCGTGCGATTCGCAGAGGGCGTCCGGGGCCAGGCGACCAGGCGCGAGGTCGATCTGACCTGGCGCGAGCAACCGGTCGAGGAGCGATTGAAGCACGCGCTCGTTCACGGCGTGATCGACTTCATCGAGGAGGACACCGAGGACGCGCGGCAGCGGTACGAGCGTCCGCTCGACGTGATCGAGGGACCGCTCATGGCCGGCATGCAGATCGTGGGCGACCTCTTCGGGTCGGGCAAGATGTTCCTCCCGCAGGTCGTCAAGAGCGCGCGGGCGATGAAGAAGGCGGTCGCCTACCTCGAGCCGTTCATGGACGAGGAGAAGCTGCGCCTCGGACCGACCGCCGGGCGGGCGCAGGGCAAGATCGTGACCGCTACCGTCAAGGGCGACGTGCACGACATCGGCAAGAACATCGTCGGCGTCGTCCTCGCGTGCAACAACTACGAGGTCATCGATCTCGGCGTCATGGCCCCGGCCGACCTGATCCTCGACACCGCGGTCAACGAGGGCTGCGACATCGTCGGACTGTCCGGCCTCATCACGCCGTCGCTCGATCAGATGGTCAACGTCGCGCGCGAGATGGAGCGGCGTGGGCTCGATCTGCCGCTGTTGATCGGCGGCGCGACCACGTCGAAACAGCACACGGCCGTGCGGATCGCGCCCGAGTACATGAACCCGACCGTCCATGTGATCGACGCGTCGCGCGTGATCGACGTCGTTTCGAACCTCCTCGACGCGCAGCGGCGCCCCGAGTTCGACCGCCGCAACCGCACGGACCAGGAGCGCCTTCGTCGCCAGCATCTGGAGCGCGACAAGAACCCGCTGCTTGCGTATGCCGACGCGGCCGCCAACCGGACGCCGATCGTCTGGCGCAACGTGGACCTGCCGGCGCCGTCGTTCGTGGGGACTCGCGTCGTCGAACCGACCGTGAAGGAGCTGCGGGATTACATCGACTGGACCTTCTTCTTCACCGCGTGGGAGCTGAAGGGCCGCTATCCGGCGATCCTCGATCACCCGCGACACGGCGAAGCCGCCCGCGAGCTCTTCGAGCACGCCAACGAGCTCCTCGACGACATCGAGCGCGACGGCTCGCTCGGTCCGCTCGGCATCTACGGGTTCTTCGCGGCGAACGCCGACGGCGACGACGTGGTTCTGGAGAACGGGACGCGGTTTCACCTTTTGCGTCAGCAGGTCGACCACGGCGACGACCGCCCGAACCGCTCGCTCGCAGACTACGTGGCGCCGGCCGAGACCGGCCTCTCCGACCACGTGGGTGCGTTCGCCGTGACCACCGGCGACGGTGTCGACGACCTCGTCGCGCGGTTCCAGGCCGACCACGACGATTACCGCGCGATCATGGTGAAGGCGCTCGCCGATCGGCTGGCCGAGGCGTTCGCGGAGCACCTGCACGAGCTTGCCCGCCATGAGTGGTACGAGCGTGGTCCCAGGCTCACGCAGGACGAGCTGCGCGAGGAGCGATACCGGGGAATCCGCCCCGCCTTCGGATATCCGGCCTGTCCCGACCACTCCGAGAAGCGCACGCTCTTCGCGCTCCTCGACGCCCCGTCCATCGGGATCACTCTCACCGAGACCTGCGCGATGATGCCGGCAGCGTCCGTCAGCGGGCTGTACTTCGCCCACCCGGCGGCCCGGTACTTCAACGTGGGCCGAATCGGCCGAGATCAGGTCGAGGACTACGCGCGGCGAAAGGGCATCGAGCTCGCGGAGGCCGAAGGCTGGCTGTCGACGAACCTCGCCTACGACCCCGGGTGACCGCCCCGCCGACCCGGTCGCGATCCTGAACGGCCGTTCAAATCTCGGGCCGTTCTGTTACCGTGCCGTGGTGACACGCTTCTGGCACTCCTTCGCCGACATGGCGGCCGTCGAGCGGGCCGGAGAGCTCGTCATCGACCGCGGAGAGGGCGTCCACGTCTGGGACGACCACGGCCGCCGCTACGTCGATGCGACCGCCGCCCTCTGGTACTGCAACGTGGGATACGGGCGGGAGGAGATCGCCGAGGCGGCGGCGGCGCAACTCCGCACGTTGTCGGCATACTCGACGTTCGGGGACCTGTCGAACAGGCCCGCCATGGAGCTGTGCGAGCGCGTGGCGTCGGTCGCCCCCGTTCGCGACGGCCGAGTGTTCCTCACGAGCGGCGGCTCGGACTCGATCGATACCGCCGCCAAGATCGTGCGGCGATACTGGCAGCTCGTCGGCCGTGCGGATCGAACCGTGTTCGTCACTCGTGAACGCGCATACCATGGCATGCACGTCGCCGGCACGAGCCTCGCCGGGATCGAGGCGAACGCGACCGGCTACGGCGCGCTGGTCGGCGATGTCGTTCGCGTGGAGTGGGATTCGGCCGAGGGCCTGCGCGAGGCGATCGCCTCGGCCGGCCCGGAGCGGGTCGCGGCGTTCTTTTGTGAGCCGGTCATCGGCGCCGGTGGCGTGTTCCCCCCGCCGGAGGGTTACCTGGCGGAAGTCCGCGCGATCTGTCGGGAGACAGGCGTGCTCTTCGTCGCGGATGAAGTCATCACCGGTTTCGGCCGCGTCGGCGACTGGTTCGCGAGCTCCAGGTGGGACCTCGAACCCGATCTCGTCACGTGTGCGAAGGGGATCACGAGCGGTTACCTGCCGATGGGCGCAGTGATCGCTGCCCCCAACGTGACAGAGCCGTTCTGGGCCGAGGGCGCGGGAATGTTCCGTCACGGCTACACGTATTCGGGGCACGCCGCCGTCGCCGCCGCGGCGCTCGCGAACCTCGAGATTGTCGAGCGCGAGGGCCTGCACAAGCGAGGCCTGCAGCTCGAGTCCGACCTCGCGGACGCGCTTCGGCCCCTCGAGACCCATCCGCTGGTCGAGGAGGTCCGTGCGGGCACCGGCGTGTTGGCGGCGGTTCAGCTGCGATCGGACGCCCTGGCCGAGGATCCAGCGCTCCCCGCTCGCGTCGTTTCGGCGTGCCGGCGCGCGGGGGTGATGACCAGAGCCCTGGCTACCGGCGCGCTTCAGATCTCGCCCGCGCTCGTGATCGACGAGCCCGCCGCCGCCGAGGTTCGCGACGGGATCCGAGCGGCGCTGGAGGACTGCGCCTAGCGCGCGACCCCATGGGGGCGGAATCGCTCACTCGATCGAGACCGCGATCGGTGGTGGAGACTCGGCTCCCCCAGATCGGGGGCCGACATCGGTGGCGGCGATCAGTGGAAACTGTGCCCGCAGGCGCACGACCCCTGGGCGACAGGGTTGTCGATCGTGAAGCCCGACTGCTCGAGAGTGTCGACGAAGTCGATCGTCGCCTGGCTGAGGTAGGGAACGCTCATCTTGTCGACGACGACGCGAACCCCGAACTGCTCGTGCGCGACGTCCTTGTCGGAAAGCTGGTCATCGAGGTACATGGCGTACCGGAGGCCGGAGCATCCGCCGGGCTGAACCGCAACGCGCAGCGCGATGTCGCTGCGCCCCTCCTCGTCGAGAAGCTCCTTGACCTTCCCGGCCGCCATCTGCGTCAGCTGGATCATCGTCCCTCCGGTCGTTCTGGCTCAATCGGCGCCGGCCCGGCATTCGTGCGTCTCGTCGGTCTTCGGGGTTTCCGCCCGCCGCCGCGTCAGGGTCGATTGTACCCGCGACCAGCCGAAACCCGACGTCGCGATCAGGATTCGCGAAAGTCCGCGACGGTGCCCTCGCTGACGCGGCGC